>JAIPJC010000109.1 GCA_021734345.1 Kiritimatiellales bacterium | reverse complement strand
CGTCCCCGTCGGCTTTTATTGTTTTTTGTGTGTTGCCGACGGGGACGTCGGCGTTCCCAGGCGCGCTCATGCTTCGAATTCCTCCGAAGATGGGAAAAGCTGCTGCATCAGCCCTTTCTTGTGGAGCTTGAGGGCTTCGAGCTTTTTGGTTTCGGCGGTGATCAGATCGTCGAGGGATGAAAGGCAATCGGCGATGCGTTGTTGTTCGGCGTGGGGTATTAGCGGAATCTTGAGGCGGGAGAATGTCTCTCCGGTTAGGTGTTTGATGCCGCCGCCTGTGAAGAGCATTTCGAACGCAGTCGTGCCTGCGAGGTTTTCGAGATGTAGAACCAAAATCTTTGGCTCGAACGGCACGTTGAAGCGAACGCGGTGAATCGCCTTCTGAAACTTGAGGTCAGGCAAGCGCCCGTCCCAAACGGCTGCGCGTCCGGGTTCTCCTCCTTCGCAGACAACGACATCACCAGCTCGCAGTCCGAAGCGATCCAACTCGCGGTCGATGAAATACATCTTCGGCAAGTCCGATGTGTTAACCTCATTCCAGCGCACCGCCAAATTGTTGAGGTATGGCAGAAGATGTCCTGAAGTGTGCTTCTGTTTGTCGAGCATCTTGCCGAGCTTGATCTCGGCGATGTCACCCAAAGCCACTTCCTCCCATTCCCCATCATTTTGGAATTCGGGGAAGCGGAGGCGGGGTTGGGTTTGGCCTTCTTGGGGGAAAAGTTGCTGCATCAACCCTTTTTTATGGGTCTTGAGCGCGTCCACTTTCCGCGCTTGCGCACCGATCAGCTCGTCCACCGAACTCAGGCACTCCGCGATTTTTTGCTGTTCGGGAAGAGTCGGGATAAAAGTCGATATTTGCGAGAAGGCTGCATACTTCAGGTTGAGTGTGTCTTTAACGAGGCCCTGCGAGTATCGCCGGAATTGTTCGATGAGCTGTGGTGTCTTGAAGTAATAAGAGAAAAGCAGGCTGTGGACGCCCGGTTTAGGCTCACAAACCGTGTATGCCGGGCTGACCAATCCTTCCAAACCGACAAATGCGCTTCGGCCTTCCCACATCCGCATTGTGTTATAGGCGATATCGCCGGGAACAACTCTCAGATATTTTGATTTATCACTGTTGGAGTTGTTCTTTCGGTTGCTGTCCTCTTGCGGAACGATGCCCTCTTTGTCCATCAAAGATAAGAGTGGCAAGCCAGTCAGGCCCGCCTCCTGCCGGTCGGAGAAGAGATCCCCTAGCCGCTTACTTTTCCACCCCTCCGCCCCGCGAAACTCCGGAAACCGCAGCTTCGGCACCAGCGCGGGTTTGGCGGATTCCTTTGTGGCGGTGGTTTTTGGCTTACTGCTCATGCGCCTTCCAAGGTGTCCGGTTTTTTGAGGGCCTTTTTCTCTTCCGAGCTGAGGCGGCGTTCGATCATTTTGTTGACGTCAACAAAATGATCCGTCAGCACATAAATCCATTTATTCCGCATAGGTCGTTTCTCTCTTATTGCTTGTAGGCAGTAGTTAAGTATTGCTTAACAACTGAAGCTGCTTCCAATTCGATATCGGTGAAGATGCGCATCTGGCGAGTGAACCCGTTCTAATCCCATCGAATTCGATGGGATTAAAACGCAGACGAAGCTCTAAACCTCTCGAATTCGCCATATTTAGAACCGGGCTTTTACTGTTCATAAGCCGAGAGTCCTGAAATGTCGCGCCCTCCGGCGCGTTTGGTGAGAAGCGGATGAAGGTCTTTCATGAGGGCGAGTTCCTTTTGCGTGCGGGCTTTCCATCCGAGGTCGAGCGGGGCCATGAGGTCGCCGAGCTGTTCGCCGTCGAAGATCATGCGGTCGAGGATTCCATCCACGAATTTTTGCAGGGATTCAACAGGCAACCCGTGTTTTCCGGCGATGGCGGCGATTTCCTTGGCATTCTTTTCGGCCTTAAAGCGGGTGTAGCCGTCGCGGATGGCGGTTTCGCTGAGCCCTTCGCCCGCTTTGAGCGTGCCGATGTATTCGGCGATGTCATCGCGCTCGTTCATGAATTTGGCGTCGGCGCTGATGAGGCCGATGAGTTCTTCGCGGGTCATTTTCGATTTGCCCGGCCCTTTCTCCGAGAACTTGGCGATGAGGCTCATGATGTAGTCGTAGTCAATGTCGGCGGAGGCGAAGAGAACGAATTCAAAGTCGATCTGATCGACCGGACTGCCGTACGGAACGTCGGGAGTTTCGCAGACCCGGTCGTCAAAACCGGGGGTTTCGCGGAGGGTTTTAAGGCGCTGGGCGGTTTCGAGGTAGACGCCCCGGAAGGCGCGCAGGTCATCCTTGGGCAGGGTCTGGCCGATCTCCTGTTTCTGCTCCGGGGTGAGGTCGGTGTACTGGTCGAGCTGGGTCTGGAGTCGCTGGATATCCTTAAAGTGGTTGATGAAGGCGGCACGGGCGGCATCGCCTTTAAGATTGGGCACAGCTTCCGGTTTGGCTTCCAGGCCTTGGGACTGCATGAATTCGTCGAGTTTCCGTTTGGCTGTTTTGAGGCGATCAATGACGACGGGGGCTTTGTCGACCAGCCAGATTTCCCGCGCCTGTTCACCTGCTTTTTTCCCGGAAAAGAGTGCAATGGCGGCATCGACGGCCTCCTGCTGGGCGCGGAAGTCGAGGATGTTGCCGTAGGGCTTGGTGGCGTTGAGGATGCGGTTGGTGCGGGAGAAGGCCTGAATCAGTCCGTGGTGCTTGAGGTTTTTGTCGACGTAGAGCGTGTTGAGGTATTTGGAATCGAAACCGGTGAGCAGCATGTCCACGACGATGGTGATGTCGATCTTCTGCGCGGACGGATAGTCGGCGTTGGGCCATTGCTGGTCTTTGATGCGCTTCTGCAGATCCTGATAGTAAAGGTCGAATTCGCTGATCGTGTGATTCGTTTCGTAGCGAGTGTTGTAGTCGGCGAGAATCGCCTTAAGGGCGGCTTTTTTCTTCTCGGGTTCGACGGCGTTGTCCTGTTTTTCCTGCGGCAGATCTTCCTGGATCTGTTTCACATCGGGATTGCCCTCGGCGGGCGGCGAGAAGACGCAAGCGATGTTCAGCGGCTTGAAGTCGGGATCGGCGGACTGCTTCTCTTTTTGCGTCGCGGCAAACAGCTCGACGTATTCGATGGCGTCGTTGATCGACGCGGTGGCAAAGAGCGCGTTGAAGCGGCGTCCGCCCCTGGCGGCATCGTGTTTCGGGAGGATGGCCTCGATGACCGCTTTCTTGGCGAGGGCTTCGCCTGGCTTCGGCACGTTTTGCCCCTCGGGCTTGTAGTAGTCCACATGGAAGCGCAGGACGTTTTGATCTTCAATGGCGTGGGTGATGGTATAGGCGTGCAGCTGTTGCTGGAAGAGGTCTTCGGTGGTGCGCATGGAGGCCTGCTGGTCTTCAATCTTGTGCAACGAAGCGTTGTCTTCGAAAATGGGCGTTCCGGTGAAGCCGAAGAGCTGGGCTTTGGGGAAGAACTCCTTGATGGCCTTGTGGTTGTCGCCGAACTGGGAACGATGGCACTCGTCGAAGATGAAGACGATTCGTTTGTCGCGCAGCGGCTCCAGTCGTTCCTTGTAGGTGGATCGACCCGCCTTTTTGTGCTGCTTGTTGCGCTTGCTGTTTTCGTCCAGCGCGAGGCCGAGCTTCTGGATCGTAGTGACGATCACTTTGTCGGCGTAGTCATCGGAAAGGAGGCGGCGCACCAAAGCGCCGGTATTGGTGTTTTCCTCGACGCAGCCTTCCTGGAACCGGTTGAACTCCTCGCGGGTCTGCCGGTCGAGATCCTTGCGATCCACGACGAAGATGCATTTCTCAATGTCCGGATTGTCTTTCAGAAGGGTGGATGCCTTGAAGGAAGTGAGCGTTTTCCCGCTGCCGGTGGTGTGCCAGATGTAGCCGTTGCCGCAGTTTTGGTGAATGCAGTCCACGATCTGCTTGACGGCATAGACCTGATACGGGCGCATCATCATCAGCTTCTGCTCGCTGGCGATGAGCACCATGTAGCGGCTGATCGTCTGGCCGAGTGTGCATTTGACGAGGAAGGTCTCGGCGAAGCTGTCGAGATGGGTGATCTTTTTGTTCGCCTCGTCCGCAAACTGGTAAACGGGTAGAAATCGTTCGTCGGCATTGAATGCAAAGTGACGGGCGTTGTTGTTGGCGAAATACCAGGTATCGCTGCGGTTGCTGACAATGAAAAGCTGGATGAAGCAGAGAAGCGTCCGTGTGTATCCGTTGCCGGGATCGTTTTTGTATTCGACAATCTGCTCCATCGCCCGGCGCGGATTGACACCAAGGGTTTTCAATTCAACCTGCACTACCGGAACGCCATTGATGAGTAGGATTACATCGTAGCGGTGATGGCTGTTGTCGGTGTTGATGCGGAGCTGATTGACCACCTCAAAGTGGTTTTTGCACCAGTCCTTGATATTGACCAAGGTGTAGTTGAACGGGGTGCCGTCGTCGCGGGTGAAACTGTTGCGTTCACGCAAAATGCGGGCGGCGGTAAACACATCCGGGGAAATGATTTCCTCAAGCAAACGTGAAAATTCGCTGTCCGTCAGGTTGACGCGGTTAAGAGCTTGGAATTTCTCGCGGAAATTCTTCTCCAGCGCAGCGCGGTCGCAGATGTCCGGACGGTATTCGTATTTGAGACCGCGGAGCTTCTCGATGAACTGTTGTTCAAGCTCACGCTCTGAGGAAATCATAGTGTTCATTAGCCGTCTCTTCCCGTTCCGTTGCTGCTCAGAGTTATATTCCTTTTGATGCGGAATATCTAGGGCTGGAGATTATCCCCCACCCCTTGCCACGTCAACGCAAACGGCTTAAAGAACGTATCAGCCTTCAGCGAGTTTCCCAGCATTGGGGAACGAATGTTGCGCGAAGAAGGCCTGGATGCAATTTCCATCATTTTGGAGCGGCCAATCCATACGCAAACCCTTTGCACGAACAGTGCAGCCCCCCGGTGAAAAGATTTTGGTCACCGCCTGAAGCGGCAAACAGTCTAATTTTGAAATCCGGCAAAAACCGGATGCTTCACATTGCCTAAGCGCTTCGGACATTTCGTTGCCAAATCAGTTACATCTTATCGGCGAACATACAAAGCCGCACGGTTCCTACCAGCTGAGGTAGTCGTCGAAAAACCCTTGGTTCACCGCGGCGGACGGTAGGCCGTTGGTGGCGACAAAGTTGGCGAAGATGGGGTTGAGTATCCATGGCGTGTCATCCGGCCCCAGCACCGTACCGCCCGAACTGGCCTGCTGGAAGGCGAAGGTGGCGATGGCCGTTCCGTTGCTCTGCATGACCTCGCAGGCACTGCCGAGAAAGTGCGTGTCGTACCAAGGCATGGCTTCGAGAAACGCGTTCCACTCGGTTTCGGAAACAGTATTGGTGATGGCCAAGTTGATGTAGTCGCGCACGATCATGCTCGTACCGTACCCATACAGGTTGGCAAAATCCGAGCCCGTCGGCCAGGTACTGAACGGCTTATTGAGGTTCTGCTTGTATTTCCAGACCAAGGAAAACTCGGTCACAATGGCTGGTTTGGAAGGGATGGCCTGTCGCAGAAAGTCGTAGCTGTCCTGGAAATATGAAAACTCCTGCGCATGGATGTGGAAGTTTACACCGGTCAAACGGCTATCGCTGTTCACCCATGCCAGCAATGCGGGCACGGCCGGACGCACCTGCATGTTGGCATCGTAGAGCCGAGTGAAGCCGCCGGAATAGAGCGGAAGCGGATCGCCTTCGGGCGTGGTGTAGCCGAGCGCCGCAACATGGGCGACGAGCCGCTGGAGGAACTGCACCATCGGGATGACTCCGTTGGTACCGGGCAGCAAGTCGTCGGGATAGGTGTCGATCATTACCTCGTTGACCGTTTCGAGCACCGAAACCAAGCCATCGAGCGCGCTCATCAGATCATCTACCCACTGGAAACATTCGGCTTCGTACGGCGTGTCGGGTTCAGGTACTCGGTAGGTTCCGTCGTCGAAGTTCAACTTGAGGCACAGCAGCAGCTTGCGGCCGGATAGCACCGCCACCTTCACGGCTTCGAGGTCGGCATCGTTCGCCAGATCGCGCGACCCGTTGAGGAATTTCTTGATCGGAAAGAAAACGCGCACCCATTCCGAGCGGCTCTGTTCAAGCAGCGGGACCTCCAAGGCTTCGCCAAACTGGTTCACATTTGCACCAAAAATCATGCCCGTATCATCGGGCACTACGCGGAAGAACGCCGTCGCCGTCACGGTTGATGTTGTTACGGCCGATGTATCTCCCGTTCCCTTGATGCGCCCGAATGTATTGCTCCAAACGCCGGAGAGGTTCCCGGTATTCTCCATCCGGTAGTTCTCGCCGCGCTCCCCATACCACGCGACCTCGGCGGACGAAGGATCCAACACGGCAATGCTTGCCTTTCCGGGAACCGGACTGGTGGATATATATGAAAAGGCGGCCAGCCCAAACTGGTTTGCGGTTCCAACTGTGCTGCCATTGGAAAAGCGCAAGGTCGTTCCAATGGGCGAAGCCGCCGCATTGGAGAATGCAATGGTTCCACCGCTCGAGGCCTGTGTCCACATCACCTTGCCCGAAACGTAGTTGACCGAACCGTTGGCGGATGATGCCTGCGGATCGGATGCAAATCCCTCGATCACAACCGTCGAAGTCCCTCCCACAACCGCTAGGCTGGACAATCCCCCATACGCACCCTTGGCGGCATCTGCGGAAACATAGAGTTCAATCGCTTCCGAGGTCGTTCCATTGTTGTTAATGGACCGGCTGAAGCTAAGCGTGTCGACTCCAACGCCTGCGCCCCAGTTCTTGCTGCTGTCGGTCGATATCCGGGCATTGTTGATCCCATTGGACAGCGCGGAAAGATAAAAGCCGTCATACACGACCGTGTTCCCGTTGTACTGCTTCAAAGACGTGGAAGGGTTGGCCGGATCAAGTACCAAAAATTTATCTATCGTCACGGAGGATGCCCAGGCACCAACCACGAACCCGACACCTATCAACACCTGCAAAACCCTGACTTTCATCGCACTCCATGTGTACTCGGTTGTTTCTCGCATCGAGATCTTCGTTGGACGGGCCTGCCACAGCCAATCAAGCCTCCCCCGGGAAGAGAGTCGTAGTCTATTCTGCGGTTCCGGGCAATCCCGCCCGTGTAGCCAGTTTTGGCGACACCCCGAATGCGATGCCTTCGGGGGATCCCCGACCGGAGCCGTCGAAGAGTCAAATAGTCTGATTTTGAAATTCCCTCGACAGGAGTAATATAGTTTATTGCCTTCACGTTTCGGACACGATGAAACGGATTTAGTTACAACACATCAACTCAACTGCAAACTATGTCGATGCAATCCAGAGGAAAAGTACCGCACTTCACCCTCCGGCCCCATCCGGTGGTCTCGATGGTGCTCATCTTGGTGCTCATCGTCGGCCTGTTGACCGCCATGTCCTTCTTTTCCAAAGAGGACGGCACGGACGTATATCGGCAAAAAGGTGTCTTCACCCTCTTTCTGACCGCTGTCATCACCATCTGCCTGAGCCTTGTGGCAACCGCCAAGCTGTGGTTCACCCACCTCTGGAAAAAGAATTCCACCCACGACCGCCATAAGAAACACAGCAAACATCACCCTGCCATCAAGGAACGCGAGTTCCACCGGGAACGCTGATCTTTCCAATCATTGGAACTTGAGCCGCACCCCGGTTCGGCAAACAATGCGCCCATGAAGATCGTTTGTGCAGAAACCGTATTGCTGGGCCACGACGCTCTCTCCCACGCCGGGAAGACCGTCGTGCTCCCGGATCGCGAGATCACCCGCAACGACCTGCTCGATGCCGACGCGCTCATCGTCCGCTCCAAAACAAAAGTCAACCGTGCCCTGCTCGAAGGCACGCCGGTCAAGTTTGTCGGGACCGCCACCGCCGGCACCGACCACATCGATGCCGCCTGGCTCGAGGCGCGCGGTATCTACTGGTGCGCCGCGCCCGGTTGCAACGCCAACAGCGTTTCCGAATATGTCGTCGCCGCCCTGCTCGTCCTGCGCGCCCGCCACGGCCTCGACCTCGCCGGCAAAACCATCGGCGTCGTCGGTTGCGGCAACGTCGGCAGCCGTGTTGTGAAAAAATGCGAAGCGCTCGGCATGAACGTCCTGCGCAACGACCCCCCGCTGGCCGCCAGCTCCACCGACCCCGACTTCTACTCCCTGGAAACCGTACTGGCCACCGCCGACATCGTCACCCTCCACCTCCCGCTCGTGAAGGAAAGACCGTGGCCGACCGACCACCTCGCCGACTACCGCTTCTTCGAGCAGCTCAAACCCGGCACCATCTTCATCAATGCCGCGCGCGGCAGCGTATGCGACTACGACGCGCTTCTCTCCGCCCGGCAGGCCGGCGTGGTTTCGCATATGGTGCTTGATGTCTGGAGCCCCGAGCCCTCCTTCCGCATCGACGTACTGAAAAGGGCCGACCTCGCCTCGCCGCACATCGCCGGCCACTCCTACGAAGGCAAGCTCAACGGCACCATCGCCTGCTACAACGAGCTGTGCAACTTCTTCGAAATTTCCAAGGACTGGAACATCGCCGCCTCGCTTCCTGCTCCGGAAATCCCCACCCTCGGAATCGACTGCACTGGCCGCGAAGACGAGGACGTGCTGCACGAAATCATCAAGCGCATCTACGATATCGAAACCGACGACCGGCTCATCCGCGACGCCGCCGTCCACAATGAAGTCGACCGCGCCCGCAACTTCGACTCGCTCCGCAAGAACTACCGCACCCGCCGCGAATTCATGAACACGGAGGTGGACGCGCAAAACGCTTCGGCATCATTAAAACAGAAGATCCGCGCGCTAGGGTTCGTGACGAGTGAAGCGTGAGTTGTGAAGGGTTTCACGCCTCAATCGTCACTCATCACGCCAACACATCCTTCAAGTATTGACCGGTGTACGATTCCTTGCATTTAACGACCTTTTCCGGCGGGCCGCAGGCGACGATGGTGCCGCCGTTGATGCCGCCGCCGGGACCGAGGTCGATGAGGTGGTCGGCGCGCTTGATCATATCTAGGTTATGCTCGATGACGATGACGGTGTTGCCTTCGTCGCGCAGCCGTTCCAAAACCTCCAGCAACTTGTCGACATCGGCAAAGTGCAGGCCGGTGGTCGGCTCGTCGAGAATATAGACGGTCTGGCCGGTGGAGCGCTTGCTCAGTTCGGACGATAACTTGACGCGCTGCGCCTCGCCGCCGGAAAGCGTCGTGGCGGGCTGGCCGAGTTTAAGGTAGCCGAGCCCGACGTCGCTGAGGGTTTGCAGCTTGCGCTTGATCTTCGGGACGGCCTCGAAAAACTCGAGCCCTTCGCTGATGGTCATATCGAGCACCTCGGCAATGTTCTTGCCCTTGTAGTGGACCTCGAGCGTTTCGCGGTTGTAGCGCTTTTCGCCGCACTGCTCGCACGGCACGTAGACGTCCGGCAGGAAGTGCATCTCGATCTTGAGGATGCCGTCGCCCTTGCATTTTTCACAGCGGCCTCCCTTGACATTGAAGCTGTAGCGTCCGGGCTTGTAGCCGCGCATCTTCGAGGCGGGCAGGGTCGAAAACAGGTCGCGGATATCGGTGAATGCGCCGGTGTAGGTTGCCGGGTTCGAACGAGGCGTACGGCCGATCGGCGACTGGTCGATCACGATCATCTTGTCGACGAGTTCCAAGCCCTGGAGATCCGCGTGTTTCCCGGGCGCATCCTTCGATCCGTTGAAGTGGCGCGCCAGCGCGCGCTTGAGCGTATGGTCGACCAGCGTGCTTTTCCCGCTGCCGGATACGCCGGTCACGCAGGTGAAGAGTCCCAACGGAAATTTGGCCGTCACCTTTTTCAGGTTGTTGGCCTCGGCGCCCTTGAGCTCGATCCAACCCTTGTAGGGCTTGGTGCGTTGTCCCGGCACACCGACCTTTTTTTCGCCGCGCAAATACTGGGCGGTCAGCGTGTCGGCCTTGAGCAGCTTGTCGGTCGTGCCGGCAAAAACCACCTCGCCGCCATGGCGGCCGGCGGCGGGACCCATATCGATCACAAAATCGGCCGTGCGGATGGTTTGCTCGTCGTGCTCGACGACGATCACGGTGTTGCCCAGATCGCGCAGTCCCTTGAGCGTTCCGATCAGCCGGTCGTTGTCGCGCTGGTGCAGGCCGATGCTCGGTTCATCCAAAACATAAACAACGCCGACAAGTCCGGCCCCGATCTGCGTCGCCAGCCGGATGCGCTGCGCCTCGCCGCCGGAGAGCGTGCCGCTCTCGCGGTCGAGCGTCAGATAGTCGAGCCCGACATTGACCATGAAGCCGAGCCGCGAACGGATCTCCTTGAGGATCTCCTTGATGATCAGCCCTTCCTGCTTCGTGAGTTTCATCGCGTCGAAAAACCGCTGCGAATCAATCACCGAGTCGGTGATCATCTCGCGGATATTGCGACCGTTTACCTTGCAGGCGAGCACTTCGGGCCGCAGCCGCGCGCCGTTGCATTCGGGGCAGTCGCGCCGCGTCATGTAGCCACGTAGCCAATGGCTCATCGCCTCGTTTTCGTTTTCCTCCAACCGCCGGTTGAGGATCGGGAACACGCCTTCGAACGGTTTGGAAATCACCCGGCGGCGCATGTAGTACTTGATCTCCGTCTCGCCCGAACCGTTGAACAAGACGTCGACAAAGCTACGCGGCAATTTTGCGAAAGGGGTTCCCGGCTTGATGCCGTAGCTCTCGCCCACGGCGGAGAGCAACTTGTTGTAGTAGATGATCGCGCGGTGGCCGCCGTAGCGCCATGGATGGATCGACTTTTCCCACGCGAGGGTTTTATCCGGCACGACCAAATCTTCGTCGAAGATCAACTGCGTGCCCAGTCCGTGGCAGGCAGGGCAGGCGCCGTAGGGGCTGTTGAACGAAAAGTGGCGCGCCTGCAAGGCGTCGAAACTGATGCCGCAGTCGAGGCAGGCATTGTTTTCGGAATAGATGCGTTCGTCCCAATCGCCGGAATCGGTGGAGGTCAACACGGTCATCAAGCCTTCGCCCTGCCGGAGCGCCAGCTCGACCGAATCGGTCATGCGGCTGCGGATATCGTCGGTGATCGCCAGCCGGTCCACCACCGCTTCGATGGTGTGCTTCTTGGTTTTCGCCAGCTTGGGAATGTTTTCGATTTCGAGGATCTCGCCGTTGACGCGCACGCGGACAAAACCCTGCTTGCGGATCGATTCGAAGATGTCCAGGTGCTCGCCCTTGCGGCCGCGCACCAGCGGCGCGAGCAGCATCAGTTTCGTTTGCTGTGGCAGCTGCATCAGCTGTTCGACGATCTCCTCGGCGCTCTGGCCGGAAACCGGCTTGCCGCATTTGTAGCAATGCGCCTTGCCGATGCTGGCGAAGAGCAGGCGCAGATAGTCGTAGATCTCGGTGGT
>JAIPJC010000108.1 GCA_021734345.1 Kiritimatiellales bacterium | reverse complement strand
AATATGCCGACGAGGACGGCTGGGCTCCACTGGGAACGTGCGGGAGCCTGATCAAGCGCCAGTATCCCGATTTCGATCCACGCACCTATGGTTTCCGTACCTTTACCCTGTTGTTCGAGGCCACCGACCTGTTCGAAATCGAACGCCGGAAGAATCCGGGCGGCAAGACCACTCACGACATCTATGTGAAAGCTAAAAAGAAATAGCCATGGAACACTCTCAACCACCGAATGGAAACGAAGTCCGCAAAACCGCGAAAGAGGTTGGGAAAATGGGACTACTGCTGCTGGCGATCGGGCTGGTCGTATGTGCGACGGGCTTCGCGGCGTGGCATCAAACCCCCCGGCCCCACTACCTGTTCATGGCCGCTTTTGGCCTGATCCTTTGCGCATCGGGAGTCTACACATGGAAACATGGAAAGCGGAAGGACTAGGCCGGCCCATGTCCACGCCAACACCATTCCGCCCTCCGTGCCGGAACCCAATATATTCTTGAAAATTCTCGATTCAAAATGATACGCATGTTGCAAGTGCCCGTTTTCGGGAGCGCAATCAAGGGAAGCAGGATCGATGCAGGACTTTTTCGGATTAGACTATTACGGCAAAAACAGCATCGCGTCGCGTTATGGCATTTGCGATTCATGCCGTAAACTGACGGCGCTCAATTCCTATACGACGGGACAATTCTTCCACTTTCGGCAATTTCCACTCATTCCTCTCGGCAAAAAGCACATCGTCGACGAATGCCCGCATTGCGGCCACCGGGTCATCACTTCAAACCGCTCCTATCAAAAGCATCGCACGAACGATTTGGCGGCAATGATGGAGGGCTTCACATCCGAATCCGACAATCCCGACACGGCCTTGAACGGTTTGCACACTCTAATGGTGTACAACGAAGAATCGTGGTTCATGGATGTGATGAATTCATACGGACGGCGCTTCTATTCCCACATGCAGCTCCAGTTGGTGATTGCGCAGGGGCTCTGCCGGTTTGGCCACTATGAAGAAGCGGAAACCTATTGCCGCAAGGCCATCGTCCTAGGCGCCGGCCCGCGCGCGGAGGAATTGCTGGCGCTCTGCCAATCCCTTCGCGAGAAGGGCGACAAGCAACAAATGGAAGTGCTGTGCGCCCAGCCCGAAGCGATGGTGCGCCCCTACGCGTTCATTATCGCCGTTTCGGCCTGCGTATGCATCGCGCTGCTGGCCACCGGTATTTCCGCCATGCGAAACCATACCGCCTGGCTGGTCAGCGGTTTCTCCAAACCCTATTTGGTTGAAATCGATGGATCCCAATACCGAATGAACCCCTACGGCGTGAAACGCATCACGCTTCGGCTCGGGAAACATCTTCTTCAAACCCACGGGCTACCCGGGCACGACGCACCGGTTTCTTTCAGCTATACCACATCGCTGATCAAGCAAAAGTTCCGGAACTACGCACTCGTGCTCAATCCCGACTCCCTTGCCGTCGTCACGACCGAAACCATGTACAACGGACAAACGACCAACGACTACATCTTTGGAGAAACGGTCAACGCCATGACGGGCATCAACCACCCTTTTTCCTCTTTTCCGGTATGGGCCAGAAGCGGGCACTCCCCCCAGACCCGCCTATCCCACCTCACACCAAAAAGCCACCTTGAAGTCGTTGAGTTGCTGAACGCCCAAGGAAAAACCAACGATGCCAGCGCGTACGTCCGCCGCGCCCTCATCATCGAACCGGCCAGCCCGGAAACGAAAGACCTGCTGGCGATCGCCATCGACGGGTTGCCCATCAAAAATACACTGGCCTTCCTTAAGCGCGGCAGGGACACCGAACCGCCGTTGATCGAATGGCACGAGTTCTACCAAAACTTCATGGATGCCCGGCAACCCGACTACGACTTGCAGACCGAGTACGCCCTCCTCTGCGAAGCGCATCCAAACACCCCCGAATACTTCTATCTGCTGGCACGCGTGGCCCGCAACCACGCGGATGCCCAAATCCTCTTCGGAAAATCCGAGCAGGGCCAAGGGAGCAACGGCTTCGGCTACAACGCCATCGCCTACGACCTGCTCTGCTCCGGCGAGTTCGCAGCCGCACTGCCATACTCCGAAAAAGCCTTGGAGAAATCGCCCGATAATCCGACATTCAAATCCATCAATACCCAGATCCATCTCGCCATGGAAGACTACGCTCCCCTGCTCCAGGAATGCCGGACGGCCATCGCGGATGATCCCCAGAACGGAAGAGTGGCCGCAAAGATAGTCCGATACCTGACGCTGCTCGGCGAACACCAGCAAGCCAGCGACTTCATAGCCACCTTCCAGCCCCCGGAAGCGGGCGAATCCATTCTCTGGGGAGACCTGTTCAATGCCGAACGATTCCACGCGGTCGGCAATGCAACCGACTACATCGATAGCCTCGTGGCATCCGGCAGCACAGACGCCGAACTACAGCACCTTCTTTTTGACGGCAACATCGAACAGGCGCAGCCCCTGCTCAACCAAAACGAAAACCATCCCTATACCGACCACCTCATACTCTACTGCGCCGCCCGCTACCATGGATTTACCGACATCGCCGACACACAACTCGCCAAGGCGGTCGCCGAAATCGGAACCTCATCCCGAACCCAACGGGAAACCGCCGCATTCCTCCTTGCTGAAACAGCACCCGGCATCAAGCCCCTGCTTGAACTCCGCATCCTTCCTCAAGAAAAGGCCATTCTCTGCACCGCACTCGGCTTCCGCTTCCCCGAACAGCGCGATGCACTCTTCGCCCTATCGCGCAAATTCAACTTTACCCCGGAATACCCGCAACTGCTCCTGAAGAAGTGGATCCGCCCGCCGCGGAACGCCCAATAGCCAAAACAATCCGCCCTTTTTTCCAGACATTGGAACCGAATCCGCCTATAAAAACCTCTGATTTCCCAGTCATTGGACGTTTTTTGAAAAAGGATTTTAAATGGGCAACTTGATACAGCATCCCGCACCGGGCGAGCACACAATCCATTTCCGGGGCAATACCGTTACCTTCACCCTTGAAAACCTTACTGGGCAAGCTGGCAACGCCTGGCTGCGCTCGAACATCGGCCACGCGCACGTCCGCCACTCCGAAATCATCCTGCATGCCGAACAAGGCCTCCCGCCGCTGTCGCGCGACTGGCATGACTTCCCGATGGTGCCCGAAGGCGAACAACGCTTCTGCATCACCCTTCCGCTCCTCGACGTCGGCCGCTTCGAAGCCAAGGCCTACTTCATCGCCGACGGCACCGAAAAGATCCTCTGGCCGGAAGGCGGCAACTCCGTCCTCAAGGTCGAGCCCGCCGAAACCTGCGCCGGCAACACCATGTACACCGCCTTTGTCCGCCAGTTCGGCGAAGCAAAATACAAAGGCGCGATCGCCCCGCAGGAAGAACCTGCCGTCCGCCAACTCGACGCGGCTGGCTATGCCGTCATTCCAAAGTCCGGAAAATTCCGCGACCTGGTCAAGGAACTCGACTTCATCGTCGGCACGCTCCGCTGCAAAATCGTTCAACTGCTTCCCATCCACCCCACCCCTACCACCTATGCACGCATGGGCCGCTATGGCAGTCCCTTCGCCGTCATGGACCTGTTCGATGTCGATCCCGCCTATGCCGAGTTCGATAAACAGACCACCCCGCTCGACCAGTTCCAGGAGCTCGTCGACGAAGTCCACCGCCGCAACGCCCGGCTCTATCTCGACATGCCGATCAACCACACCGGCTGGGCCTCGCATCTGCAGATCAAGCATCCCGAATGGTTCCACCGCAACGCCGACGACACCTTCATGTCGCCGGGCGCGTGGGGCGTGTTGTGGGAAGACCTTTCCAAGCTCGACTATTCCCACCACGACCTCTGGATCCACATGGCCGGCGTGTTTCTCTTCTGGTGCCGCAAGGGCGTCGACGGATTCCGCTGCGACGCGGGCTACAAGATTCCGTTCGACGCGTGGGAATACATCATCGCCAAGGTGCGAATGGAATACCCCGACACCATCTTCATGCTCGAAGGCCTCGGCGGCTACCAGCATGTCACCGAGCACCTCCTCGCCGACTCCGGTATGAACTGGGCCTACTCTGAAATCTTCCAGAACTACGACCAGGGCCAGGTCGACTCCTACCTGCCCGAATCCATCCGCGTGTCGGAATCCAAAGGCAATCTGATCCACTTCGCAGAAACGCACGACAACGCACGCCTCGCGGCCAAGTCGCATACGTTCGCCCGACTGCGCACCGCCTTCTGCGCGCTCACCTCGCACAACGGCGCATTTGGCTTCGCCAATGGTGTCGAGTGGTATGCCACCGAGCAGATCAACGTCCACAACAGCCATTCGCTCAACTGGGACTCCGAACCCAACATGATCGACTTCATCCGCCGCATCCACGCCATCATGGAAGTCCACCCCACCTTCCACGCCGGCGCGAAGCTGGCCATGGTCACCAACGGCTACCACAACTCGACCGCCATCCTGCGCACCGATGCCACCAGCGCAAACCGGCTCCTCATACTCGCCAACCTGAACCACGAGTCCGAAAGCATGGTCGGCTGGCACGGCGACTTGTCCGCATTCGCCACCGATCTTCTTTCCGGCAGCCCGGTACACCACACCAACGGTATCCTCCACCTCCAGCCCGGTCAGGTCCTCTGCCTCACCGACAACCCCGAATGGATGAAGCACGTTCTCCAAACCATGGAAACGCCCTACCGTGGTTCGGAAAAGAGCACGGAACAATGCTTGCGCGCCAAGGCGATGGATCTTTTCCACTACTTCCAGTCCCTGGAAAAATTCGACCTCGCCCGTTTTACCGAAGACCCGAAAAAACTCTGTATCGACCTCTCCGGCGGCGCGCCCATCGTCACCACATGGCAATGGCCGCGCGACACCAGCCGCTCCGTCATGCTCCCGCCCAACCACTTCCTGCTCATCAAAGCCGAACATGGCTTTGTGGCCGAACTCCGCGAAGACGGCACGACGATGCGCTCCCAAAAATCGTTACTGCTCGCCAACGGCACATCCTTCACACTTTTCCATCCCTTGGAAACGCCAGCCGAACACCAGCACCGGATGCTCAAGATCACCATGTTTGATCCGGCAGGCATCAAGCATTCAAAATCGCCCATCATGCAGCTCTGCGAAGAACGCGACGCCAAGGTCATCACCACCTGCCTCGCCGGCGAAATCCACGACCGCGATCGCTACGCCATCTGCACCAACCACCATGGCGCGCTGTCGCAGGTCCGCATCGGTTGGGCCGAGCTGCGTAGCAAGTACGACGGACTGCTCTGCGCCAATCTCCACCCCGACGTCCCCGTCGACCGCCACATCCTATTCACCCGCTGCCGCGCGTGGATCGTCTGCCGCGACTATTCCAACGAACTCTCGCTCCACTGCCAAAAACAATTCACCGTCGCCGACGATGGCACCGTGGTCTGGAACTTTGCCGTGCCGGTCGGCGAAGGGCAGCTCATTCCGCTCACCGCCGCATTGCAGATGCACCCCGACACCAATGCCGTCCGAATCAGCTTCCGCCGCGAGGAGGCCGGAACCGATCCCGAGCACCTCCCCGACCATCTGCCGGTCACCCTTATCCTGCGCCCTGATATCGAAGACCGCTGCAACCACGAAGTCACCAAAGCCTTCGCCGGCCCCGAAGCGCATTGGCCATCCGCCATCCAACCGGAAAAGGACGGGTTCATCTTCGCCCCGGCCAAAAACCGACAGATGAAACTTTCACTCAAAAACGGCAGCTTCGTCCAAGAGCCGGAGTGGTACTACATGATCGGGCATCTCGTCGACCAGGCCCGCGGCATCGACGGCTCATCCGATCTATTCAGCCCCGGCTATTTCCGCATCGAGCTGCCCGGCGGCACCACCGCCGAACTCGTCGCCGGAATCAACGATATTCCAACCTTTGGAAAAGCAAAACCGCCTGCGACGGGTTCCGAGCTTTCGATCGCCGATGCGATGGCCATGGCCATGAAACAATTCATCGTGAAACGCGACGGCTTCCAGACGGTAATCGCCGGCTATCCGTGGTTTCTCGACTGGGGCCGAGACACGCTGATCTGCCTGCGCGGCATTATCGCCGCCGGCCTGTTGGAGGAGTCGAAGAACATCCTGCTCCAATTCGCCACGTTCGAAAAAGGCGGCACGATCCCGAACATGATCCGCGGCAACGACGACAACAACCGCGAAACGTCCGACGCCCCGCTCTGGTTCTTTGTCGCCTGCAACGAACTGATGGCCGCACAGGGAAATCAAAAACTGCTCAAGGCGGACTGCGGCGGACGTACGCTGAAAGACGTGCTCGTTTCGCTCGCAACCGGATTCATCAATGGAACCCAAAACGGAATCACCTTCGACTGGGATTCCGGACTCATCTTCAGTCCATCGCACTTCACCTGGATGGATACCAACTATCCGGCCGGCACGCCGCGCCAAGGCTATCCTATCGAAATCCAAGCCTTGTGGCACTACGCCCTGAACATGCTGGCCCGGATCGACAAGGCTCCTGAATGGAAAAAGCTCGCCGGACAAGTCCAGCAATCGATCCATGAACGTTTCGTGATCAACACCGGCGACGCAACCTATCTGGCCGACTGCCTGGCGGCAACGCCGGGCATGGGCGCGCGCGATGCGGCCGTGGACGACGCGCTGCGTTCGAATCAGCTTTTTGCCATTACACTCGGCGCGGTGACGGATCCCGAACTTGGCCGGAGCATCGTCGACGCCTGCGAGCAGTTGCTCATCCCCGGCGCGATCCGCAGCCTGGCCGACCGCCCCGTGCGCCACCCCGCCCCCATCTATCGCGACGGACATCTGCTCAACGATCCGGCCAACCCGTATTGGGGGCACTACAACGGCGACGAAGACACGCGCCGCAAACCCGCCTACCACAATGGCACCGCGTGGACGTGGCCCTTCCCGTCCTACGCCGAGGCACTGGTGATGGTCTATGGCGACCCGGCCCGCGATACGGCCCTCGCCATCCTTGGCAGCGCGTCGGATGTGGTGAACAACGGATGCCTGCGGCAGTCGCCGGAAGTCATCGACGGCAATACGCCGCACATCCAGCGCGGTTGCGGCGCACAGGCATGGGGCGTTACCGAGCTCTACCGGGCCATCAAGAAAATAGAGGCGTAAAAGCCCCTTTTTACGCCCTACCTTCGGGCGGAATACCTGTTGACGCTTGCCGCAAAATCAAATTAACTCCAAAACATGAAGTTTCAGCAGGAAGTGCAAGCAGCCCAACAATCGGCATGATCCGCGTCTTCCACGAGGGCACGTCCGCCCGTCCGTCTCTTTCCGGCAACCATGAACAAATGCACCATCCATTTTGACAATGCCAACGAAGCCCGCGAAATCGGCGTGGTGCTCGAAGGCCTGCTCGATGGAATTGAACGCGAGCATAGCCTGCGGCTTGTCATGCGCGACCTCGCCATCCACATCGATGGATCGCAAGAGGCCGCCAAAAAGATCACCTGTTTCATCGAAAGCCTGCGGATGGCGCGGAACCGCACCGTGCTCGACGCGCGGGCGGTCAGCTATGCCTATGCGGCGTTCAACCGGGGAGAGGAACAGGTCTTCGAGAAACTGGCCAGCGCCCGGGTGGATGTCAGTCCCCGAAAATCCTCGGTCTTCCCCAAGACGCTGGGACAGCAGATCTATCTGGATGCCATCGCCAAAAACGACATTACCTTCGGCATCGGCCCGGCCGGGACCGGCAAGACCTATCTCGCCATGGCCATGGCCGTATCCGCCCTGCTCAAGGACGACGTTAGCCGCATCATCCTGACGCGACCCGCGATCGAAGCCGGCGAAAATCTTGGATTCCTGCCCGGCGATCTCCAGCAAAAGGTCTTCCCGTATCTGCGCCCGCTATACGACGCACTGCACGACATGATGCCGCCGGAGACCATCGAAAGCCACATCGAACGCGGCACCATCGAAGTGGCGCCGCTGGCCTACATGCGCGGACGCACGCTCAACCATGCCTTCGTCATTCTCGACGAAGCCCAGAACACCACCCCGCCGCAAATGCTCATGTTCCTCACGCGGCTGGGCTTCGACTCCAAATGCGTCATCACCGGCGACCTCACCCAGATCGATCTGCCCAACCCCAAAGCATCAGGCTTGCATGAAGCCCGCTCGATCCTTGGCAACATCCAGGGACTGGATTTTGTCGAACTTTCCGAACGCGACGTGGTCCGCCACCCGCTCGTCCAGAAAGTAATTGAAGCCTATCAGAAAAAACGCTCGTCCTAGGCCCGCAAAAAAAAGGAGCACACGATGAGAACAAAGCTCTTCAGGAAGAAACAAAAAGGCATCGCCGAACGGAAGACGGAAACCGCGCGGAAAAAAAAGCCTCCCTACAAGGCTGTTGCGATGGGAATCCTGCTCTGGCTCTTCGTCACCTGGCTCTTTTTCGGTAGCGGCATCGTGCGGCACATCAATATTGCCGAAGGGCAGCGCGTCCCTACCACCGTTGTCGCCGCCGCCGATTTCGAGTGCGAGAACCTGACCGAAACCGCATTCAACCGCACCAAGGCGGCAAGCGCCGTTCCGCCTGTCTTTACGCTCGATCCCGCCCCGGCGCGGCGCGCCACCGAAGTCATCGGGAAGCTGTTCGACCGGCTTCAGCAACTTTCCACCGCCCCCACCAATATGCAGCAGTCCATCGAAAATTCCCTGGGCGACCTGCTGCTGGGTAGCTCCGTTGGAACAAAGGAATTAACCGCCGCCTTTACGGGCGACCAGATCGCATCGGCCAAGACCGGGCTCACCACCAACATCGTCAAAGTCATGTCCGCCGGCATCCTCTCCGAGGAATATCGCCGCACGCTTTTCCGTGGCGCGCCGGACCGCAAGCTGTCCATCACCGAAAAGGTTTCGGGCAAGACGCGAACAGTGTCGCAGCAGGACGTGTATTCCTTCCGGAGGGCTTTGAACGCGATTGGCGCATCGATCGAAGGCGAACAGCAGCACGACCTTGTACAACGGCTGCTCGCTTCGCTGGTCGAGGAAAACATGACCTACGACGAAACCGCAACCGACGCGCTGCGCAATGCTGCCATACAGGCCGTCGCACCGGTCATGCAGCAATACCTTTCCGGCACCACCCTTGTGCGGGCCGGCGAACCGGCCACCCAGCAGACGTTGCTGCTGCTCCAGCGCCATGAGCAGAAGCTGCAGGAGGAGCAGGAGGTCATCGAGCAGGTGTTCGCCATCGTGGGCAACGGCATCCTGCTACTGGTCGGACTTATCGCCAGCACCGTCATCCTGCGCGTCGTTTCCCCAAATCTTATCCGCCAGCCCGACAAGCTGCTGCTCATGGTCATCCTCTCGCTGTTCACGCTTGGACTCGCCCGCCTGCTGATCTACCTATCCATACAATACAATACCCTCATTTCGCCCGCATTGTTGATCTATCTCGTGCCCCACGCACTCGCCATCCTGCTGGCGGCCATCCTGCTGGGAGGCAGTGCGGCCATCTGCCTCGGCCTCTGGACCAGCTTCGCCACCGCCGTGTTGTTCGACCAATCCTTCATTGTTTTCGCGCTCGGCATCCTGATCACCATCACCGCCACCAGCACGGCGCGCAGTGTGCACCGGCGCTCCAACCTTTTCCGGGCTGGACTATGGGTTTGCGCCGTGAAAATCCTATTCGTGCTCGTCACCGCCATCCTCAACCGACCCGTACTTCCCGTGCTCATGGGCCAGCTGTTTTCCGCCTTCATCTCCGGAATGCTTGCCACCGTACTGGCGTTGTTGCTCATTCCCGTGTTTGAAAAGCTTTTCAAAATTACCACCGACATCACCCTGCTCGAACTCTCCGACATGGGACATCCGCTGTTGCAGAAAATGGCGATGCAAGCCCCCGGCACCTACCACCACTCGCTCATGGTGGCCACCCTCGCCCAGAATGCGGCCGAAGCGATCGGCGCCAACTCCCTGCTCGTACGCGTCTGCGCCTACTACCACGACATCGGTAAAATGGCCAAACCCGAATTCTTCACCGAAAACATCCAGCACAAGGAAAACCCCCACGACGAACTTTCGCCGCATATGAGCGCGCTCGTCATTGTCTCGCACGTCAAGGAAGGTCTCACCCTCGCCAAACGGCACAAGCTGCCGCAACCGATCCTCGACGCCATCGAACAACATCACGGCAACGGCCTGATTTCCTATTTCTACCACAAGGCCAAAACCCAGCAGGGCGACGGAAAAACCACGATGGCCGACGTGATCAACGACAGCGACTTCCGCTACGGCGGTGCCCCCCCCGTGTCCCCGGAAATGGCCATCCTCTCCCTTGCCGACGCCTCCGAAGCCGCGTCGCGCTCCATCGAAAAACCCACGCCGCAAAAAATCTCCAACATGATCAACGACATCTTCGCCATGAAGATCCGCGACGGGCAGATGGACTACGCCAGCCTAACCATGGCCGAGATCAACATCGTCAAGCAATCGTTCATCTTCTCGCTATCCAACATGCTGCATGGCCGCATCCCCTACCCCAAAAACAATGAAAACATACCTGCTCAATCGACAGAACAACCATCCGGTCAACCTCGAAAAAATCCAAAAGCTGACTGATTGGTTCGCGGAAAAACTGGTCGGGAAAACGGCACCTGCCGTTTGGGGCGAAATCTCCATCGTGCTCGTCGACGACGACGGCATCACCCAGACGAACCGCGAATATTTTGCAAAGAACCGCCCTACCGACGTCATCAGCTTCCGCTACGATCCCATCCCCGGCGAAGACGACGAGTGGACCGGCGACCTAGTTGTCAATGTCGACCGCGCCATGCAGGAAGGCACTATCCGTGGCGACGCAGACTACGAACTCGCGCTCTACATCGCCCATGGCTTCGACCACCTCACCGGAGCCGATGACGATACGCCCGAAAAACATAAAAAAATGCGCGCCACCGAAACCGCATGGCTTCGCAAGGCCAAGGCCGAAAAGTTGGTTTGCGGGTTGTTTATTGCGTAGTTAGAAAGAAGGGACGGCGGCGAGTAGCTTGCGGGTGTAGGCGTGTTGAGGGTTGTCGATGACGTCGGTCACGGGGCCGGTTTCCACAATCTCGCCGTTGTACATCACCGCCACCCGATCACACAGGTTGCGCACCACTGCGAGGTCGTGGCTGACAAACAGGAAGGCCAACCGGCGCGAAGAACGCAACTCGCCGAGCAACTCCAGAATTTCGGCCTGCACGGAAACATCCAGCGCGGAAACCGGTTCGTCGGCGACCAGCAGATCGGGATTGAGCGACAGCGCGCGGGCAATGCAGATGCGCTGCCGCTGTCCTCCGCTGAATTCGTGCGGATAGCGGAAGGCCATGTCGGGTTTAAGTCCAACCGATTCGAAGAGATCGGCTTCCTTCTCACACAATCGAGAATAAAAAGGCAATATCACGATCCTATGTGAATCACCGGATGAACTAACCGCGCATAACGCTGTTTCTTGACTCCATTCCTCATAG
>JAIPJC010000107.1 GCA_021734345.1 Kiritimatiellales bacterium | reverse complement strand
TGGCATGCGTTTCCTGCACCTTGGCCTTCGGCCAGCAGACGATGTATTCGAAATATTTCCACATCAGTTCGTCCGGCACGCTCATGAGCTTGCCGTACATTTCGCGCGCGGGTTCGGCGACCCCGACATAGTTGTGCAGGCTCTTGCTCATTTTCTGCACGCCGTCGAGGCCTTCGATGAGCGGAAGCGTCATGACGCACTGCGGCGGCTGCCCCATCACCTTCTGCAGTTCGCGGCCGAGCAGCAGGTTGAAGAGCTGGTCGGTGCCGCCGAGTTCGAGATCGGCTTCGACCATGACGGAGTCGTAGGCCTGCACGAGCGGATAGAGGAATTCCACCATCGAGATCGGCTGGTTGGCGGCGTAGCGTTTCGAGAAGTCGTCGCGGGCGAGCATCTGCGCCACGGTGACGTGCGCGGAGAGCCGGATGACATCGTCGAACTTCATCTTGCCGCACCACTCCGAGTTGAAGCGGATCTCGGTCTTGGCCGGATCGAGGATCTTGAAGATTTGCTCCTGGTAGGATTTTGCGTTGACCTCGACCTGCTCGCGGGTGAGCGGCTTGCGGGTTTGCGAGCGACCGGACGGATCGCCGATCATGCCGGTAAAATCGCCGATGATGAACACGACGGTGTGTCCGGCGTCCTGGAACTCGCGCAGCTTGTTCAGTCCGACCACATGGCCGAGGTGGATGTCCGGAGCGGAGGGGTCGGCGCCATACTTGATGCGCAGCCCGCGCCCTTTTTCCGCGGCCTTTTCGAGCTTCTTCTTCAGGTCGTCGCGCGCGACAAAATCGACGGCGCGGGCCGACAGGAAATCGAGTTGTTCTTCAATGTTCATAATGGAAACCTACCTCTTCCGGGGAAACAAGGCGCGTATTCAGCCATAAAGCCGCCGGAAAGTCACAAAAAAAACCTGCCCGGAAATCGGGCAGGTTCTTTGACCGGACAGGAAATCCCTTATTCGGATTTCTGGCCGGGGTGCCATTCTTCGAGGGCATCGCCGAAGGCGTTGTCGAACGCACCGGCCAGGTTCACCAGATCGGCGCCCGGTTGCAGGCCTTCGAGCATGTCTTCGCGCACTTCGAAGTCGGCGTCGTCGACCTTGGCGGCCTTGACGCTCAGTCCGATGCGGTGCTCGATCGGATCAACCTTCACGACGCGGGCTTCGATGGTGTCGCCGACATTCAGGATGTCCTTGACGCGCTCGACATGCTCGTCGCTCAGCTGGCTGATGTGGACCAAACCGTCGATGCCTTC
The DNA here is from genome assembly GCA_021734345.1 of Kiritimatiellales bacterium. GTDB lineage: Bacteria > Verrucomicrobiota > Kiritimatiellia > Kiritimatiellales > Pontiellaceae > Pontiella. The sequence continues at coordinate 10,345 of JAIPJC010000107.1, read as the reverse complement.
CTCGATTTCGACAAACGCGCCGAAGGAGGAGATCTTCGTAACGACGCCGCTGACCTTGGCGCCGACCGGATAACGGTCGACAATGCCGGCCCACGGATCGTTCTGGGCCTGCTTGAGGCCGAGGCTGATGCGCTGGCTGGAGGCGTCGATTTCGAGTACGATGGTCTCGACTTCGTCACCCTTCTGCAGGATTTCGGACGGGTGGTTGACCTTGCGGGTCCAGGACATGTCGGACACGTGGATCATGCCGTCAACGCCTTCTTCCAGCTCGACGAACGCGCCGTAGGAGGTGAAGTTGCGGACCTTGCCGGTCACCAGCGAACCGATCGGGTACTTGCCGGCCACGACTTCCCACGGATTGTCTTCGATCTGGCGGACGCCGAGGGAGATCTTCTTCTCTTCGGTGCTGACGCTGAGAACCACCGCATCGACTTCGTCGCCCAAGGCGAAGACGTCGGATGCGCGCTGGATGCGCTTGGTCCAGGACATTTCGGAAACGTGGACAAGGCCTTCGATTCCTTCTTCGAGTTCGATGAAGGCGCCGTACGGAGCGAGGTTGACCACCTTGCCGTGCACGCGGGCACCGATCGGGAAGCGGGATTCGATGTCTTCCCACGGGTTTTCCAAGGTCTGCTTGAGGCCGAGGCTGATGCGTTCCTTTTCCAGATCCACTTCGAGAATCATGACGTTGAGCTTGTCGCCCACCTTCAGGACTTCGGACGGATGGTTGATGCGGCCCCAGGTCATGTCGGTGACGTGCAGCAGGCCGTCGATACCGTCGAGGTCGACGAACGCACCGAAGTCGGTGATGTTCTTGACCTGGCCGGCGCGGACCTGGCCCACTTGGATTTCGGCCAATACCTTGCGGCGGGAATCGCGGCGGGACTCTTCGATGAGTTCGCGGCGGGAAACAACAATGTTTTTGCGGTCAAGATTGATCTTGAGGATGCGGAATTGGTAGGTCTTGCCAACATGTTCGTCGGGGTTGCGGACCGGAACAACGTCCAGCTGGGAACCGGGCAGGAATGCGTCCACGCCGACGTCGACGATGAAGCCGCCCTTGACGACACCCTTGATGACGCCTTCGACCAGGCTGCCTTCGGTGCATTCGTTGACAACGTAGTCCCATGCGCGCTGCTGGATGGCGCGTCGCTTGCTGAGCACGACCATGCCATGGTCGTCTTCGAGGCGTTCGAGGAATACTTCGACTGTCTGGCCGACCGGATTTTCTTCCAGGTCGTTGAATTCGTTGGCAGAAACAATCCCCTCGGACTTGTATCCGATGTCGATCAGCACGTCGCCGTCGATCACGCTAAGGACTTTTCCGGTAACAATCGACCCTTCGGTGAAATTCTTGAGGGTCTCGTCGTACATGGCTTCCATGGCAGCGGCATCCGCCCCCATGATTTTGTTGGTTGTTGATTCCATAATTAAGCGGGAACACGCGCTCCCAAACCTTTTTAATTTAAAGCGGGAAACGCGGCCCGGCCACCCGGCCAGAAAAACCACAGTCACCCATCAAACGAGCGCGCCATAATAGACGTAACGCCCTGTGATACAAGCTGTAATTTCAAATAAAAAATCAATCGGGAGCCTGCCGCCCCGCGAATTTCGCCCTACCGCTTCCCGATTGCCTATTACCCGGAAACCGACTAGGCTTCCGCCCATGAAAATCAAAAAAGCGTTGAAGATTATCCTTCTGGGCCTAGTTTCGCTAGCGGTCGTTCTGACTGTGGTGATGGCGTCCGTTTTCTTTTTCTGGCTCGGCCCCACCGTGAAGCTCATCGCCGAAAACATTGGAACCAAGGCGCTGGGCACGCCCGTCGCCGTTAAACAGCTGTCGATCAACCCGCGCAAAGGCACCATCGACCTTGTCGGCTTCCAGATCGGCATGCCGGAGGCATTCAACCAAAGCAATACGTGCAGCCTCGCCAAATTCCATGTTTCGGTCGATGTGCATTCCGTATTTACCGACACCATCGTCGTCCACGAAATCCGCATCGAAAGCCCGCACTTCACCTACGAGCAAAACGCCGCCACCGACAACATTGCGGAACTCGTCCGGCACATCGGGGAATTTGCAGGAATCGACCCCAACGCTCCGAAATCAGCAGAACCCAAAGCCATAGAGCCGGAAGACGCTCTCGAAAAAGCCCCCAAGCAAGTCATCGTCGAACGCCTCGTGATCAACGACGTTCAGATGAACCTGGCCAACACCGGTGATCCGCAGCTCGATATCCAGCTCAGACTCGAACAGCTCTCGCTCAGCCTCACCAACGGGGTCGTTCAATTGAGCAACCTGGCCCTCTCGAATCCTAGACGCCTCGAAACCCCAAACCTCTTTCAGCTCGAATCCATTACCGTCAAACTCGACCCCGCCTCGATCTATTCGGGCAAAGTGGTCATCGAGGACGTACAAATCGTCAAGCCCTACGCCTTCCTCGAACAAAACCCCGCCACCGGCACCGTTGCTGAATTCATGAAGATTGCCGACGCCTTTACCACCAAGGCCGCCGCAAAACCCAAGGCCACAGCCACGGCAACCGCTGTTCCGGAACCCAACGTTAAAACCGAACCCGCCCCGCCGCCGGTCGAACTGCGCAACCTGCTCGTCGACGACATCCAGCTCAAGCTGCTCGACACCACCCGCACCAACGCCCCCGCCGGACCATACACTCTGGCCTCCATCGGCAGCATCTCCGTCAAGCCCATCGAAGGATCCATCAAAATCGGAACCATCACCATCCCCAACCTGCCCGCCGGATTCACCACCACCAACCTCCTCCACCTCGCCGGTATCGACATCGCCATCGACCCCGCCTCGATCTACTCCGACCAGATTGTCATCAAAACCGTCCTTGTCGACTCCCCCTCCATCAACCTCGAACAGACCGACGCCACCGGCAACGTCTCCGAACTGCAAAAACTCGCCGAAGGCTTCGCGCCGCCCACCGCCGCAACGGTCGCCACCGCACCACCGGATGTTCCAATGGTTGGAACAACAAACCAACCCGTCCGGCTCGCCGACCAACCCGTCGTGCTCGAATCCCTCGTGGTCACCAACTTCGTGGTCAACATGGTCACCCCCCTTACCACCAACAACTGGTCGCCCAGTTCGATCGCCAAAAACTCCATCGGCATGCTCAACCCCATGAACATGCTTAATGGCGGCGATACCAACGCCACCGCCGCAGCCGACGACACGCTCCTCCAGCTCATCGCCTTCGATCTTCTCACGCTCGAACCGCTCAAGGGGCTCGTTCAAATCAGCAACCTGCGGGTTGGCAATCCCAAAGGCTTTGCCAACAAAAACATCGTCATGCTCGACCGCTTCATGCTCGACCTCGACCCCGACACCCTTCAATCAGGCACCATGCTCATCCGCGACATCCTGATCGAAAAACCCCGGATCGCCTACGAACGCCAGTTCACCACCGACAACATCCAGTCCCTGCAGGCCTTCATCAAGGCCGCCACTGAAAAACGCAAAGAAGACCGCGGCGAGGCAACACCCGCGCAACCGCCCGTCGCAGCGACGGAAGCCGCTCCCGCAGCCCCCGGGCCAAAAGTCATCATCACGCACCTGTTGGTCAAGGACGGCCTCGTCAAGGCCAAGCTATCCGCCCTACCCTCCGCGCCCATCCCGCTGCCCGACATCGAAATGAACGACCTCGGCAAAGAGACCGGCGGCACCAGCGTCGGCGAAGCCCTCTCCAAAATCGGCACCACCCTCTACGACGCCATCATCGGCTCCGTTTCCAGCGTGACCGGTTTTGCCGGCGACGCCCTCAAAGGAGCCGGAGCCCTCACCTTTGGTGCACTGGGTACGGTAACCGGCGGCATGACCGACAGCCTCGGCGCGAGCCTCGGCATCGGCGGCCAGCCGAAGGAAAAGATCTCGGAAGAACCCGATGCGGAATCGCCGTCGAAAAACCGGCGTCGCTCCAGCAACTGGCGGCAACCCGGTCGCAGCTTCTAATCCCCACCCTTTCCATCTCGATTTGGGGTATAGGCAGAGGTAGACACCCCAGAAGACTTAAACGTCCGAACTATCGTTCGAACCAATAATACCAATGTTTTATTGAGTGGTGCTCGGGGCGGGAATCGAACCCGCATAGCCGCAATGGCCGAGGGATTTTAAGTCCCTTGTGTCTACCGATTTCACCACCCGAGCCAGAGTAGTTGAAAAACGATCGCATAGATAATCAGCACACCTGTTAAAACACAACCAAAAAACCGGAACGATCCAGTCGTCGGAACGATACTCCAACCCAATAATCTATTGCATTTTTCAAAGCTTGGATGGCACACTCTCCGGCGATGTTGACGACCAATCCAAAAATACATGCCCTGCTGGTAGCCACCGGCCTTTTCGACGAAGCACAACTGGCCGCTATTCTGGCCCACACCCGCGAAAACAGCCTGCCGATCCGCGAAGCAGTGCTGGCGGCAAGCCCGGTCAAGGAAGAGATCTTTCTCGAAAAGCTGGCGGACGCCATGGGGCTCCCCTTCCAGCGTCTGAAGAATGTCGAAATCGAAAGCCACATCCTCGAAAAGCTGCCGACCAAAGCTATTTTCCAATACAACGTCGTGCCCTTGGCCGAAGAGGGAAACAGCCTGCTGGTAGCCACCAGCAACCCCTTTTCGCCCGGACTGGCGGAAGGGCTGCGCCTTGCCGCCGAATGCCGCATCAAGCTCGTGCTGAGCCCGGACGAGGACATTTCCACCACTGCCAAAAAATTCTACGGCGTCGGTGCGGAAACCCTCGACCGCATGATGCAGGACGACCGCATCGACCTCGAAGCCGACGAAAGCATGTTCAGGCAGGATTTGAGCAACCTCGACCAGGAAGCCTCGGTGGTCAAGTTTGTGAACCAGATCATCTGGGAGGCCTACAAGGACCGGGCGACGGACATCCACATCGAACCGATGGAAATGGACCTGCGCATCCGCTACCGCGTCGACGGCGTACTGCACGAAACCCCGATGCCACCGCAGCTCAAGCGCTTCCAGTCGTCGGTGATTTCGCGCATCAAAGTGATGTCCAACATGGACATCGCCGAAAAGCGCCTGCCCCAGGATGGCCGCATCAGTGTGCGCATCCGCGGTGAAGAGATCGATGTACGCGTTTCAACCATGCCCACGGTCTACGGCGAAAGCGTCAGCCTGCGCCTGCTCATGCGCGGCGGCGGCTTGATCACCATGAAGGATCTGGGACTGAACGACCACGACAGCTCCCTGCTGAAAAAAATGATTACCCGCCCCCACGGCATCCTGCTGGTCACAGGACCGACCGGCTCGGGAAAATCGACGTCGCTCTACGCCTGGCTCCACACGATCAATTCGGTGGACAAGCGGATCATGTCGGCCGAGGATCCGATCGAATACGAAATGCCTGGCGTAAACCAGGTGCAGATGCGCCCCGAAATCGGTCTCACGTTCGCCAATACGCTGCGCACCTTCCTCCGCCAGGATCCGGACGTCATCATGGTCGGGGAAATCCGCGACAAGGAGACCGCCGAAATTTCGATCCGCGCCGCACTGACCGGCCACTTGGTTTTCAGTACCATCCACACCAACGACTCCGCCAGCACGATCACCCGGTTGCTCGACATGGGCATCGAGCCCTTTCTGGTGGCGTCATCGGCCGAAGGCATCGTGGCTCAACGCCTCGTACGCGGACTATGCAAAGCCTGCCGTCAGCCGGTCGCGGTTGATGAAGCCTTCCTGCGCGAACACAACTTTCCCGTCGAACGTCTTGCCACCGAAGGGCCGATCTATGAAGCCGTCGGATGCGACGAATGCCGGGGCAATGGCTACAAGGGCCGTACCGGCATCTTTGAAATCATGCCTGTCACCGACGAGATCCGACCGCTGATCATTGCCCACGCTTCCGCGAGCGACATCAAGCAGCGTGCCATCGAACATGGCATGAAAACCCTCCGCGAAGATGGATGGGACAAGGTCCTGGCTGGCGTAACGACCATCGATGAAATCCTGCGCGTTACCGAAGAAGACGAAGCCGACGAGGCCTAAGCATCTTTCAGGTCATCGCATCCTGCAACGCCGCTGGCAGTTCGCCATCCGCATCGAAACGCTCAAGGTCGCGCTGACAGACGTTGGAAAAATGTTCGAGCAACGAATTTCGGACGGAATCCATCGATGGGCATGAATCGCCGAGAATAGTTTTTAACGAAGCGACCGGCTCGCCGACGAGCCCGCACGGCACGATGGTCTGGAAGCCGGAGAGGTCAAGGTTGACGTTGAAGCTCATGCCATGGAACGAAACCCATTTCTTCAACCGGAAGCCGATGGCCGCGATCTTTCCGGCATCCGTCCATGCACCGGACTTGCCTGCCTTGCGGAAACCCTTGATGCCGAAATCTCCCAAAGTTTGGATGGCGATCTCTTCTAGGTTCGATAAATAGCCATGCGAGTCGGCCTCGTTTCCCCCGAGGTGCAGGATCGGATAGAGCACCCACTGGCCAGGAGCATGGAAAGTCACATCGCCACCACGCTCGGCATGGAAGAGATCGATGCCCATGGCTTGGTACTCCTCCGCGGTTTTCAGCAGATAGTTGTCGCGCCCTCGGTTGCCGAGTGTCACGACGGGTTCGTGCTGGAGAATCAGCACCGTGTCGGGAATCCGGCCTTCCTGGCGCGCCGCGAGGACGCGCCGCTGCATCGCCAAACCTTCCCGGTAGGAAACAGGATTCTTGAAACTGACGGACCATGCGTTCATAGCTAAATAAAAAAAGGAGGATTCGGAATCCCCCTTTCGGCGTGGTCGAATACTCCGCAACCTATGCCGACGGGCAAAGTTCTTCGTAGGTGTCGGCATCCATCAAGTCGTCGACTTCCGATTCGTCTGCCATGCGCAACTTGAAGAGCCAACCCGAACCGAATGCGTCTTTGTTGATGAGTTCCGGTGCATCTTCGAGATTGCTGTTGACCGCGACCACTTCACCGGCCACCGGAGCGTATACATCGGCGGCGGCCTTGACGGATTCCACCACGGCGGCTTCGTCGCCGGATTCGAATTCGGTTCCAACCTCCGGAAGCTCCACAAAGGTCAAATCGGACAGCTGGCTTTGGGCAAAGTCGGTGATGCCTATGGTTGCGATGCCATCTTCGAGGGATACCCACTCATGGGTTTTTGCATAGAACAGATCTTGTGGAACAGCCATCTTTCTTCTCCTAATGAACAGTCGGTAAAAATGGAGGTGCGGACCGGACTCGAACCGGTGTTCATGGATTTGCAATCCAGTGCCTAACCACTTGGCTACCGCACCCTTCAACTTGAAAAGCGGCATCAATGTAATGATGAACGAAGGGCTTTCAAACAAAAATATGTAAAAAAAGAGCCGCGGCGCGCAACCATTTCAATGGGAGCAAACTACGCACGCAACACATCGTTGTCGATCAGTCGCGTTGATCCGATTTTCACGGCAAGGGCGACCAATGCCGTGCGTTCAATCCGCTCCACCGATGCCAGTGTCATGTCGTCGACGATTTCAATATAGTCGATCCGGGCGGAAGGAATTTGTCCGATTATTTCGACCATCGCTTGGCGCAATACTCCGGCATCGCGCTCTCCAGTCGCGAACAAATGCACCGCGCAGTCGAGTGATCGGCGCAAGCACAACGCATCCTTCCGCTGCAATGAGGCGAGGTATTTGTTGCGCGAACTCATCGCCAGCCCATCCGCCTCGCGCACGATGGCACCGCGCAGGATTTCAACCGGAAAATTCAAGTCGCGCACCATGCGCTCGATGATGCGCAACTGCTGGGCATCCTTTTCGCCAAACACGGCAAGGTCCGGCAACACAAGGTTGAACAGCTTCGCCACCACTGTGCAGACCCCGCGGAAATGCCCGATGCGCGATGCCCCGCATAGCACGGTAGATAGCGAGGCCTCATCGACCCATACGCTGGCATCGGCCGCATACATGGTTCCAGACTCTGGATAAAACAGAAGGTCGACGCCCGCCTGTGCGCAGAGTATTTCATCCTGCGCAAAGTCGCGCGGATAAGCTTCGAGATCTTCGTTCGGGCCAAACTGGGTTGGGTTCACGAAAATACTGACTGCCAGCACATCGCACCGCGTACGTGCAAGGCGCATGAGCGACACATGCCCCGCATGCAGAAAGCCCATCGTTGGCACAAAACCAATCACGCGCCCCTCCCGTTTCAGGGCGAGAGCACGCTGCTGAATCGTTGCAGGTGTCCGGATGATTTCCATCTTAGTAGGTTTGTCCATCGGCCGGAAACGAACCAGCTTCAACTTCGCTCTTGTAGGTGGACAAGGCCGCGCTGACAACCGGATAGAGGTCGGCATACTTTTTCACGAACTTGGGAACCGGCTTGCCGCTGATGCCGAGCAAGTCGGTAAACACCAGCACCTGGCCATCGCAACCGGCGCCTGCACCAATTCCAATGGTCGGAATTTTCAACGCAGACGAAATCATTTCGCCCAGTTCCGGCGGGATGCATTCGAGCACCAGCGCAAACGCCCCGGCCTGCTCGACCGCCATCGCGTCGTCCATCAATTTGCGCGCCTGCTCCGAGGTCTTGCCTTGCACCTTGTAGCCCCCCATCTCCTTGATGCTCTGGGGCGTCAGACCGATATGCCCGAGCACCGGAATCCCGTTGGCCACCAGTGCTTCGATCAGCTCCGTGCGCATGGATCCGCCTTCGATCTTGACTGCATCCGCGCCAGCTTCCTTCAGGAAGCGGCCGGCATTCTCCAACCCCATGGCAAGCGACGGCTGATATGACATGAACGGCATATCCGCCACCACCAGCGCGTTCTTGACCCCGCGCGATACTGCCGAGGTGTGATGCAGCATTTCATCCATGCCGACGGGGAGCGTTGTTTCGTAGCCAAGAACCGTCATGCCCAGCGAATCGCCCACCAATACCATCGGGATATCCGCGCCATCGACCAACGAGCCAGTCAACGCGTCGTACGCCGTCAGCACCGCAATCTTGCGCTCGCCCTTCAGTGTCCTAATTTTTGCCGCTGTCCATTTCATAATTATTCCGTATCGCGTATTGCGTATTGCGTATTGCGTATTGCGTATTGCGTATTGCGTTGGATGATCTGCCCTACGTGCCGAACCGGTCAAGCAATACGTAGTACGTAATACGGTTAACTACCACTTTTCATCAAACACGCGCAGTCCCGCGTCCGGGGGAAGCGTGCGGAGGATTGCGGAAACCGGTTTGTGCGCTTCGGGAAGCACGAGGTTCGGCCGCACGTCGCACAAGGGTTGCACCACAAAGCGCCGCTGCGCCCAGCGCGGGTGCGGAACCTCCAGCCCACCGCCGTCGATGATCTGTTCGCCGGCATAGATGATGTCGATATCGATCGGGCGCGGCGCATTGCGATCATCCACCCGCACGCGCCCCAGGTTGGTTTCGATCTTGCCAATGTAGGAAAGCCAGCTTTCGATCGGCAGATCGCTTTCGAGAATGACCACCGAATTGAGATAGGCCATATCGGCATATTCGGGCTTCACATCCACCGGCGTGGTTTCATAGATCGGCGACTGAGCTACAAAGCGCGTACGCGGCGCGGAAAGCATTAGATTCTTCGCCTGCATCAGCAGACGCTTGCGGTTATGCAAATTCGAACCTAGGCTAAATCCGATTTCCATACTCGACCTCCCCTTCAAATACATACTCCGCCGAGCCCGAAAGCGTTGTTCCATCGGCACCGGAATCAATTACCAAATCGTAGCCGCCGGCGCAATGCACGGCAACCGGCAAATCGATCCACCCGTGTTTGGCAGCAATCAATGCCGCGGCCGCCGCACCTGTTCCGCAGGCCAGCGTCTCGTTTTCCACCCCGCGTTCATAGGTGCGGATCGACACGGTGGCATCGGCTTCGATTTTTATAAAATTCGCATTGGTGCCTTCCGGCGAAAAGAGCGGATGATGCCGCAACTGCTTCCCTAACCTTGGAAGATCGAGAGCGGCCAAGTCGTCGACCCGCACCACGGCGTGCGGTACGCCGGTATTCACAAAATCGACCGGCCAATCCAGTCCGGCATCCAAGCCCATGCGCCAATCCCGCGGACAGGTCAGCTGTAGCCGGACTTGCGATCCCACCACCTCGGCTTGAACCGTACCCGCGCACGTTTCAATTTCCATCTTTGCCGGCGCTGCGCCGAGGTCGTACGCGAGTCGTGCAAAACACCGAGCCCCGTTGCCGCACATATCCTGCTCGTTGCCATCGGGATTGAAGAAGCGCATCCGCAGATCGGCCGTGGCCGACGGTTGGATCAAGATGATTCCATCGCAACCAATGCCGGTGCGGCGGGTTCCGATATAGGCAAGGAAC
>JAIPJC010000106.1 GCA_021734345.1 Kiritimatiellales bacterium | reverse complement strand
AAACTTCCTTGAGCAGCACAGAGCCTTCTTTCTTTTCGACACGGGGAAACGATTCCCACCGCAACACATCGCGTAGATAAACAGGGAACTGGCATTTGCAATTGTTATCCGACTTGCCCGTCACAACAAATAGCAAGGAAAACACTCCTAGCAGCAATTCCTCGGCAAGGGCTTCGTGCTGGGCTGAAACATAGGCAACAACAGATTCGGCAATAGTCGTCGGGGATGTCTCATCCAAGGAAACGAAATCGTTCGTATGCGAACCAAGCGCGTCTAACGCCCGGCATATCGACTTTCTTTCTGTCTCGAATTTATCGGTGTCCCTAATCTCTCCCAGTGACGGCGTAACCCAATCATCGAATTCCAGCAGTTGATCCTGGAGGCTCAGGCGAGGTAGTTCTATCCGCATTTTTCCATCCTTACGTTTGAAACGAACTTCCAAATGCTATCCTGAAGGGCTTTTGAAAGTTTGGGAGGCACCGCGTTCCCAATCAATCTGTAGGCGTCTTCAGAACTTATCCCCGTATCAAGAAACCTAAAGTCGTCAGGAAAAGACTGAAGCCGGGCGCACTCGCGAACGGTGAAAGGCCTTTCTTCAATCGGATGGAAAAAATACCGAGGATTATGGAAAACAGTCAGGACAGTTGGCGAAGGCTCGTTCCATTTAGGCCGCTTGTACAGTCCCGAGCAAAACATGGCACCCTTCAGGTCATACCGTTCATCAATTCTCTTTAGAAACCCTTTGCCGACAAGGTTATCCAATTCCCGCTCAGCTATTTGGAGACCCGAGAGTTCGGAAATCACCTCCAGTGAGAGTGGATTGCCATTCGGAATATCGCCATACTGTTTTTTTCTGCGATTCTTTCCGATAGTGCTCAAAATTTCTTTTTCGCGGTCTGTCGTCTCCCCAAACACCTCGGGAATATCCCAAGTATAAACAGATGTTTCGGAGAACCTTACATTGCAGAGCTTCTGGCCTTCCTTGATATGAGCCATAATGTAGCGGTCACGTTCTGAAACGTTGTCCACAAGTTGCTGATCAGGAGTTCCGGCTCCGTTTACCATCAGATCCGACAAGGCGGCGGATATGGATAGGGGAGGATGCAACGGAGTTTGCCGAAACAAATCAGGTTGGCTACCTACATCCCAAGCAGTCCTGAACTCACCATTGCGGCTTTCACCATAATGCGTAGGGATAGGCCATTCGAAGTCAGCCGTTTCGCCTTGGGCGGTTCCTACGAAGAAGATGCGCCGTCTGAATTGCGGAACACCATAATTGACAGCGTTCAGAATCCTGCTCGTAACCGAATACCCAATCCCTTTGAAATCATTGCATATCTTGTCAACGAAGCTCCCATTAAAGTTCTGAGCCATACCATCAACATTTTCAGCGAGGAACAAGGAGGGGCGACACACCTCCACGGCACGCAGCATGGCGGTATACAGCTTGTTTCTTGGATCACTGGCTTTCTTCGGGCCGGATTTAGAGAACCCCTGACACGGGAACCCACCAAGCACGATATCGACGGCACCGCAGTCTTGCAACATTTGCTCAAAACCATCGGAAGTAACATCTACTATGGCGGCATTGCAGTTGAGATTGGCTCTCAAACAACGAATTGCCGATGGATCATTGTCGATAGCGCAAACTATATGGTAGCGGTCTTTTGTAAATGGTAAATCCAAGCCTCCGCAACCACTGAACAGGCTAAGAACTCTTAATTTGCAATTACTCACCCATCCACCTTCCATAGTTAAGTTGACGGCTATGCATAACATGGATAAAGGAGGCTCCTATTGCAACTCCTCTATATGCGCAATTCACATGAAAATAGGGAAAAGGTTTGAATAACCTATGGCAGGCAGGTATTTTTTGAAGCATCCCACTTCTATGCCGAACGCGCGGCACCGGGACTGGTCGTACAACTGAATAGCAAGGAGAGGAAACATGAAAAACATCCCCATTGATAATGTCCGCAACTTCGCTCTAATGGGCCACACGGGTAGCGGGAAAACTTCACTGGTCGACAGCATCCTGTTCAAGCTGGGTCAGGTCGACCGGGTGGGTTCTCCGGAAAACGGTACCAGTGTGGCCGATTGGACAGACGAAGAAAAAGCGCACAAAATCACCATTTGGTCGAAACCCTTCGACGGCGTGTACACGGCCGCCAGCCGCAAGATCCGCCGCCTTGTGATGCTCGATACTCCCGGCTTCGCCGACTTTATCGGCCAGATGGTCGCCGCCGCCGAGGTGACCGATGCCGCCATCATCACCGTCGACGCCAGTGCCGGCATCCAGGTCGGCACGCAACGCGCATGGAAAGCCTGCGAAAAACGCAACCTGCCGCGCGGCATCGCGATCACCTGCCTCGACAAGGACGCCACCAGTTTCGACAACACGCTTTTGGAAATCAAGGCACTCTGGGGCGAAGACCGCTGCGTCCCCGTGGTTCTGCCCACATCCGGCGGCAAGACCATCGATATTCTCAACACCACCACCGACCAGATTCCCGACGAACTCAAGGAGCAGGTCAAAGCCATCAAGGACAACTTGATCGAACTGGCAGCCGAAACCGACGACTCGCTGATGGAAAAATATTTTGCAGGCGAGGAATTGAGCGTTGACGAATTTTCCGAAGGCCTGCGCAAGTCCGTGCACGACGCGCACCTGATTCCGGTCTTCGCGACTTCCGTCAAAACCGATATGGGCGTGAAGGAGACGATGGACTCTATCAGCCGCCTGTTCCCGTCGCCGCACGACTATCCCGTGAACTGCGCCGCGGGCAACCATATTTCCGCCGAGGAGGACCAACCTTTTTCGGGCCAGGTCTGGCGTTGCTTCAACGATGCGTTCATCGGGCAAATGACCTTTGTGCGCATCTATAGCGGAGTGCTCAAGCCCGGCATGGAAATCTACAATCCGACCAAGAACCAGAAGGAAAAGGTCGGCACGGTCCTGTATGTGGACGGCAAGAAGACGACCGAGGCCCAGGAGGCCAAGGCCGGCGACATCGTGGCACTGACCAAGCTCAAGCACACCTACCTCAACGATTCGCTCTGCGCCCCCGGCAGCACCATCCAGTTCGAGCCGATCGACTTCCCTTCGCCCGTCACCGCCTACGCGGTCGAACCAAAGAACAAGGTCGATGCCGACAAGATCGGCATGGCCCTGCACCGGGCCACGGAAGAGGATCCCTCCACCCGGCTCGACCACAACACCGAGACCCACGAGCTGGTTCTTTGGGGCATGGGCGACATGCATCTCGACGTAACCCTCGAGCACATCCGGAACCGCAGCGGCGTCGAGATGAACCACCATACGCCGAAGGTCGCCTACAAGGAAACCATCACCGGCAGCGGCGAAGGCCACTACAAGCACAAGAAGCAATCCGGCGGCCGCGGCCAGTACGGCGAATGCTATGTGCGCATCCGGCCACGCGACCCCGCCGACGAGGCCTGGTTCCTCAACAAGCTCGTTGGAGGAGCGATCCCGGGGAACTTCGTTCCGGCGTGCGAAAAGGGATTTATCGAAGGTCTCGGCAAAGGCCCGTTGGTGGGTGCCGAGGTCATCAACGTGCAGGTCGAGCTCTACGACGGCTCGTACCACGACGTCGACTCGTCGGAAGTCGCCTTCAAGATTGCCGGCGCCCGCTCGCTGCACGAGGCGATCGAAAAGTCGAAACCCGTGCTGCTCGAGCCGATCATGACCGTGAAGGTCGTTGTGCCCGACCAGTTCATGGGCGACATCAGTGGATTGCTCAACACCAAGCGGGGACGCATTCTCGGCATGGGACAAGATGACGGGTTGCAGTCGATTTCGGCCGACGTGCCGCAAGCGGAAATGTTCAAGTTCTGCTCGGAACTACGGTCGATCACCAGCGGGCAAGGCTCCTTTGAAATGGAATTCGACCGCTACGAGCAGGTGCCTGCGCAACTCGTCTCCAAAATCACCGAAGCCGCAAAAGCGGCCAAGGAGGAGTAGTCCGCCAGCCCTTGAACACCCCGAAAGAGCAGGCCAACCGCCTGCTCTTTTTTTATCCCGGATTCCGGAGTTGGGGCGTATTTTTTTATTTTACTTATTTAAGTATACAGCGCCTCGAACCGGAGCTATATAGCGCTCCTAAACAATGAAAGTTCAAACAACCTCAAAACCCTCCGTGGTATGCCGCCGCGTCGACCTGAACATGACCGATGCGCTTATAGGCCTAGAGAATGCCTGCTTTGAATGCGACCGCATCTCCCGCCGCAACCTGCGCCGCCTGCTTTGCTCCCCGAGCGCACTATGCATCGGCGCCTTTCTGGGCAAGGAACTGACGGGTAGCATGGTCGTGCTGTTTCGCTCCAACTCGTCCGTCGCCCGCATCTATTCGCTGGCCGTATCGCCACATGCCCGCGGGCTGGGCATCGGCAAACGGATGATCGCGAAGGCGGAGCAGGAAGCGCGCGCCCGGAAATGCCGTTGCCTGCGATTGGAGGTGCGGCTGGACAACCCGGCGGCAATCCGGCTTTATGAACGTTGCGGGCTCACCCACACCAAGGTGCTCCCGGAATACTACGAAGATGGCACCAACGCCTTGGTCTTCTGGAAGGAACTGGACTAAACCATGTCAAAACTACTCATTATCGTGGACCGTATTTCGGACTGGAACGCCTATTATCCCAGTGAAGACCTGGTGAGCGCCGAGGATTTCCTCAACCGCGATCCGGCTCCGGAAGCCTCCGCGCAGGTCATCAACCTGTGCCGCGACTATAAGTACCTCGGAAAGGGCTACTACTGCTCCCTGCTCGCCGAGGCGCGCGGCGACCGGGTGATCCCCTCCGTCCGGACGATCAACGACCTGAGCAGCCGCCGCATGTACACACTCGGCCTGACCTCGCTCGATCAGCTATTGAAGAAGAGCCAGGCGCACCTCGAAAGGGATGATGCGGACCATTGCCTGATGCATGTGTTCTTCGGCACCACGCGCGTACCCGAACTGCACGGGATGGCGCGCCAGCTGTTCGATCTCTTCCCCTGCCCCTTGCTGGAGATCCGCTTCAAGCGCTCCGAGGACCGGTGGCTGATCGAACACGTCAAGCCTGTATCGATCCACCAGCTCACAACGCCACAGGAGGACGAGTTCGCCGCCGCCCTTGCATACTTCAGCCGGAAAGTCTGGCGCAAGTCGCGCAGCCGCAAGCGCTACGCCTACGATCTGGCCATGCTCACCTATCCCGACGAAGCCTTCCCGCCCAGCAACAAGAAGTCCCTGGAAAACTTTGTGCGCGCCGGCAAGCAGATCGGGATCGATGTCGACCTTATCACCAAGAAGGACTATACGCGCCTCACCGAATACGACGCGCTCTTCATCCGCGAAACCACGGGCGTAAACCACCACACCTACCAGTTCGCGCAAAAGGCCGAATTCGAGCACATGCCGGTGATCGACGATCCGAACTCCATCCTGCGCTGCGCCAACAAGGTCTACCTCAACGAAATGCTGCGCGAAAACAACATCTCGACGCCGCGCACCCTCTGCCTCTACCGCGACAACCCCGCCACACTCGAAGCCGCCGCGGAAACCCTCGGCTTCCCGCTGGTGCTCAAGGTGCCGGACGGATCCTTCTCGCGCGGCGTACACAAGGTGGGCACCCTCGAAGAGCTCAAAACCAAGACCGACCTGCTCTTCAAAGACTCCGTGCTCGTACTGGCCCAGGAATACATGTACACCGATTTCGATTGGCGCATCGGCGTGCTCGGCGGTCGCCCGCTGTTTGCCTGCCGCTACTACATGTCCGCCGGCCATTGGCAGATCTACAACCACAGCGCAAAAAAGATCAGCAAGCGCACCGGCAAGTTCGACACGCTGGCGGTCGAGCAGGCGCCAACCGATCTGATCAAGCTCGCCGTGAAGGCCTGCAACCATATCGGCACCGGCCTTTACGGTGTCGACATCAAGCAGCACGGCGACAAGTTTTCGTTGATTGAAATCAACGACAACCCCAACCTCGACGCCGGCGTCGAGGATCTCCATCTTGGGCAGATGGCCTACTTCCGCGTGATGGAGCACTTTTTCAACGCGCTCGAAACCGCACGCTACGGCAACGCCCGGCGCTAGCGATCCGGGGTTTAATTATTTGCTCTTCATCGTTTTACCCCTATTATTCAGCCCGCGATGAAAATAGGGGTTTCGACATTTGTAATGCAGGGGGGAAGGTCCGGCGTGGCGACCTACATCCGCGAACTCCTGCGCTTCCTCCAGCTGGAGGATTCGGAAAATGCGTACGACCTGCTGATGGCGCGCAACGAGGCCGATCTCATTCCGCTCACGAATCCAAACTTCAGAAAGACCCTCTATCCGTCGTTCATCAACCAGCCGCTGGTCAACCTGGCCTGGCACAATATCGGATTGCCGCAAAGCCGGTACGACCTGCTGCATATTCCAAGCTACCGCCGCCTCCCGTTGCTGAAGCGAACGAAGATCGTGGCCACAGTGCATGATCTGGCAGCGTTTTCGGTTGATGCAAAGTATGGCCCGGCACGCATGCTCTTCAATCGCAAGATGGTTCCGGCCATGATCCGGAATGCCGATCACGTCATCGCGGTGAGCCACAATACCAAAGCGGACATCGTCCGGTTCACCGGCTATCCCGCTGAAAAAATATCGGTGGTCTATTCGGGCATCGACCACGACGTTTTCCGCCCTGTTCCGGTGGCGGAAGCACGCGAACAACTCTCGCTGCTGCACGGTCTGGACAAACCGTTTTTTGTTTATGTCTCGCGGCTGGAGCATCCCGCCAAAAACCACATTCGTCTGATCGAAGCCTTCGAGCGCTTCAAGCTGGAGAACGACAGCGCGCACCAACTCGTTTTTGCCGGAGCCGACTGGCACGGGGCCGATGTCATCCGCGCGCGCGCGGCAGGCAGCCCGGTGAAGGACGACATCGTCTTCCTCGGATTTGCCCCGCTCAAGTCTCTTCCCCCGCTCTACAGCGCCTGCGACCTGATGGTCTATCCCTCGCTTTTCGAAGGCTTCGGCTTCCCTATCATCGAGGCGCTGGCCTGCGGCGCGCCGGTGGCCTGCTCCAACACTTCGTCGATGCAGGAAATCTCCAACGAGCTTGTCCCGACCTTCAACCCCTCCTGCGTGGATGAAATCTTCCAATGTCTGGAAAATGCCGTTTCAAAAGGCCTAGGCGCTGAAACACGGGCGCGCGGCACGGAATATGCTCTTACTTTCGATTGGAGAAGTACTGCACGCAGCGTCATGGGAGTCTACCGATCGGTCGTCTGATCGGTTGCGTTTATGAAAAAAGGGAAGAAAACCATTGTTTTGGGAGCAACCGGGGTGGCCTTGGCCGTCTTTTCCTGGCTTTTCATCACCCAAATCAAAGGCCCTGGCGTCGCCCTGACAGCTGCCGAGCAACAATGGTTGAAACAACACGGGAATGCGATCCGCTACTGCCCGAACCCCGACGCGCCGCCATTCGACTATGTTGAGAATGGCGAGCATCTGGGCATTACGGCCGATTATGTCGCCCTCATCGAACAAAAGCTTGGCGTCAAGTTTACCGTGGTCCACCGCAACACCTGGGCAGACATTCTCGACGGGCTGAAGGCGGGCGACATCGATCTGGTCGGCTCAACCCAGGATCGGGCCGAACGACGGAGCTACCTCCGCTTCACCTATCCCTACTACAGCGTCGGCAACATCATTCTCATGCGCAGGGGAATATCGAACGCCATGACGCTCGACGATTTGAAATGGTCGACCATTGCCATCGTGGATGGATCGGCCACCTATGAGTATGTGGCGGGGAAACGCCCCAACTACAAAATCCTTGCCGTCGCCAATGCCGCCGCCGGCTTCGAGGCCCTCCGGCAAAAGCAGGCCGATGCCATGATTACCGACCGGGGGGTTGCGGCATTCTACGTGGAACAGCACGGCTACTCGGACATCGAAATAACCGGCGAGATCGACTATGTCTGGAAACTTCGCTTTGCCTCCGCCGCCCGGCTGCCGGAACTCGGTCCGATCATCGACAAGGCCCTCGACTCCATCACGCCCTTCCAGCGCATCGATATCAACCGGCGCTGGATGGCGCGCGAGGAAAAGGAAAAGTTCCTCACCCTGATCATCATCGGCTGCCTGCTTTTCACGCTACTGGCGGCCGGAACCTTTACGGTCTGGAACCGCATTTTGCGCCGGCAGGTGAAGCACCGCACGCACGAGCTCGGCCGCATCCGCCAAAGCCACCAGCAGGCGACCCGCGCACTCGGCGAAAGCGAAGACCGCTTCCGCGCCCTGGTGGAGTCGTCCAACGACATGATCTGGGAAATGGACCGGTTCGGCAACTATACCTATGTCAGTCCGCGCGTACGCGACATCCTCGGCTTCGAACCCCGCCAGGTGACCGGCCAAAGCGCACTCTCGCTGATGGTTCCAGCCGACTCCGCCAAGAACCTGCAAAAGCTGCGCAAAGCCACGGCAGCGACCACGATCACCTGCGAAATCAACACCCACGCCCATAAAGACGGCCGCAAGGTGATCCTGGAAAGCAGCGGAATGGCCTTTGCGGACAATACCGGAAACCTGGCCGGATTCCGCGGCGTTTCGCGCGATATCACCGCGCGGGTCAAGGCCGAGGCGGCGCTCAAGGAAAGCGAAGAGCGCTTCCGCAACCTCGTCGAGACCACGTCCGACTGGATTTGGGAAGTGGACACCGACGGACGGTTCATCTATGCCAGCCCCCAGGCCTCCGACATGCTTGGCTATACGCCGAACGAACTGATCGGAAAGCGTCTCATGGACCTGATGCCCCCGAAGGAAGCCATCGCCGCCGAAGCCATCTTCAAAGACATCGTCGCGCAAGGTGCGCCCATCCCCTCGATGGTGAACATCAACAAGCACAAGAGCGGACGGACCGTCGTGCTTGAAACCAGCGCCGTCCCCTTCTACGACAAGGACTGGAAGATCATGGGCTACCGCGGCATTGGCCGCGACATCACCGACCGCATGGCCGCCGAAAAGCAACTGGAGTTCGAACGAAATCTCTTCCGCTCGTTCATGCAGCATGCGCCCGACCTGATCTATTTCAAGGACCGCGACGGCCGCTTCATCGAAGTCAACGCCGCCAAGGCCGCCGAAGTCCACCTCGACCCCGACGAGCTGGTCGGCAAGACGGATTTCGACCTGTTGCCGCACATGGAGGCCCAGCGCAAGTTCGACGACGACCTTGAAGTGATGCGAACGGAAACGCCGTTGCAAAAGGAAGAGTCGACCACCACGCCGGACGGTATCCGCTGGTACCTCACCACCAAGGTTCCCCGCTACGATGAAAAGGGCCAGGTCGTCGGCACCTTCGGCACGTCGTGGGACATCACCAACCGCAAGAATGCCGAAGAGGAGCTGCGCCGGCTCCGCGCGTTGCTCGGCAACATTATCGATTCGATGCCATCGATCCTCGTCGGGGTCGACCTTGATGGCCGCATCACCCAATGGAACCGCGAAGCGGAGCGGGCCACGCAGACCTTGGAAAGCGATGCCAACGGGAAACTCCTCAAGGAAATCTTTCCACGGCTGGCCAAGGAAATGGTCAAGGTCGAACGCGCGATCCGCGAACGCACCACGCAAAAGGAGGAGCGCATCCCGGTTCACGAGGGCACCCGCACCCGCTACAACGACGTAACCGTCTATCCGCTGCTCGACAACGATGCCGAGGGCGCGGTGATCCGGGTGGACGATGTAACCGATCGCGTCCTTATCGAAGACAGCATCCGCAATATTGTCGAGGGCGTCTCTGCGGTCGGGCGGCAATTCTTCAACTCGATGGTGAGCCAGCTGGCCAAGGCGCTCGGCGCGGACTTCACCTACATCAGCGAGTTCGGCGGCGATACCCGCGACACCATGCACACGATCGCGGTCTCCGACCGGGGCGAGATCCGCGAAAATTTCGACTACGCCTTGCACGGCACCCCTTGCGAGCGCGTTCTCGGCGGCGAAACCTGCCTTTTTGTTTCGGATGTCCAACGGCACTTCCCCGCCACCTCAATGCTTCAAACCATGGGAATCGAAAGCTATATCGGCATCTCGCTGGTCGACTCGGAAAAGAAGCCACTGGGGGTCATGGTGGCGTTGTACCGGAAGCCGATCGAGCAACTCGAATTCGTCAAGTCGGTCATGCAGGTTTTTGCCGGGCGAACCGCCGCCGAGCTTGAGCGCCTGCAGGCCACCAAGGAACTGCTTACGCTGCGCAACCTGCTCAGCAACATCATCAACTCCATGCCCTCGATCCTCGTGGGTGTGGATGCTGAAGGCCATGTGATGCAGTGGAACCACGAGGCGGAGCGCATCTCCGGCTTAAAGGCCGGGAAGGCCCAAGGCAAAATGCTCTCCGAAGTTTTCCCGGACCTTGGAAGCGAAATGACCCGGGTGCTTGGAACCATCGGAAGCCGAAAACTCCAGCACAACGAGCGCATCCCCTGTCTCATCAACAACGAGACCCACTTCACCGATGTCACCGTCTACCCGCTCACGACCGAGGGCGCGGACGGTGCCGTGATCCGTATCGACGACGTTACCGACCGCGTGCGCATCGAGGAAATGATGGTGCAATCGGAAAAGATGATGTCGGTGGGCGGACTGGCCGCCGGCATGGCGCACGAAATCAACAACCCCCTTGCCGGCATTCTGCAAAACCTGCAGGTGATGCGCAACCGCATCGTCGATATGACCGACCGCAACATGTCCGCCGCCGCAGCTGCCGGCACCTCGCTCGAAGCCATCCAGCACTACATGCAGGAGCGCGGACTGCTCAAGATGATGGATTCCGTAACCGAAGCAGGCCGGCGCGCCGCCAAGATTGTCGACAACATGCTCAGCTTCAGCCGCAAGGACGAGGCGCACTTCGAACCGAACGATCTCAAGGAAATTTTGGAACGCAGCCTGGAACTGGCGTCCAACGACTACAACCTGAAGAAGCGCTTCGACTTCCGCCACATCAAGATCGTGCGCGACTACGACGATACCCTGGGGCTGGTGCCCTGCGAAAGCAGCCAGATCCAGCAGGTGATCCTGAACCTGCTCTCCAACAGCGCCCAAGCCATGGCGGAACACCAACCCCCATCGAAAGAACCGCGCATCACCCTGCGCCTCAAGCGCAAGGAAACCATGGTTCTGATCGAAGTGGAGGACAACGGTCCGGGCATGGATGCCGAAACGCGTAAACGCGCCTTCGAACCGTTTTTCACCACCAAGGAAGTGGGCCACGGCACAGGACTCGGCCTTTCGGTTTCATACTTCATCATCACGGAAAACCATGGCGGCACGATGCGGGTCGATTCATCCCCGGGCAAAGGGGCGCGCTTCAGCATCCGTATTCCCTTCGAGCACCGGAAAACCATGATAGGTCTGCGGCTCTGATTATTGCCCATCCGTCGGCGATGTATCCTACACTGTGACTAGACTACCCGCCCAACCGCGAGATGCGCCATCGTGTGTTTTTATCTTGGGTTGCCCAGCCCCGCCGTTGTACATTATCGGGCTTTAGAGCATATTCGTTTTAATTTGACGCATACTATTATTCTGTCATGATTCATTCATGACAACGCGATCATACGGTGTACAGCTACGAGAAAGGATCGTGGCCGCCCGTGAGGACGGACACAGCGCCCGCGAGGTCGCC
>JAIPJC010000105.1 GCA_021734345.1 Kiritimatiellales bacterium | reverse complement strand
CGGAGTACGGGATGAATTCCATGCCGAACAGCGGGCAGAACAACAGCGTCGCAGAGGCGGCAAGCAATAGGATGCCGAGCGGACGAAGAGGTTTTTTTGGACGCATGCTTGTAGACGCGACGCCCTCGTCGCGTGGCCGTTGCCCGGTCTCTGCGCGTGCAAAAGCGACGGGGGCGTCGCTTCTACGATCTTTAAAGCGGGATGCTTGCATTTTCTTCACAATGCCCCTCCTGCAATGACGAAGGGGATGAGGCGGGCGGGCGACGGGGCGCAGCGGAATTCGGTTCCGTAGATTTGCTTCAGCGTTTCGCCATGTGCGGTTTCTGCCGGTGCTCCGCTGAACACGATGCGTCCTTCCTTGAGGGCATGGATACGGTCGCTGCAGGCGGTGGCGGTGTTGATGTCGTGGTGGACGGCCACGACGGTGATGCCATGTTCTCGGCAAGCGGATTTCAAGATCGCGGAGACCTCGGCCTGGTGGCGGTAGTCGAGGAAGGTCGAGGGTTCGTCGAGCAGCAGGATCTTCGAGCCCTGCGCCAGGGCGGCGGCAATGAATGCCATCTGCCGTTCGCCGCCGCTGAGCGTGTTCATCCTGCGATGGCGAAACGGTTCGAGTCCGGCGCGGGCGATGGCGTCGTCGATGGCGGCATAGTCGTTCGGTTTCAGGGTGGTGAAGGCGGAAAGGTGCGGGTAGCGGCCCATCGCAACAAATTCCCTGACCATCAGTGGATTACCACGGCCTTCGGCCTGCGGGACATAGCTTTGGAGCTTGGCCAGATCCTTGGTTGCGTAGTCGTCGAACAGCTTTCCGGCCACGCAGATCGATCCCTGCCAGTTTCGGTAAATGCCGGCCATGCATTTAACCAGCGTCGTTTTCCCCGCGCCGTTCGGCCCGATGACCGAGACGTATTCGCCGGCGTTCACGGCGAGCGAAATATCCCGCAGGATTTCGTTCCCCGAAAGGCTGATAGACAGGTTTTCAATTTGGATGATGGGGCTAATCATTCTGCCTAATAATCTCCGAAAAATCTTCCAGGGTTTGGATGAAGCGGGGGCCGGGGATGCAGGTGTAGTCGCCGGTGAGGAGGTGGATACGGTGATTCTTCACCGCGTTGACCGAGTCGAGGGTTTTCCAAGCTTCGAACGGGTCGGCGACGGGTTCCATGTCTGGTGCGAGTTGAATGATAATGTCGGGGTTGAGCCGCATCACCGCCTCGCGGGAGAGGATGGCGAAAGGAAGTTTGCCTTCGACCACGTTTTGGCCTCCGGCCAATTCCAGCAGTTCGTTGTGGATGCAGGCCGGGCCAATGGCCTGAATAGCGTCCGTTTCGCCGCTTCCGAATGTGATGAGGACGCGCGGGCGGGCAGACTGGAAAGTCTGCCCCACTTGACGGATTTCCGCGATGCGGTTTTCGAGATTTTGGACGAGTTCGTCTGCGCGGCTTTGCGCGCCGCAGGCTTTCCCGATGTCTCGGATGGTGTCGAGGATGTCGGCGATGAAGTAGGTTCCGGTTTCGAGGTAGGGGATGCCGAGGCCGTCGAGGCGCTCCTTGTCGGCGTCGTATTCCTTGTGCAGGATCACGAGATCGGGATGGAGGGTGACGATGGCTTCATAGTTGATGCTGCCGAATCCGCCAATCTTTGGCAGCGACTGCGCGGCGGCGGGGTAGCGGCAGTAGGTGGTGTCGCCGACAAGCTTATCCTCGATGCCGAGGGCATAGATGGTTTCGGTGATGTTGGGCGCAAGGGAAACAATGCGTTCGGGCACTTTTCCGGATGCGGCGGGGTGGGCGGGTTTTCCGCAGCCGATTAGGAGGAGCGTGGTTGCGAGCGCAATGTAGACGCGGCATCTTGCCGCGTTGCGGTAGAGGTGCCGGCCTGTTCGTGCGCAACGCGGCAAGATCCCGCGTCTACAATCTATGGGCTGCTTACTCATCGGTCAGCCTGAAGGTGAATGTCAGTTCGGTGGCGGTGGCGATATTCCGGCCAAACTGCGTGGCGGGGATGAAGGTGGTTTGTTGCGCGGCCTTTAGCGCGGCGTCGTCGAGCCGGGCATATCCGCGCGATTGGATGATGGAAATTTGGCCAGCTTTGCCGGTGGCCAGCACTTCGATGGAAAGGACGACGGTCCCTTCCTCGCCGCGTCGGCGGGAGATTTTCGGATAGGTTGGCCTCACGCTCGAAAGGGTTTGGGCCTCGGCGGTCACGCCTTTGTCTTCGGTCAGGGTTGCGTCCTGTTCTGGCGATGAGGTTTGAGGTGTGGGACTTGGGGTTTGTGGCGGCTCGGGTTGGGGTTGGGGTTCGGGTTCCGGTGCGGCGACTGGCTCTGCGGGAAGAGCAGGCTGGAAAGCCTGCTCCACATCGGATTCCGGCGCGGCGGCTTGGCTGGCGGCGGAGGGCATGAGCGTAAGGTGCACGACGGTTTTCCCCTGGTCCATTTTGGGCTTGGGCGGGGTGTAGATTCCCTTGCTGTACAGCGCCGCAACATGGAGGGCGATGGACAGCACGATGCCGATGAGCAACGGCGCGTTTATTATGGAGTGTCTTTTGCGCACGAGAACGAGACTTCCTCAATACCGGATTTTTTCAAGTCGTCGAGCAGTTCGATGGCCAGTCCGAGATCGGCCTGCCGGTCGCCGTTGATGAACACCGGCTTGGCTTCGCCGTTGCGCAATTGGCGGACGCGTTCGGCCAGACCGTCCGCCGCCACCGGTTCCTTGTTCAGGAAGAGATGGTTGTCGGCGTCGATGGTGATGGCGATGTAGTCGCTCTTTTCGATCATCGCGCTTCCTGCGGTTGGCAGGTCGATCTTCAGGCCGCGGTGCAGCACCATCGAAAGCATGGCGTAGATGAAGAAGACCAGCAACAGAAACACCACGTCGATGAGTGGAAGCATTTCCACCCGCGCCTTCTTGGTTTCATATCCGCAGCTTAGTCGCATCGCTTTTCCATTCCCTTTTGGACGGTGACTTCGTAGCAGGTGACGAGCTGTTCGAGGTAGCGGGTGACCTTTTCGACCTTGCGGGTGAGGGCGTTGTAGGGGAGCAGGGCGACGATGGCGATGGATAGCCCGGCCGCCGTGGTGATGAGGGCCTGGGCAATGCCACCGGTAACGGCCTTTGGATCTTCCAGCCCGGCATCGCCGAGCAAGTCGAACGAAACGATGATGCCGGATACGGTGCCGAGAATGCCGAGCAGCGGCGCGAGGGTGATGATGGTGTCGAGCACGGAGAGCGAGCGCTTCATCTTTTCGATCTCGTGCATCGCCGCGGCTTGCAGGGACTGGACGAGGCCATAGTTGCGGTGCGACAACCCGGCGGTGAGAATCCGGCAGACCAAGCATTTTGAATGTTCGCCTTCCACGATGGCGGTGTCGAAATCGCCTTCTTCGGTCAGCGTAAAAATGCGGTTGACGAGTTTCTGGTTCTTGCGGACGGAAACCATCAGCCAGAACAACAGCCGCTCAATCACCACCGCCAGCGCCGCCACGGAGCAGGCCAGCAACGGCCACATGATCGGCCCGCCTTTTATCATCAACTCATACATGAACATTCTCCCTTGTTCTTTACCGCGCACCTGTATGGTAGCGGCTTCCTGTATTCCAAGGAAGCCGCTTCATGACACATTAAAACCGGACGGTCACGCCTGCTTTATAGGTGCGTTCCGGGGCCGGGTAGTAGGCATAGATGGATCCAAATCCACCGTACGCCATGGGGCTGTATTCTTCGGAAAACAGGTTGTCGATTCCGGTAAAGAGGTCCATTTCGACCTTTTTGAATGCGTGGGTGTATCGCAGAGCAATGTCCACCAGCGTATAGGAGTCGAGTTCGGTTCCCGCCGAGTTGTCCACGGCTGATCCGGCAAACTGCGTGTCGGTGAAGGTGACATCCGTCAGGAAATGCAGGTTGTCCAGCAGTGCGGCATCGAATCCGGCCGCCAGCAGGTTTTGGGGAACAAGCGGGACTTCATTGCCGTTGTTTGCACCACTGGTGAACTCCACCTCCTGGAAGGTGTAGTTGGCATGGCATCCGAGGTTCTTGAACACCTGCCAGTTGCCGGATAGTTCAACGCCTTGGTGGCGGGTGTCATCCATGTTGAAGTTGGAGCCTTCGAAGGTGCTGAAGTTGGTGACGGCATAGGCAATTTCATCTTTCATATCGATGTGGAAGAGTGTGCACTCCAAATCCAGATTGTCCGCCGGAGACCAGGCGATGCCGAGTTCGTAGGATTTGCCGGTTTCCGGATTCAAATCCTTGTTGAATCCAGAACTCCATCCCTGATACGCGATTTGCTCATCGAGGAACGGCAACCGGTAGAGCTTGTCGAAGCGCGCGAATAGTTTCACCTGCTCAATCGGCAGGTACGTGATGCCGACATTGTAGGCCGTAACGTCATGGGTATCGCTAGTATCCTGTTGCACAACTCCGGAGCCATCGCGCTCCTTAATGCTGTACTTGGCGCTTTCCGTCCGTGCGCCGGCTGACAAAATAAGGTTGTCCAGGACATGGAGCGCATCGTGGACATAGAAGCCGACGGTTTCCTTTTCGACCTTGGACGACCCGTTCTTGCTGGAATGGGCACGATCCCCGTACAGGTCTACATCCACCTTGTCGTAGGTTAGATCCGAACCCAGGGTCAATACGTTGTCCATATTCAGCGGCGCGGCCGAATAGACGTATTTCGGGCTTAGGCTATAGGTGTCGATGGTCCATGTATTGAAGGAGAACCAGGACGCCATGTTCGATTCGATATCCTTGCGGCTGAACCCGAAATCCACCGTTCCTTCGTGGGCATCGTTCGGAGAGATCCCGACGCCGAAGCCGATGTTGTGGAAGGAGTCCTTCGCGTCGTCGTCTGGGTTGACGGACTGTCTGCGGTTCTGCTGGAGCTGGGTTGCGTCCAGCCCGCCGGGCAGGTCGTATTTGGAGTCGGTATAGGAATAATCGATCCAGGCTCCAAGGTAGTCCGTGATGTCGGATTCCAAACTCAGCGCACCCGACCATGTTTCGTATGCGGAACGATCACGGTATCCGTCGGACGACTGGTGGCCGATGGAGGCGGCATAGCCGACACCCTCAAGGTCGCCAGAGGTGGCGAGGGTTTCGTCGTTGAATCCGTCGGAGCCGCCTGTGACACTCACTTCGGTTTGCGGCTGTTCCGCGCCGCGACGGGTAATGATATTGATGACACCGCCCACCGCGTAATCTCCATACAGGGCGGTATGTGCTCCCCGCAGCACTTCGATGCGGTCAATGTTCCCGATCGGAATCTGGGACCAGTTGACCGGGGCGAGGTCGGGGCGGTTGATGCGCCGGCCGTTTACCAGCACCAGCACCCGGCCATGGCTGTTTTCGCCGAACCCGCGAATATCCACGGAGGCCTGATTCGGGTTGTTGGCATAGTTTCGGACGTGCAATCCGGCCCGTTTGTTCAAGGCGTCCGGAACCGAGGTAAAGCCTCCCTCTTCAAGTTCGGCGGACGTGATGAGGGTCGGATTGCCGGGAATCTCCTTCACACTGATCGGTGTGCGGGTGGCTGAGACGATGATTTGGTTGGGGTCGCTCGCGCCGGTGGCCGGTACGGATGCGATGGTGGCGACGGCACATGCCGCCAAGAGGAGACGATACTTCATTTGATTCCTTTTCTGCCCTTGCGCGGGGCGCTTGATTCTCTAAACACACGTTTTCCCGCGCGGATAAAGAAAGGAACCGAAGAGCGTGAAACACTCCGACCGCCTTCTCCCTATGACCGCGAAGGAGAACAACAAAACAATCGGGGTTTGTTTTCTGGCTCACAGCACGTTGGGCTGATTACAGTTGCGCGACAGCGTCCGAATCCCACGGAACTTTCCAAAACATCCGAATGAAGCACCCCTTCTATATATCAAGGGGAAGGGTGTCAAGCGGGGATATCCTTGGCCTGTCCCATCGGCGTGCGATACCGTGCCGTAAGCCTTGAATTATCGCCGCTGTCCAGCAAGATTCCGCCATGTCCAATTATAGGAGCACCGGAATGAAAATCGTTGTGGCCCCGGATTCGTTCAAAGGCAACATGCGCAGTGACAGGGTGTGCGAAATTATCCGCGCGGCCATCCTGCGCGAAATACCCTCGGCCGAGGTGCTGGCGTTGCCGATGGCCGACGGCGGCGAAGGCACGGTCGAGGCGGTGGTGGCGGTGACGGGTGGCACGTTCCAATCCCTGGAGGTCTGCGGGCCGCTCGGCGATCCGGTCATCGCCCGATACGGCCTGCTACCCGATGGTTCCGCTATCATGGAAATGGCCTCGGCCTCCGGCATTGAGCTGGTTTCAGCTGAGCGGCTCAATCCGCTGACAGCCACCACCTACGGCACCGGCGAACTTGTCAGATACCTGCTCGCCGCCGGTCACAACCGGATCGTCATGGGCATCGGTGGCAGCGCCACGGTCGATGGCGGCATCGGCATGGCCTGCGCTCTGGGCTATCGCTTCCTCGACGCTGCCGGCAACGAAACCCAAGTGCTGACGCAGATTTGTTCCATCGATTCCACCGCGGTTTTTCAAGGATTGGCAGGCGCGAAGATCCGCGTGGCATGCGACGTCACCAATCCGTTGACCGGCCCGGACGGCGCGGCGGCGGTGTTCGGTCCGCAAAAGGGCGCAACGCCCGCGATGGTGAAGGAACTCGATGCCGGACTTTCCAATCTGTTGAATATCGCTGGCGTTCCCGGTGCGCCCGGCGATGGCGCGGCGGGCGGACTCGGCTATGGCCTACGCGCTTTCTGCAACGCCGAAATCGTGTCCGGTGCAAAGCTGATTGCCGACACGGTTGGACTGGCCGCCGCACTCGAAGGAGCCGATTTGCTGATTACCGGCGAGGGCCGTACCGATGGACAAACGGCCTCCGGGAAACTCTGCTCCGTACTGGCGGGAATGGCGCGCGAACGCGGCGTAAAAAGCCTGTTGGTCTCCGGGGCGTTGCAGGGCGATCCGGATGGTTTCCTCGACCTCTTCGACGATGCCTTCAGCATCTCTACCGGCCACACGTCGCTCGAAGCATGCATCCGTCACGCCCCCGAAGACCTGGCCTTCACTGTCAGGAACGTGATGCGCATTTTGTCCAACTAGTCTACCCGAATATACAAGCATTCCTGTCCGGCTTGCGCTATATATGACATCCTCGTGAATTGGATTTTACAGGAGAGGATTGGAGCATGGCAAACATACGCACCGCGGCGATCTCGCGCCGGAACCTATTGCGCAACTCGGCGGTTTCCGCCACCGCCGCCGTGGCGGCACCCTACATCATTCCCTCCAGCGCGCTGGGGCTGGGCGGCTTCACCGCGCCCAGCGAGCGGTTGACCTTGGCGATGATCGGCCATGGCATCATGATGCGCGGACATTTCGGTGCCATGCTGGGGCGTTCCGACGTGCAGATCCTGGCCGTGTGCGATGTCGACCGCACGAAGCGCGAAGAGGCCAAGGCCAAGGTGGAGGCGAAGTATGCGGAGGATTCGCCGACCGGATCATACAAGGGATGCGAAGCGTATCTGGAGCACGAGCGGATCATGGCGCGCGACGATATCGATGCCTGTTTCGTCGCTACCCCCGACCACTGGCATGTGCCGATCGCGCTCGATGCGGTGCGCAGCGGCAAGGATGTCTATGTCGAAAAGCCGATGAGCCTCACGATCCGCGAAGGGCGCACCCTGTCCGATGCCGTCCGGCGCAACGGCGCCGTGTTGCAGGTGGGCAGCCAGCAACGCTCCGACCGGGCCTTCCGCAAGGCGGCTGAAATGGTGCGCAACGGCTGGATCGGCAAGGTCCACACGATCTATGCACGGCTCGGCGGCGGTTTTCCTCCACCCCGCGTGCTTCCGGTTGAACCGATTCCCGACGGGTTCGACTATGATCGCTGGCTCGG
Source organism: Kiritimatiellales bacterium (assembly GCA_021734345.1). Classification (GTDB taxonomy): domain Bacteria; phylum Verrucomicrobiota; class Kiritimatiellia; order Kiritimatiellales; family Pontiellaceae; genus Pontiella. The sequence continues at coordinate 3,798 of JAIPJC010000105.1, read as the reverse complement.
TTCAACGCCGTGGTTTCCCTACAACCTTCAGCGCGTCGAGGGCAATTTCGGCGGAGGCTGGCGCTCCTTCTGGGAGTATGGTTCGCGCAAGAACGGCGACTGGGGCGCGCACCACTACGACATTATCCAGTGGGCGCTCGGCATGGATGCCAGCGCTCCGGCATTCTTTTTCCCGAAGGGGCACGAGGGTTCCGAATGGCAGGGCTTCACATATGCCGATGGCCCGGTCGTATACAAGGACCACCCGGCCGAGTCGAACCAGATGATCGAGTTCCATGGCGATCAGGGCATGGTGGCTGTGAGCCGCGGCGGCAACTTGATCACGACCCCGGCCGAGTTTGCGAACAAGCCGCTCGATCCTTCCGAGGTGCATCTCTACGATTCGGCGAGCCACCATCAAAACTTCCTCGATTGCATACGCACCCGCAAGCGGCCGATCGCCGACGTGGAGATTGGCCATCGCTCGGCGACGGTCTGCCATCTCAGCACCATTTCGGAGCGGCTCAACCGCACCATCAACTGGAACCCGGCCAAGGAGGAAATCATCGGCGACGCCGAAGCATCCAAATGGCTCGAACGTCCGCGCCGCGCGCCCTACACCCTGTAACCGAGAAGCGACCCATGAAAAAAACAACGATACTTCTACTGCTGGCCTTGGCCGGAATTTCCCATGCCGCGATTCACGAGCTCATCGATCCGCTGGGTTCCACCAACCTGGCCGTTCAAACCGAGGCGCAGGTCCAGCTGTTGGCGGAATGTTCCCTTGCCGGGCGTCCCGGTGCCGAGGCGGAGCGCAAGGCGGTCTGCGCAGAACTATGTGCCGAACTGGGCAAGGGGTGTTCCGTCCCCGTGGCGACCCAGCTGGTGCGCCAGCTCCAACGCATCGGCGGCGAGGAATCCGTCGCTACGCTGGTTCCCATGCTTGGAAATTCCGACGAACACCTGCGCGAGGATGTGCGCCAGGCGCTGGAGGTCAATCCATCGCCCGCCGCCGGCCAGGCGTTGCAGGCCGCGCTGAAGAACGCCAAGGAGCTGCGCTGGACGGCGGGATTGATCGATACTCTCGGCGCGCGCGGCGATGCGGGATCAACCGAATTGATCATCCCGTTTCTGGGCAGCACGGATCCGATGATCTTCTCCGCCGCGGCGAAGGCGCTTTCGCGGTTGGACCAGTCCGACGGTATTCGGGCGCTGGCGCAACAACGCGGCAAGGAACAGGGTGAACGCAAGGCCGTGCTAACCGCCGCCTTGTTCGAGACCGACCGGACGAAGGTTTTCCAGCAGTTGTATGCCGCTGGCGAATCGAACGAGGTGCGCGCCGTCGCCGTGCTTGGGCTCGTCATGAATGGCGGGGGCAAGGTGGCCGACGCGGCCATGGCGTCCGGCCATCCCGGATTCCAAAGCGCCGTGATCGAGGCGGCCAGCCAGCGCAAGGATGCGGCGCTCTACTCCCTGTTGGCCAAGAATCTGGGCAACTTGCCACCGTACCTGCAAGTCCAGGCGCTCGGCGTGCTGGAGTTTAGCGGGAACACCGGCCACTCCGCGTTGGTTGCAACCTACCTCTCCTCCAGTGATTTGAACGTGCAGATCGCCGCCGCCCAGGCGCTTTCCAAAGTCGGCACGGCCGATGCGATCCCCGCCTTGCTGTCGTGCGGTTCGGACGACGCGAAACGGGCGATGGGCTTGATCAATGCCGCGGGCGTGGATGAGATATTGATGCAAACGGCCGCGGCATCCGGCGATGCCGCGCGCCGCGCCGTGGCGATCGAATCCCTGGCGCTGCGCGGTCGCACCCAGCTGATGGATCGGTTCTTTGCCTATGCCTCCGACCCCGACCCAACCGTGGCCAAGGCCGGCGTGGAAGCCATCGGGGAGCTGGGCCGCGACGAGGATCTGGAAAAGGCCGTTGAACTGCTGCTGTCCCAGGAAGTTCCGCCGCTGTCGCGCGATGTGCTCAAGGCCATCGTCACCATCCTGCGGCGTTCCGTGCAGCCGGACGCGGCGGAGGCGGTGCTGGTGGGCGGAATGTCCGGCGCAACGCCAGCCGGACAGGCGTTGATCCTGCGGGCGCTGGCGCAAGTCGGCAGTCCGTCGGCGCTGGTATCGGTGGCGCAGGCTGTCCATTCGGACGATGCGGCCTTGCGGAAGGAAGCGATAAAACTACTGGGCAACTGGTCCAACACAAATGCCCTGCCGGTCCTGATCGAAGTCGCGGGCGACCCCGCCGTTCCGCTGGCCGACTACGTGGTGTCGATGCGCGGCGTAACGCGGCTGTTGGCTGGCCAAAAAAAGCTGGATCGGGCCACCGCCAACCGGGCGTTGGAAGTATGCCGCCGTCCGGAAGAACGGCAGCTGATTCTCGACTTGCTCGAACCGCCGCCGGACGCCGCGAAGAAATAGGGCAAATTAAAATCGTAGCCACGGATAAACACGGAAGAACACCGAAGAAAAGTAATCCGTGTAAATCGGTGTTCATCTGTGGCTATGGAATTATTTGAAACACTCTAATTAATCACCGATTGAAATGCCGTAGGTTTCAATTGGAGGGACGACCTCCGTGTCGTCCTTTCGGAAGCCGAGGTTCTGTTCCGCTCTGCCGTTAGGACGACACAGAGGTCGTCCCTCCATAGGGCAATTCAAACGTTAACTGCTTTAGCGCTTCGTCTACGTGGTTGCGATATAGGGCGAGTAGACGAGCTTGCCGCCGCAGGTGCGGCAAACGAGCCGTCGCTGCCGCCGCTCGGCGGTCTGCTTCCAGCAGCGGTTGACGCAGGTGACGTGGTAGCGCGGCGGCGAAAACACCAGCCGGTGCGTGCGCTCGCCGGAACAGCCGATCTCTTTGGCCTTCGCTTTCCATGCCGCATCGTGGTTGTGCTTTTCCCCGACCAGCGCGTGGGCAATCTCGTGCAGGATCGTGTCGCGGATATCTTCGGCGGAGCCGTTGCGCGCCAACTCGAACGACATGGAAATCAGCTTGTCGTGGTAGTTGCAGCAACCCGCCCGCCGCGTGCTGTGGTCGAACGCAAACCGCCATTGGTCCAACCCGTGTTCGATGATCAAATCCTTGGCTAGCTGGAGCGTTCCCGCCACCTGTTGTTCGTGCACCGGAGCGGCATCGCCGAGAGCAACAAGCTTCGCGTAGGGGACATGGTAATCCTCATGGTCGATACGAACCACCGCGCGCGTCGGATTGGCGCGTACAAGAACGCCTTCGAGCAACCGGCCGCGGCGGATCAAACCCACCGGATCATTCGGCGCAAAGCGCGCGCGTAGCTGGTCATTTTTGTTCAGCATGGATTTAAGCGGTAGTCGTTCATGGATTTTTTTGTGCAATGTGCGGGTGGTCGTTTTCCCTTGAGATCTTATTGCTTTCCTTCTTCGAGAATCTCGGTCACGACATGCGATCCGCATGCTCGGCACTTGCCATCAATGAAGATTCTACCATCTTCTTCGTATTCATTTGGCTCAGTTATACCGAGATCCGGCTTCCCGCACACGTCGCACCAAGTGTTGGCTGTCACCCATTGGCGCTCTTGTTCCGAGCGCTGACTGACATCTCGTTTTTGTTTTGTCATTAATTTGTCTGTTTTCGAACGATGAGACAGAAAAGGCCGCTGCCTATTTCATTTTCCAAACACCCCATTTAGATTCGGAGGCAGAATACATGGCTACAGAATGCATGAAAAGTAAAACGTCGGCGAAAGGGGGGCGGTTTCGAGGAAATGTTGTAGCCGGGGTCGCCGACCCCGGATTCGGTGGGGCGGTCTTCTTTGCGATGGAACGGGGTCGGCGACCCCA
>JAIPJC010000104.1 GCA_021734345.1 Kiritimatiellales bacterium | reverse complement strand
GATACCGCTCGCAATCCGCATTGCTCTGGAACCATTCAAGGAATTCCTCGAACGTCTTCGGGTATGGGTTTTCAGGGGTGGCCTTCATGGCTTTTCATACTACATATGGGGGGTACTTGAGTCAATCAGCCACCCATAATGTATTTTCATTATCACCATCAATAGTCAATTGGCAGTCTCTCATTTTGGCGATGTGATCGACAACATCATCGCCAATGTGTCAGACGATGAAATTCTAAATACAAAATGGGAGTCTTGGATAAAGATAGGAAACAAGCTAACCTTCTGGGTCTTCCTTGTTGCATCGATCTCATTCCTAGCATTTGCAGTTGCAAACACCGGATCACCCCCAAAAGAGACAACAAAACTCACATATGAGCAAACCCCAGAACAAACTATTATTTCGACATACAAGTCGATCCTTACAGAGAATACGAACAAAACAGAAAAGGTAAAAAATGGCCGATAAAAATAATTCAAAAAATGCCCCTGTGGTAAAAAAAGGCAGCATCAACGAATCTGCAAACAACTCCAAAAAGTCAGATAGTAGTCATGTCAACATGGCGTTTACAGGCAGTAAGCCTATATCAAAAGGTGGATCTGGCTCTGGCGATAAAAAATAGAATCTAATAATCTCATTCCCCCTCTCAGCGCGTCCGGCGGTCGCGACCTACCCTAACCGCGCGGCTTTAGCTGCGGGAATAGGATGACGTCGCGGATGGCGTCGGAGCCGGTGAGAAGCATGAGCAGGCGGTCGATGCCGATGCCCATTCCGCCGGTGGGCGGCATACCGTATTCGAGCGCGTCGAGGAAGTCCTCGTCGATTTTCGATCCGTCGCCGGCAGCCTGTTCCTCGAAGCGCTTGCGCTGCTCGATCGGGTTGTTCAGTTCGCTATAGGCCGGCGCGATTTCCTTTCCGCCGATGATCAACTCGAAGACATCAACCAGCTCGGGATCGTCGGGGCAATGGTTGGCGAGCGGAACAAGCTCGGCGGGCAGGCGCGTGATGAAGGTCGGCTGGATGAGCGTGCCTTCGATGGTCTTGTCGTAGATTTCGTGGGTGACCTGCTTGAAGTCCATGCCCGCTTCGATGTGCACGTCGAGCGCGGTGGCCTTGGCCTTGGCTTCGTCGAGGGTTTTGTCGAACCAATCGGCTCCCAGGTTTTCCTTGATGAGGTCGTGGTAGGCGACTTCGCGCCACGGTGTTTGCAGGCTGATGGTGTTGCCCATCCATTCGAATTCCAATTTCTGGAAAATCTTTTCCGCGACGTGGGTGACCATGCTTTGGATGAGTTCCTGCATGGTGCGCATGTCGCCGTAGGCCTGGTAGATTTCGAGCGCGGTGAATTCGGGGTTGTGCGTGCGGTCGAGGCCTTCGTTGCGGAAGTTGCGATTCATCTCGTAGACGCGGTCCATGCCGCCAACGATGAGGCGCTTGAGATAGAGCTCGGGCGCGATGCGCATGAAGACGTCGATATTGAGCGCGTTGTAGTGCGCGGTGAAGGGCTTGGCGGCCGCGCCGCCGGCAATCTGCTGGAGCATCGGGGTTTCGACTTCGTAGAAGCCGCGGTTGTCGAGGAAGCTGCGGATTTCGCGGACGACCTGCGTGCGCTTCTTGAATACCTCCATCACTTCCGGGTTGGAAATGAGATCGAGCGAACGTTGGCGGTAGCGGGTTTCGACGTCCTGCAGGCCGTGGAACTTTTCGGGCAACGGCAGCAGCGATTTTGAGAGCAGCATCCAGCTGGCAATGCGAACGGTATTTTCGCCCGTCTGCGTCAGGATCAATTCCCCTTCCACGCCGATGATGTCGCCGAGGTCGAGCAGCTTGAAGGCAGCGAAGGAATCGTCGCCAATGATATCCTTCTTCACCATGATCTGGAACTTGGCCGAGCCATCGGAAAGCTGGGCAAAGGCCATCTTGCCCATTTTACGCATCGCCACGATACGGCCGCAGGCCTTGACCACTTTGCCTTCTTCGAACGAGGCGTGCAGTTCGTCGAGCCGGGCGGTGCGTTCGAACGCTTTTCCAAAGGCCGGGAAACCCGCGGCGGCAAGCTGCTCCATGTTGATAATGCGTTGCTGGCGGTATTCGTTGCCGGAAAGTTCGTCACTCATGCTGTTCTCCTCAAAATTGGCCGCAAACATTAGGATTTCGACCAAGCCAAGTCAACAGGCATCCCCGCGAAAGGCCGACACAAAAAAGGGCCCCTTGCGGGGCCCCGGCGGGAGGAGAAAAGATTGCATTGGCTAAAAGGATGAAGGGGTATTCAACAAGGGGTCGCTGATCGTGACATTCCCGGCTGAGTCATCCTTCGCCAATGCAAATACTACGTTGTCGGCCGAATCCGGCGCAACGGTGACAATCTTTGTCTTAAAGCCATCCAACTGGAGCTCGAAGGTGCGCTCGCCGTGGACCTGCTGTTCAAGGGGTGTTGTGCCGATGAGCTCCGCACCGCCCGGACGGTAGACCCGCGCGCCGCTCGGATCGCTGTCGATCAGCACCTTCTTGTCGAGGGAGGCCAGCGACTGCGACAGTGGCACGACGACTTCGTTGTTGGAATTGGGAGAGAGCATGAACGGTTTGATGTCGTAGCCCGGCTTGTGGATTTCGAGCGCCGTGTCCTTTTCGACCAGCACTTCGACCGGGGTTTTTCCGATCAGCTCCACGCCGCCGGAGCGGTATAGATCGGCGCCGGCCGGCGAACTTTTGACCATGATATAGGGCTTCGGATCCAGCTTCACCGAAACTTGCCGCGGCGAATCCGGGGCGATGGTGATCTGCTTGGTGTAGTAGCGGTCGATGGAGATTTCCAGATCCATGTCCTCTTTCACCAGCTGGCGATAAGGGGTCTTGCCCAGCGTTACGCCGCGATGCACCACAATGGCATCCTCAGGGTCGCTATAGACGATGATGATCGGTTCGCGTTCGAGCTCGACCACATAGGGGTTTTCGGTTTCGGGACCGACGGTTACCTGTAGCGAATAATATCCTTCCTTCCGCAACTCGTATGTCCCCTCTTCAACCGCCGGAACGGCAAACGGGGTGACGCCCAACTTGGCACCGTCCAGACTGAATATCTCGACATTCTTCGGCTTGCTGACCAGCGAGACGGAAGCTTCGCGCTTAAGTTCGACCATGACGTTGCTTTCCGGATCTTCCGGGATGGTGATCGTCTGGCTGGCATAGCCCGGCGAGGACACCTTGAACGTGCGGAAGGGCTTTTTATAGTCGAGCAGGTACGGCGTCTTGCCCACCTTCTGCTCCTGCCCCTCGACAAAGAGTTCGGCACCGGTCGGCTGGCTCAGCAGCAAGACCTTGTCGCGCCGCTTGAGCTCGACGGAAATATTTTTGGGATCGATGGTCGAAAGCAACACGGTTTGCGAGAAATACCCATCCTTGCGAACGACGATCTCCTTTGCGTTGGCATAAAGGTGGAGTTTCACCGGCGTCGCGCCAATGGGCTTGTCGCTGGCCTTGTAGTAGACATTGGCCTTGGTTGGCGTACTCGACACGGTTACCGACGCGCAACCCGACACCAAAAAGGCGGCTGCCAGGCTTCCGGTTGCGATTAGATTCAGAACTATCTTTTTGACCATTTTTAAAAACCTCGTTGCACGTTAATAATGTCAACGTCAGGTAGCAGGAAGCGTTCCAACTCCTGGAGATTTTTATTTTAGGTAATGGCCATCCGCCGCAACGGACGGAAAAAAGAGAGCCGGGCTACTCCTCCACCACGAAGGGCTGGCACTGCGCGGCAAGCTGGGGGGAAACGCGCACGAGCAGATCGGCGTTGGCTCCCTCGTATTCCTCCTCAAGGATCGACGCCGCTTTCTGGAGAGAGGCCAGCAGCTTGCCTTCGCTGAGCGGAACGGAGAGGCGCAGCGTGAGCTTGCGTCCCTTGAGGCAGTCGGCCAACTGGTCGTAAAGCAGATCGATCCCCTCGCCCGTGAGCGCAGAGACAGCAACCGACTTTGGATGAAGCCGGGCCAACCGCTTGGCGGTGTTGCGCCCTTTCTCGGTATCAATCTTGTTGAAGACAAAAAGCATGGGTTTTTCAAGCGCGCCGATTTCGGAGAGCACGGCGTGCACCGCGTCGATCTGCGTGTCGACCTGCGGATGGGAGGCGTCGACCACATGCATGATCAGATCGGCCTCGACCACCTCTTCGAGCGTCGCCTTGAACGAATCGACCAGATGGTGCGGCAGCTTTTGGATGAAGCCCACCGTATCGGTCACGAGCGCGGGTTCGTGGTTCGGCAAATCCACCTGGCGTGTCGTCGGATCGAGCGTGGCGAAGAGTTGGTTGGCCACATAGATGTCGGCGCCGGAGAGGTGGTTGAGCAACGTTGATTTCCCGGCATTGGTGTAGCCGACGATCGAGACGAGCGCCCAGCCCTGGCGGCGGCGTCCGCGCCGCTGTTCCGTGCGGCGCGTACGCACCAGTTCGAGATCACGCTTGAGCGATTTGATCAGATCCTCGATGCGGCGGCGGTCCATTTCGAGCTGCGTTTCGCCGGGGCCGCGCAACCCGATGCCGCCCTTCTGGCGTTCAAGGTGCGTCCACATGTTGCGCAAGCGCGGCAGCAGGTATTGATGCTGCGCGAGTTCGACCTGCAGGATGCCTTCTTTCGTATTCGCGCGCTGGGCAAAGATATCGAGAATCAGCTGGGTGCGGTCGAGCACGCGGGTTTCGAGCACATGCTCGAGGTTGCGGCCCTGGGCGGGAGTCAGGTCATCGTCGAAAACCACCATCGCAACGGGATGTTCCTTGATCCAGTCGGCGATCTCCTTGGCTTTACCGGTACCGATGTAGTGCCCGGCCTTGATCTGAGGCTGCCGGCAGAGAAAACGGCCAATCACCTCCGCGCCCGCGCTCTCCACCAACTGCGCGAGCTCATCCATGGTGTCTTTTACTTTCCACTCCTCCTCGTGGCGGAGCTTCACGCCGACCAGCAAAACAGAATCGGCACCCTTTTTTTGCGTTTCATATAGTTCGGTCATGGCGCGCGTTGTCTGCGTTTTCCCTTCGTTAGTCAAACACAACCGGCGTTGCGCCAATTCTTTTCCAGGCATTGGAAACGGCGTCGGCCAGTTTTTCCACCGATGGGAACCCCGCCACTTCGATCCACTCGACGTTGAGCTGGTTGCGGAACCATGTCATTTGGCGCTTGGCGAACTGGCGGGTACGGATGGTGGTTTTTTCCTTCGCTTCGGCCAGCGTCATGGTATTGCCGAGCACGGCGAAGGCTTCGGCGTAGCCGATGGCCTGGAGCGCGGTGGGCGAGAGATCCAGCTTCATGAGTTCCGCGGTCTCGTCGAGCAGTCCGGCAGCATACATCTGCTCCACGCGCCGTTCGATGCGGCGGCAGAGTTCCTCCCGTTCGACATGCAAACCGACGAGGGTTGGCTTGGGTTTCGAATTCCACGATGAGCAGACAGGAATGTCTGCTCCACATGTTTTTTCCAGAATGCGGATGAGGCGGCGCGGGTTTTTTTGATCGTCTTCGTTAAGTTGGGCGTAGAGATCGGCGGCGTCTTCCTTCGCCCGTTTTTCCAAGGTTTGAAAGTCGAGCGGTTCGAGCTCGCTGCGTAAGGATTCGTTTTCGGGCGGGACATCGCCGAAGCCCTCGGTGAGGCATTTCACATAGAGCCCGGTTCCGCCTGCCACAATGATCTCGCGCCCGGACGCGAAGGCGGGCTGCACGGCGTCGAGGTAGTTGGCGACGCTGAACTTTTCGGTCGGCTCGGCGAGGTCGATCCCGGCATAGTCGACGCTCTCCCGATCATGGGAAGATGGCTTGGCGGTGCCAATGTCCATGCCGCGGTAGAGGTTCATCGAGTCGGCGGATACGATAAGCTGCCCTTCGCGCTCGGCAATGTACTGCGCCACCGCGCTCTTGCCGGAAGCCGTCGCCCCGACCAGAAAAAAGGCTTTGGGCTCTAGGCTTTGGGCCTTAGGCATCCTCCTGCTCCCCGCTCCCGGCTCCCCGCTTCTTCTCGAAAAGGTTGGTGATGATGTAGAGGCCGACGGCGATACAGATGGCCGAGTCGGCAATGTTGAACGACGGCCAGTGGTGCGCGCCGACGTGGAAGTCGAGGAAGTCCGTGACCCAGCCGAAGCGGATGCGGTCGACGAGATTGCCGACGATTCCGCCGATCATGAGGCCGAGCAGTATCCTGTGCGCAAACTGTTCCTGCAGGAAGGAACGGCGATAGATGACCAGCAGCACCAGCACAACGACGGAGATAAGGATCAGGACGATGCCTTGACCACCGAGTATTCCCCAGGCCGCGCCGGGATTGCGTACATAGACGAGGTTGAACAGCCCATCGATGACCGGGCGCGACTCGCCATAGATGAAGGCGGAGCGTATCGCCTGCTTGGTAAGCTGGTCGAGCAGCAGAACCACCAAGCCAAGCAGGAGAACAAGCATGCTACTGCTCCGGTTGGGCTACATTCCGTGAATGGTCGAGCCGAAGGGGCGATAGGTCTTGCGGCCCTTTTCCAGCTCGGATTGCGCGGCGACGGAGTAGCGCACATAGGGCAGCGCTTCGAGGCGCTCGACGTTGATCGGGTTCCCGGTTATTTCGCAAATGCCGTAGGTTCCGTTCTCAATGCGGCGAATCGCTTCGTCGATTTCGAAAAGCACGTCCTGTTCGTTGCTGAGCTGGTTGAGTGCAAATTCGCGATCAAAGGTGTCGGTTCCCTGATCGGAGAGCGACGGATCGGGTTCGTTCTGACTCAGCGAGTCGCGGTTGATCGATGAGATTTCGCCAGACACGCGTTCCCGCAGCAACAGCAGGCGGTTGAGCTGCTCCTTGAGCTCCTTGGCTCCAAAGCATTTGTTTTTTGCTACTTTGCCGGAGAGCGGAGCTCCGTTTGATACCGAAACGGATTTGGCGACGGCAGCTTTTGCCGCTGGCGCGGAAGCCTTTGCGGCAGGGGCTTTCTTGGCGGCGACCTTCTTGACAGGTGCCTTCTTTGCGGTTTTTTTAGTAGCCATTTTTAACTAATCTCCAGTACAAAAATTAATGCCGACCCGGGTTAAAGGGTTGCGTATTTATCATCTGCCCCCCGACCCTGTCAACCTGCATATCCGCCTATTCTTGGGCCGTCGAAATCGACAGAAGGCAGGGATGCCCGTTCAAGTCCCATTCGGTGCCCGTTACCCCGTCCATCGTTTGCAACTCACAGGCCAGGGCCAGGGTTTCCGCTTCAATATAATCACGGTGTCGAGCAACCGCCGTGCCAACCGCCTCGTCGCCTCCGAACGCGATGCGGATGCGCTGCGTCACTTCCAGATCCATCTCCTTGCGCATGTTCTGGATCTTGTTCACAAACTCACGCGCCAACCCTTCGGCGATCAAGTCGTCGTTGAGCTGCGTATCAAGGCCGACCACCAGCGAGCCGACCGCACTTACGGCCAACCCTTCCCGTGGATTGCGCACCACTCCGATATCGTCGGCCGTCAGCTCGATGGTTTTCCCTTCCAGGTCAACCGCCACCGTTTTGCCGGCTGCAATCGCGGCGATCTGCGCGGCGTCCAATCCGGCAATCAGCGGAACCGACTTTTTCATCAGCGGGCCGAGCTTGGGGCCGAGCTGCTTGAAGTTGGGCTTGGCCTGGATGGTGGCCAGCTCCGACGAGTCGGTCGAAAACTCGACGGCGCGGACGTTCAGCTCATCGGCGATCAAGCCTTCCAGTTCCTGGATGTTGGCCAACAACGTTGCGTCGTCGCAAACGATAAACATCTTTGCCAGCGGCTGGCGGTTTTTCAGTTTGTACTCGGCGCGCAGCGTACGGCCCTGCTCGACGGCGTTCATCACGAGCGCCATCTGGCCTTCGAGTACCGCGTCGCGCTTGGCGTCGGCGGCGGTCGGGAAGTCGCAGAGGTGGACGGATTCCGGCATGTTGTCCGTTTTGAGGTTTTGGTAGATCGTCTCGGAGATGAACGGCGTGAACGGCGCGGCGATTTTCGAAAGGCCGAGCAGCACGTCGTACAAGGTCGAGTATGCCTGCATCTTGTCGCTGTCATCGTCGGACTTCCAGAAGCGGCGGCGCGAACGGCGGATATACCAGTTGGTCAGGTCTTCGATGAACTGCACGAACGGGCGGACGGCGGCTTGCAGATCGTAGCGATCCATCGCGTCGGTCACCTGCTGTTCAAGGCGGGCGAGCGAGCTTTGGATCCAGCGGTCCATCAGGTTGTCGCGCTGCGGCACGGACTGCTCCGGACCCCAGCCGTCGATGTTGGCGTAGGTGACGAAGAAGCTGTAGGCGTTCCACCACGGCAGCAACAGGTGGCGGAGCGCATGCTTTACGCCCTCTTCCGAAAAGCGCAGCGACTCGGCGCGCACGACGGGCGAATAGATCATATAGAGGCGTAGCGCATCCGCGCCGTATTCGTTGATGACGTGGATCGGGTCGGGATAGTTCTTGAGCCGCTTGCTCATCTTCAGCCCGTCTTCGGCCAGTACCAAGCCGTTGACCACCACGTTCTTGAACGCTGGCTTGTCGAACAGCGCGGTGGAAAGCACCATCAGCGTGTAGAACCAGCCGCGCGTCTGGTCGAGCCCTTCGGCAATGAAGTCCGCGGGGAAGTTGCCCTCGAACTGCTCCTTGTTCTCGAAGGGATAGTGGTTTTGCGCATAGGGCATCGCGCCGGACTCGAACCAGCAGTCGAGCACTTCGGGCGTGCGCTTGTAGGTCTTGCCATCCTTTTCGATGACGATCTTGTCGACATAATGCTTGTGCAGGTCGTCGACCTTCACGCCGGAGAGTTCCTCCAATTGCTGGACGGACGCAACGCAGATCATGTCGTCCTTGTCGTTGACATTCACCCACACCGGAATGCACGAACCCCAGAAGCGGTTGCGGCTGATGTTCCAGTCCTTGGCGTCGGCCAGCCAGTTGGCGAAGCGCTTGTCGCCGACATACTCCGGCGTCCAGTGCACCTGCGCATTGTTCGCCAACATGCGCTCGCGCAGATCCTCGACCTTCACATACCACGCGTCGATGGCGCGGTAGATCAACGGCGTATCGGTGCGTTCGCAGAAGGGATAGCTGTGCTGGATCGTCGTCTGGTGGATCAGCTTGCCGGCGTGCTTGAGCGCCTTGATGATCGCCTTGTCGGCATCCTTGCAGAACTGTCCTTCGTAGTCGGGCACGAGGGCGGTAAACTTGCAATCTTCGTCCAGCGGTTCGACCAACGGGATGTCGGACTCGCGGCAGACGCGGTAGTCGTCCTCGCCATAGGCCGGAGCCAGATGGACGATGCCCGTGCCGTCCTCGGTCGATACATATCCGTCGTTAAGGATCTGGAACGAATTGGGATTGTCGGCAAAAAAGTCGAAGAGCGGTTCGTATTCCAGCCCCTTGAGTTCGGAGCCTTTGTAGGTTTTGAGGATTTCATATTCCTCTTCCGACTTGTAGTAGGCCCCAACGCGCGCTGCCGCGAGCACGAACACCTCGTGCGTTTCCTTGTCCTTGAGCGCGACATAGTCGATATCCGGCCCAGCGCAGATCGCGAGGTTGCCCGGAAGCGTCCACGGCGTGGTGGTCCAAACCAGCGCGCTGGCCTGCTCGAACTCGAAATCCTTGAGATGCACGCGGACGGTGATGGCCGGATCCTGCACATCCTGGTAGTTCCGCCCCGCCTCGAAATTGGAGAGCGGCGTGTTCAGCTTCCAACTGTAGGGCATGATGCGGTGCGCCTTGTAGATGCGCCCCTGCTCCCACAGTTGCGAGAAAACCCACCAGATGGTTTCCATGAAGGTTTTATCCATGGTCTTGTAGTCGTTCTTGAAATCAACCCAGCGGCCCATGCGCGTGACGGTCTTTTCCCATTCCTCGACATAGGTGGTCACCATCGAACGGCACTGCTCGTTGAAGACATCGACGCCCGCCTCGACAATGGCGGTCGCACCGGCCAGACCCAGCGCCTCCTGCGCCAGCGCCTCGATCGGCAGGCCGTGGCAGTCCCAGCCAAAACGGCGCGAGACATAATGTCCCCGCATCGCCTGATAGCGCGGGATGATGTCCTTGATCGTTCCCGCCAGCAAATGGCCATAGTGCGGCAGGCCCGTGGCGAAGGGCGGACCGTCGTAGAAAACAAATTCCTTGCCGCCTTTACGGATTTCCAGCGACTTCTTGAAGATATCCCGCTCCTTCCAGAGCTTGATCACCTCTTCCTCCATCCCCGGAAAACTCGTTTTGCTGGATATTTCTGAAAACATGGCTGCCTTTCTGATGCGTGGCGAGTGAGCCGTGACGATTGAGGTTTGACCCACTACTCCCCACTAGACTTCTTTGGCAGGATTCCCGTCCCACCCATCACGTTTCACGCCTCACTCGTTACGCTTCACGTGTCGGAAAGCGCAGAATGTAGCGGGTGGGTGGCCGGTTTACAAGAAGGCAGGGACGGGAATTTAGTCTGAATCCCGAACAACAAAGCCATGTGTTTACGATGGAAATAAATTGATCAAGCCATAGCTGCCAGATACTATGTCGATTCTTTTTAGGAAATATCTTTAGAAACCATCAGAGGGGACTACGTATGAGAAAGGCAGCTTTCGCACTTGTTATAACTATAATTGCCCGCGGCGCATTCGCACAATCAGACTGGCATATGAACTATCCTTTTTCATACGTAGGCAGAGCCATCCAACGCGAAAGCCCTAGCCTCGCAGTGGGTCAGGTATTTGGCTGGCCGCTCGAATGGACAGACTCGCTAAACCCCAACTCTATGAATTCTACTCCAACTCCCAAAACATTGGCAAATGGCCAAGGAACCTACCAGCGGGGATACCAGAACCAGGACATCATACTAACTCTCACCAACCGGGTAACAGGATGGGTCGGAGCACATATCAATGACAATGATGCCGGTACCGAGACTGAATTTTATAACGATGCATTGATGACCATCAAGAGCCTTGACAATCCGAACGACGCGTCTGTGCAGGGCAGCAATGTCACCGATGTGAGGCTTGCGGCGAAAGGCTGGGCTCGCGCCGGCTTCTATTCGGTTAACCAAGGTGTATTAAACCGCACAACCGGGAGTTTCACCTTTGAAGAAGGGAACTACTACGGAAGCGACGAGGCTGATGGCGGCCTTTTCAACATGGCAAAGACCGTAAAAATCAACGGAGCCGGCTTCATCGCAGGTAACGATGCCGACGGAACCATCGGAGCGTTTTTTAATGATTACGATGCCACCAAGGCCGATCCCATGATCTCTTCTAGCGAAATCAATGGTATTCGTGCGTTCGAAACGAGCCGAACAACAGGCAACATATTAAACATGGTGATCAGCAACAAGACCTCCTATCTATCGAGAGACTATATCATCACGCATCAAGGATCGTTGGCCTTCCACGATTCCATGATCGGAGGAAACGCCGGATCGCGCACCGTCAACAGCGCAGTCAACCAAATCATCAACCTGAATAGCGGGCATGGGGCCTTTTTGGTTCCCAACTGGAGCCGAACCGATATTTCGCCGGAAAATGTAGTCTACAATTTTGCAGGCACCCTCACCATCATCGGCGGGTCCTACACCAACGAGCACAACCAAGTCTTCGACTTGGGCGGCGACTACCTCGGAGGAGGCGATGGAAGCAGCAGGGTAGTCATTTTCGGCGAAGAAAACACTGTTTTGTCGTCCAATGCCATTGGAACGGTCGAAGGAGGCAGCGGCATCCGCATGGTTGGAACAAGCACCACTATCGGTGGAGGCAACTTTGTCGGCGGCCGCTCCGGAACGGTTAAAATGGAAGCCCTCAATTCCGCAGGCTACGCATCCGGTGGTCGCGGCATCTGGATTGGAAATAATTTAACCATCACCGGACACTCGGTATACACCGGCGGACTCGGCGGATCGGCCAATGTTTCGGGAGACAATGCACACGCCTATGCCAATGGAGGTCAAGGCATCGAAATCGAAGCTGGAACGGCTACAATT
>JAIPJC010000103.1 GCA_021734345.1 Kiritimatiellales bacterium | reverse complement strand
CCGTCGGCGATTCGCCGACGTCGCCGAGATAGGCATAGGCCGGGATCGCGCCGATGTCGTTGGCAAACCTGACCGCGTCGCGGACATTGATGCACTCCTCGTAGCCGGAGAGGATGAAAAACTCCGGAACCAAGGAGGCCTTGAACGCGCCGAGCAGGTCGTAGGCATAGTGCGGATTATCGGCATCAAGCAACAGCTCGCGCAACGCGCCGGCGAGAGGAGTCTGCAACGGCCCTTCGACAAAATCCACCAACGCCTGTCCCTTCCCATGCGCCTCGATCAACTTGAGCGACAGCGCATAGAGAATATGGCGCTCGGTGATCGAACCACCAGCCGCCGCTTCGGAAATCGCCGCGACGTCCACGTCGAAATCCAGCACCGGAGCACCGCGTTTGGCCAATACCGCATTGAGTTTTTCCACTTCCTTGCGGTCGCGCGCAATACGGGCGTCGTGGATCGGCTTCAGGAAGGCTTCCACCGCCGCGAACTGCGTCCGCGGAATGCCATGGAAGGCGATGTAGCTGATGTTCGGCTCGTCGGGATTGTTGGTCTTGCGGTCTTCAACCGAGGTGCCGTTCATGTTGACCCGCATTTCGCAACCGGCGGTGCTGGCGATATTCACCGCCTTGCTCGCTTCGAGGAACTCCGCGCAACCCGACACTGAATCATGGTCCATGATCCCGACCGTCCGCAATCCCGCCTGCGCCGCCTTGACGGCAATCATCGTCGGCGAATACGGGCTGAATGAATAGGTCGAATGGACGTGGTTGTTGACCTCCTCGGTCTGCACCACGCCCTGCTTGCACGCTTCGCCCAGCTTGCGGACCGCCGCAAGGCGTTGCTCAACCGAGGAACTGTTCAATTGTTCAAGATTCATGCTTTTCTCCTGATCAGACGGATCAGTCCAATCCAACCGATCCGTCTGATTGGTTTTACACGCCCAACCGCGTAATGCGCTGCAGTTCACCGTTCGTGTAGTTTTGCTTCACGACGTGGCCCGGCAACGGAACAACACGCTCGTGGATCGCATCGATGATCCAACCGGCCTGCGGATAGTAGTCCGTTTCCATTTCGGCGGCGGGCGAGATCCAGTTCTTCGCACCGACCACAACCGGCGGCGCATCGAGCTGGTCGAAGCACAGGGTCGTGATGTTCGAGGCAATGTTGTGCAGCGCAGATCCACGCTCGACGGCGTCGGAGGCCAATACCACGCGACCGGTCTTCTTGACGGACGCGACGATCTTGTCGTAGTTGAGCGGATTGATGAAGCGCAGGTCGATCAGCTCGACTTCCATGCCGTACTTGGCCTTCATCTCATCAACCACCTTCATGCCGCTGTAGAGAACCGGGCCGACCGTGATCAGCGTCAGGTCCTTGCCTTGCGTGCGCACGGCGGGTTCGCCCAATTCCGTTTCGTAGTAGCCTTCCGGAACGCCGCCTTTTTCGAACAGCTCGCCCACGCCGTAGGTCTTCTGCGATTCGAAGAAGATCACCGGATCGGTACCCGACAGCGCAAGGTTCAGCATGCCCTTCGCATCGTACGTGGTGGCCGGATAGAATACTTTCAGCCCGGGGATGTGGTTGACCATCGCCGTCCAGTCCTGCGAGTGCTGCGCGCCATACTTGTTGCCGACGGATATGCGAAGTACCAATGGCATTTTCAGGATGCCGGCGGACATCGACTGCCACTTGGAAATCTGGTTGAAGATTTCGTCGCCGGCGCGTCCCATGAAGTCGCAGTACATCAGCTCGGCGCAGACGCGACCGCCGCTGAGCGCGTATCCGCAGGCTGTGCCGACGATCGCGCCTTCGGAGATCGGCGAGTTGAACAGGCGGTGGTAGGGCAGCAACTCGGTCAACCCGTTGTAGCAGGCGAACGCCCCGCCCCAGTCGCGGTTTTCCTCGCCATAGGCGACCATCGTCGGATCCGTGCAAAAGCGGTGCGCCATCGCCTCGAAGATGCCGTCGCGGAAGGTGTAGAGCTGGTTCGCCTTGTAGGGCTGGCCGTTTTCGTCGAACGCATAGCGCTGCTTGCGCGCGAGCTTCTTGACCCGGTCGTTGTCTTCAAGTTTCTGGAGCAATTCCGGTTCACGGTCATCGAACTTCTCGACCTTGCCGTTGGAGTACATCACCTTCTCGATCATGTTGATATCGGAATAGGGCGAAACCGTTTTATCGGTTGCCAGCTTCAGCGTCTTGGAAACCTTGCCGACGATCTTCGCTTTCATGGCTTCGGCTTCGGCTTCGGTAAGGGCACCGTTGCTGATCAGGTATTCACCGAACGTGCGTACGCAATCGGCAGCTTCCCAGAGATCCATCTCCTCCTTTGAACGGTACGATGAGGCGTCGGACGGGGAATGGCCGGAAATGCGGTAGGTCACCACGTCGAGCAGCGCCGGGCCTTTTCCGGCCAACAGGATTTCCTTCTGGCGCTCGGTGGCATCGGCCACCGCCAGCGGATTGTAGCCGTCGACACGCTCCGCGTGCATCTGATCCGGGTTGATACCGGCACCGATACGCGCCGCGTACTTGTAGCTCATGGTTTCACCAACCGTCTGACCACCCATGCCATACTGGTTGTTCATGATGTTGATCAGTACGGGAGGATGGCCGAACTCTTTATCCCACAGCTCTACATACTGGTCCATCGCCGCCATCCAGATGCCCTCATAAACCGGACCGCAACCCATGGAGGCATCACCGATATTGGCGATCACGATACCGGGCTTGCGGTTGATCAGCTTGAATATCGCCGAACCGACGGAGATATCGGCCGAACCACCAACCAATGCGTTGTTGGGCATCGAGCCAAACGGGATGAAGAAGGCGTGCATCGAACCGCCGAGGCCTTTGTTGAAGCCGGTTTCGCGCGCAAAAATTTCAGCCAGTGTTCCGTAGAGCACGAAGTCTTCCGCCAGATCCTTCACGCTCTCGTGCGAACCATCCTTCACGACCTTGACGGTTGCGCCGGCGAAGAACTCGTCCATGATCTTGGTGAGCTTCGCATCGTCGAGCTTGCTGACGGCGGACAGGCATTTAGCCAAAATTTCGCCGTGCGAACGGTGCGATCCGAAGATATAGTCGTCCGTGTCCAGATGGACGGCTTGGCCAACCGCCGCCGCTTCCTGTCCGATCGACAAGTGGGCCGGTCCGGGGTGGTTGTATTCCATGCCCTGATAAGATCCTTGGATCTTGATCTGGTTCAGCATCGTTTCGAACTCGCGGATTACGAGCATATCGTAGTACATCTTTTTCAGACGCTCTACGCCGTACTTCTTCACTTCCTTCTTGTAGTCCGATTTGTACTGGTTGATCGGAATCGGCTTGAACGTAATCTCACCCGGCTTGCGGGCTTCCTTGGGGCATATAACTTGATTCTTTGGCATTGAATTTCTCCTGGTTAATCGTTTCTAAAATTGGAACATGGTACTGCGTATCACTTCACCGACGGTCGGATGCGGGAACACAATCTCCTGGACATCCTTCACTCTCAACTCCGATTCAATCATCGCGGCAACGCCCCAGATGATTTCCGAACAAAGGCCGCCGAACATATACACGCCGAGCAGCACATCGGTATCGGCATCCTTGACCACCTTGACCGAACCGGCACCCTTCTTCCCGTTTTCCGCAAGGAAGCGTCCACTCATGAGCAGCGGAAGCGATGCGGTCGCAACGTTGTGGCCGGCCTCCTTGGCCTGCTTTTCCGTCATGCCGCAACCGGCGATTTCGGGCATGGAATAAACCGCCCACGGAATCGCGTTCGTACGGAAGCGGTCCTTCTTTCCGAGAATAGTGTTCAGCGCCACCTCGCCCATCCGCGTGGCGGAGTGCGCCAGCTGCGACTTGCCGGTCACGTCGCCGATGGCATAGACGTTCGGCAGGTTGGTACGCTGCTGATCGTCGGTCTTGATGCCCCGGCGATCGAAATCAAGCCCGGCTTCCTCGAAGCCCAGCCCCGCCAGATTCGGCGAACGGCCCACCGACATCAGTACGATGTCCGCTTTGATCGATTTTTCCTCGCCGGCCTTGGTCGTGAATTTCACATCGTGGCCGTCGATGGCCGTAACGCGGCATCCGAGATTGAAATCAACCTTGCCCTTGAGCGCCTTGCGAAACGCTTGCGCTTGTTCGCCGTCCATGAACGGAATGATTTCATCGAGCATTTCGATCACGTCGACCTTTACGCCGAGGCTACTGAAAAAGCTGGCGAACTCGACCCCGATCACCCCGCCACCGATCACCACCAGCGACTTCGGCATCGTGTCGATGCCCAGGATTCCGGTGCTGGTCATCACATGCGGCTGGTCCGCGCCGGGAATCGGCGGAACAAACGGCGAGCCGCCCGTGGCGATCACCACGTTTGCTCCTTCATGGATCGTGTCGCCCACTTGAACCTTGCCCGAACCGATCAGCTTGGCTTCGCCGAAGAGCACTTCGACCTTGTTCTTCTTCATCATGAAGCCGATGCCGCCGCGCAGCGTTTCGATGACCTCGTTCTTCCAGGCCATCGCCTTGGAAAGATCAAACTTCACCTCGCCGGTGGTCACGCCGAACTCCGGTGCTTCCTTGGCATGCACATAATGCTTGGCCGAGTTCAGCAGGGTCTTGGTCGGGATGCAGCCTACGTTCAAGCAAACGCCGCCGAGGTGCGCCTTTTCAATCAGCAGGACCTTCTTGCCGTGGTGTCCGGCACGTTCGGCCATTTCATAGCCGCCCGGTCCTGCTCCGATTATTATTAGATCGTACATTGTTTTCTCCTAAATCTGTCGGATCGGTCTGATCGGCCCTATCCAGCCAACGTTAGTTCAAATGCAGCCAGCTTGGAACGCATGCTGGCGAGGAAACGGGCCGCGGGCGCGCCGTCGGCGGCGCAGTGGTCGAAGGTCAGAGAGAGGCCCATGTGAGGAACAAACTCGACGTCCTTGCCCTTCATGACCGGCTTCGGCTGGATGGAGCAAACGCCCAGAATACCCACTTCCGGAGCGTTCAGCACCGGCGTAAAGCTTTCGATACCCATTGCACCAAGGTTGGTGATGGTGAAGGTGCCGCCCGTCAGCGCATCGGGATCGATCGTACCAGCGATGCAGGCTTTCGCCAACCGCTTGGCCTCCGCCGAAATCTGCTTGAGCGTCATCAGGTTGGCGTAGCGGATGACCGGAACCATCAGGCCGCGCGGCGTGTCGACCGCAAAGCCGAGGTGGATATTGCTGAACTGCACAATCTTCGTACCCAGCCAATGCGCATTGAGTTCGGGAAATTCGGAGAGCGTCTTGACGGTCGCATAGAGCACAACGTCGTTGATGCTGATGCCACCGACGCCAGCCTCTTCCGGGGCAGCCTTGCACTTGGCGCGATAGCCGAGTACCGAACGCGCATCGGCCGAAGTATTGAGCGTGAGTTGCGCGGTATTTTGCAGCGAAGCCAGCATGCGGCCGGCGACAACCTTGCGGACACCCTTGACCGGAATTTCGGTGGCGTTGCCAGGAAAGTCCAACGATGCAACGGCGGCACCGATGGCCTCCGGAGCAACCGTCATCAGATCGGATGCCAGCACGCGTCCACCAATGCCGCTTCCAACACTTGGAACCGCGAGACCTTCCGCAGCGGCCTTGGCCTTTGCGGCAGGAGAAACAGCGCCGGCTTGCGCCGCGGCAACATCGCGTTCGGTTACTCGGCCATTCGGGCCGGTACCTGCAACGGCGGCAACATCAACGCCCTTGCTGGCGGCAAGATTTTTGGCGCGCGGCGAAGCTCCGGCGTTGCCGGAACGTTGAACTTCCATCGGCGAATGCTGAACTTCGACAGGAGCCACGTCTTCTTTTACTTCGACGTTCGATGTTTTTTCTTCGGTGTTCGAAGTTGCGGGACGCAGCCCCGAAATGTCTTCGCCGGGTTCGCCAATGGCGGCGATAACCTTAAGGACTTCGACGTCGGCTTCGGCGGAATAGAAGATGCCGAGCACGGTGCCGGCGGCGGTGGCTTCCACTTCGAACGTCGCCTTGTCGGTTTCGACTTCGCAGAGCGCCTGTCCAACCGTGACGACGTCGCCTTCGTTTACCTTCCAACCGATAATGATGCAGGATTCAACAGATTGCCCCTGCCGTGGCATTAGAATTTCAGTCGCCATGATTATTCTCCTTTAATTGAAACTATGCTTTTACAATTCGTACGTCGGCTTCGGTCAACTTGACTTCAAACTCTGGCTGCAACTCGTTGTCGGTCACGAGCACATCCACCCCCTCGAAAGGCAAAATCCGGGCAAAACCCGGCTTGCCGAACTTGCTGGAATCCGAAATGGCAAAAACCTGGTCGGCCTGCTCGGCCATTTTGCGAACCAGATCGGCGCTTTCAACGGAGTTGGCGGTGAACCCTTGCTTGACGGATGCGCCATCGATGCCGATGAAGGCTTTTGAAACATGGAATTGATCAAGCGCCTGTAGCGCCATTGGGCCGACAAGCCCCTCTTCCGACGGACGGAATTCGCCGCCGACCAGCGTCACGCTTAGTTGCGGGTTCATGCGGGCATAGGTGAGCAGCAGCGTATTGTTGGTGACGATGTGGATGTCGCGCTTGCCGAGCAGGTATTTGGCGATCAACGCCGTGGTGGTTCCCGCGCTGATGATGACCGTGTCGCCACTTTGGATTTCCGCCGACGCGGCTTTGGCGATGGTCGTTTTGTTTTCCTTGCCTTGGCGCGTCCGCTCAAAGATTTTCGGATGGAAGGCCGGCAAGGCCCCGCCGTGCGTACGCACCAGCACGCCTTCCTCCTCCAGCGCAGCAAGATCGGCGCGGGCCGTTACCGGGGTAACGCCCAACCGCTTTGCAAGATCGGATACACTCACGCTGCTGTCTTCCGCCAGCATTTCGAGTATCACCGCCCTGCGTTCTGCAAAATTTGCGCTCATTTATGATCTATCGCTTCGCTTTGTTTTTTCTATCTAATGGCTTTCTTATATCCTTGCTTATGCTTTCCTTCAAGTGGTTTTTGGTTTTATTTTACCCAACCCGCCGAATGCAAATCCCGCCCGTTCTTGACACTTCGTTCGGGGTTGCCTACCGTCGGCGCCATGAAAAAAGCCCTGACCGCCTTCCTTTTATTCTTGTCCGCGCTAACGGTGCAGGCGGCCGCTTTCCCGGAAACCTGGGCCTATCTGATGAAAGGCGAGGAGAAATACTTCCCGACCGCCGCGCCCATCACCGACGTTGCCTGCTTCAGCGCCGCTGTCGATGCCGACGGCAACCTCTCCGGAGGCCACCTCCGTCCACCAGCCTTGCCGGGTGCAAAGCCCGGAACCCGCTACCACCTGGTCGTCACCATCCCGTGGAACGCCACATTGGCGCATATCTACCTCAACCCCGAACTCCCCTTCCGCAACCGCATCATCGCGGGGATCGTCGAGCGCTCAAAACCCTTCGACGGCGTGCAGATTGATTTCGAAAGCATCGGCAAGGACGACGGCACCGCCTACCTCAACTTTCTCGCGGCCGTTAAAAAGGCGCTGCCCAACGGAAAGATATTCAGCGTGGCCGTCGTGGCGCGCTGGGCGGATCATAAGCAGAAGAACCCCCGCGACGCCTTCGACTATCCCTTCATCGGAATGATCGCCGACCGCGTCGTCGTCATGGCCTACGACGAGCATTACAGCGGCGGTGCACCGGGGCCAATCGCCTCCCTGCCGTGGTGCGCGCAGATCCTGGCCTACGCAACCCAGACCATCGACCCCGGCAAACTCGTCATGGGCATTCCGCTATATGGCCGCGGCTGGCAAACCCCGTCCCTGGCCCGCGCCTACAAGAACCGCGAGGTCGTTGACGAACTCCAGGAAAAAGGCATTAAATCCACCTGGGACCGCGAAAAGGGGGCGACTTATTCCTTCAACGAAACCGTGACCGTCAACATCCACTACGAAACCCTCCAGTCACTGGAGGCCAAACTGGGACTTTATAAATCGAAGCCCATCCGCGGCATCGCCTGCTGGCGAATCGGGCAGGAACCAGACGGGTTTTGGAACATGCTGTCGAAGTAAACCAAAGGAGGTAGTCATGAAAATGGAACATATGGTTCGTGCGATCGCCGGAACCTTTATCCTGGCCTCGCTGGCCCTCGCCCACTATGTGAATCCCGCCTGGCTCTGGTTCACCGTATTCGTCGGCGCAAATCTATTGCAGTCCGCCTTCACCAAGTGGTGCCTGATGGAGAAGATCCTCACCAAGCTTGGCGTTCAAAAGTAGCGCTAAGTGACGGAAGATTCCTGGCCCGCAGCCCTGTTTTCATAAAACAATGGGTTTAGATGCGAGAATGCGCTCGTTTTAAGGTATAAGGTTCGAATTCAATTTAACAGGAGTTCAAATGGCAAAACCAAACTACTCGTTCGAAAAGCGTCAAAAAGAGATCGCCAAGAAACGAAAGCAGGAAAAAAAACAAAAGCGGAAGCAGGGAATCCAGAACGAACCGCCTGCCGAGAACCAGAAGGGATCTGAATAAAAAGACCCGAGCCTCTTGCTCGATAAGCCAAGTGGCGCAGACCTTCCGGTCTGCGCCATAAAATTTCTACCCGTTCAATTCGGCCTGAAGCTCAGCATCGGCTTTGCGCACGTCATCCGCCATCTTCTTTTTGTAGGCGATCAGCTTGCGCTTCAGCGTCGCGTCGGCAAGCGCAAGGATCTGCACGGCGAGGATTGCCGCGTTGATCGCGCCGGCCTTGCCGACCGCCACGGTCGCCACCGGAACGCCCGCAGGCATCTGTACGGTGGAGAGCAGCGAATCCATCCCGTCAAGCGCCCAGCCCTTCACGGGGATTCCAATCACGGGCAGGATCGTGTGGCCGGCCAGTACGCCGGAAAGATGCGCCGCGCCGCCTGCCGCGCCGATAACGACCTTGTATCCGTTCTTCGCGGCGTTTTCGGCAAAGTCGGCCGCTTCGTGCGGAGTGCGGTGCGCCGACATGATCTTGACGGTGCTCTCGACGCCGAACTCTTTCAGCGTGTTGTAGGTGTATTCCAAAACAGGCCAGTCGGACTTGCTACCCATCACGATTGCCACGGTCGGTGCTTTTTTAGCCATTTTCCAATCTCCTCATTTCACGATGTGCGATGTCGTTGCGATAGAATGCGCCTTTGTAGCTGATGGTTTCGACGGCGATGTAGGCCTTGGATAGCGCGTCGGGCAGATCGGAACCGGTCGAGGTGATCCCCAGCACGCGGCCGCCCGCGGTCACGACCTTGCCATTTTTGAGCGCGGTTCCGGCGTGGAAAACGACGGTGTCCTGCACCGCGTTGGCTTTCTCCAGATTCTGGATTTCGTCGCCCTTCGCATAGTCGCCCGGATAGCCGCCCGCCACCATGACCACGCAGACGCTGTGTTCCGGCTTCCACTGTATCAGGTCTTCGGACAGTGTGCCGTCGATCACGGCGTTGATGGCCGGAAGCATGTCGCCGTCCCAGCGCGCCAGCACCGCCTGTGTTTCGGGATCGCCAAAGCGGCAGTTGAACTCGACGACGCTTGGTTCGCCATCCTTGATCATCAGGCCGGCGTAGAGCACACCCTTGTAGACGATGCCGCGCTTTTTCAGCTCGGCCAGTGTGCGGTCGTAGACTTCCGTCTTCACCTTTTCGAGCACGGATTCGGTTACGATCGATGCCGGGGAATACGCGCCCATGCCACCGGTGTTCGGTCCCCGGTCCTTTTCAAAGATCCGTTTGTGATCCTGCGATGACGCAAGCATCACCACGTTTTCGCCATCGATCAGCGCGAGGATCGAAGCCTCTTCTCCTTCGAGGAAATCCTCGATCACCACGCGGCTCCCCGCGTCGCCGAAGGCGCTGCCTTCGAGCGCGTCGCGGATGGCCGCCTCGGCCTGCTCGATGGTTTCGGCGACGGTTACGCCCTTGCCCGCTGCGAGGCCGTCGGCCTTGATGACGATCGGCGCACCGCGTTTGCGGACATAGGCGCAGGCCGCGGCGGGATCGGAAAAGGTTTCGTAGGCCGAGGTCGGCACGCCGCCCGCCTTCATGATTTCCTTGGCAAACTGCTTGCTTCCTTCCAGCTCGGCGGCGGCCTTGGACGGGCCGAACACGCGGAAGCCGTCGGCTTCGAGCACGTCCGCCAAACCAGCGCACAGCGGGGCTTCAGGGCCGATCACAACCAGGCCGGGCTGGTTGTCGAGGCACCACTGCCGGATACCGGCGAGGTCGGTTGCGCCATAGGAGAGATTGGTTCCCACCTCGGCCGTACCGGCATTGCCGGGCGTGCAGAAAAGCTCCGGCTTCGTACTGTCGTTCGCCAGCTTCCAGGCCAGCGCATGTTCGCGCCCGCCGTTGCCCACTACCAATATCTTCATCAACATTCTCCTTAAATCATTCGTTCAATTAGGGCCCAGAACCTGAACCGTTTGCCCTTGCAGGTTGAAAATGTGCTCGAAATCGGGCCCATTCATTTCGGCCTGTTCCACCGCGATTGCTTCCCCGTTTTTCGTCGCAAAGGCAAATCCTTTGTTGCCCAAAGGCACGGAGTTCTCGTCAAAAGACAACGTATTGAGGGTCAGGTTTTTCGTATATACCGCTGGAAAGTTTCCGGGCGTGGTGTCCTTGAGATCCAGAACAATGCACCAGGCGTTGTTGTCGGCGGAAAAATCGTTCTCATCTTTTGCCGGGGTCATGCCGGGTCCGGCAAAGAAAGAATATTCGACATCGAGAAACCCGTCATGCACCAGACTCCTGAGAAATTCCGTGGAAGAAGGGTATTCCCCGCTTTGCGGCCAGCCTTGGCTAAAACGGCTGGCCCCCTCCTTTGCCGTAATGGCTTCGACGATGTAGCGGGCCTTGGCGGCCTGCTGGGTCAGCTTGCCTTTCAGGCGCGCCTTGCCGATCTGGGGGGAGACCAGCGTGAACAAAATACCGATAATCGCAATCACGACCAGCAGCTCGATGAGTGTGAAGGCCTGCCTGCGGGTATAAGTCGAATGCCATTTCATCTTTAAATCCCTCCGGGGTTCCGTATTGTTCTGCGGTTCAGGGAAGCTATCAAATGAAAACCGACCTCTTCAACTATGAACTGCCACCGGAGCTGATCGCCCAGCACCCGGCCGAGCGGCGCGACATGGCGCGCATGATGGTGCTGCACCGCGACACCGGACTCATCGAGCACCGGTGCATTACCAGTATCGTCGACTACCTGCGCGCACCCGACGTGCTCGTGCTCAACAATACCAAGGTGATCCCCGCCCGCATCTTTGGACACAAGGCGGCCTCCGGCGGGAAAGCGGAACTGCTGCTGCTCGAAGAAACCGTGCCCGGCGAATGGAAAGTGCTGATGAAAACCTCGCGCCGTCCTAAGATTGGGGAATCGCTGATCCTCTGCTCCGGCAAGGCGCGCGCCACCATGCTCTACGACGGCGAGCAAGGCGAAGCCGTGCTGAAGATCGAGTCCGACCGCCCGCTGATGGAAATCCTCGACGAAGAGGGTGTGCCGCCTCTTCCCCCGTACATCGCCCGCAAGGAGCAGAGCGCCGACCAGATCGCCATCGACAAGCAGCGCTACCAAACCGTCTATGCCTCCGCGCCCGGCGCGGCCGCCGCGCCCACCGCCGGGCTGCACTTTACGCCGGAGTTGCTCCAAACCTTGGAAAACCAGGGTGTCGGAAAGGCTGAACTGACCCTGCACGTCGGCCTCGGCACCTTCCGCCCCGTCTCGGCGGAACTCATTACCGACCACGACATGCACCACGAGCGCTATGCCGTTTCCAAAGAAGCCGCCCGCACCATCAATGCCGCCAAGCAAGCGGGCGGGCGCGTCGTCGCCGTCGGCTCCACCAGCGTGCGGACACTCGAAAGCCTCCCGGCGATTGAACAGGCGGAGGGCTCCACCAACATCTTCATCCATCCGCCCTACGCATTCCGGAACGTCGATGCCATTCTCACCAACTTCCACCTACCCAAGTCGACGCTCTTGATGATGATGTCCGCCTTCGCCGGTCGCGAACAGATGCTTCGCGCCTACGAAACCGCCGTACAGGAAAAGTATCGCTTCTTCAGCTATGGCGACTGCATGCTGATCCTTTGATTGTAGACGCGGCTTCCAGCCGCGTTGCGCACACCGGACCGTTCCAA
>JAIPJC010000102.1 GCA_021734345.1 Kiritimatiellales bacterium | reverse complement strand
ACGATCCATTGGGTGGACCGCATGGGTTTTCGGCCTCACCCTGCGGGTTGGCGCGAATCAACGGTTCGAATGCTTTCATGCCGTTGAGTGTAAACCACTTGCCTCATAATGGCCAGATTCCCATTTCCGGATTTAGGTTCATACGTCGTGCTCGACCTGCGCATCGAACGGCGGCTTGGGAAAAGCTGGCTGCTCTATGCCGTTGCCGAACGCGAGTGGAACATGAGCAACGATCCGCTCGAGGAATATCAAGACTGGATGGCGGGCGGAGGCGTGGGGTTCGAGTTTTAACGGAGCAAAGAAGACCATGGACGGCACGGTCAACCTGGAAAAGTTCATCCCGCGATCAAGGCGGGCGTTTGGGCTGGGCATTGCCGTCGCACTGGGCATCCTGGCGGCCACGATACTTTCAGGGCTGTTGTTCGTACGCGGCCTGGTGCGCGAGCAAATCGCCCGCCGCGACGCCGAAGCGCTCCATGCGACCACGCTCATGGAGCAACTCGACGATGCCAATCCCGAAGGTCTGGAGATACGGACCGACGAACAGATCGGTTTCGACGCCGCGGTGCGCGCATCGCGACTCAAGGGGGTGCTCGGCATTCGCTTCTACAACCCGGACGGCGTCTTCACCGACGCATTTCCAGCCACGATCTTGCCGCTACCGCTGGGCCGGCGTACATTGGAGTCCGTTCGCGCGCTGAAGCCGTACAGCCGGTTTGTTCCGGACACGCCTTTAAGCGCGGTATTCATCTACCTGCCGCAATTCGCCTCCGGCCGGATTGCACACGTGCCGACGCTGCTGGTCACGGTGCCCTTGCACCGCCGCAACGCGGAAACGTTCGCCGGCGCGGCCCAATTCATCGTCGAAGGAGCAAGTATCGCCGACGAATACGCACGTCTGGACCGCCGCCTGATCCAGATCGCGGCCAGCACGTTCGCGGTCGCCGGAATCCTGCTGGTGGCGATGCTTTGGCCGGCGTTCCGGCGTTTGGAAAAACTCAACATCGACCTGGCGCGGCGCGGTGAACGGCTGCAACGGGCCAATGAAGAACTGGCCCTCGCTGCGCGGACTTCCGCGGTGGGTGCGATTTCCGCCCATCTGATGCATGGCTTGAAGAACCCGCTGGCGAGCCTCTCGCAATTCATTTCCCGCGGAGGCCAAGGCCATAACGAATCGGAGGAGGAGGATTGGCAGGATGCGTTGACGGCTTCGCGACGGATGCAATCCCTTGTCGAGCAAACGCTGGAAGTGCTAGGCGACGCACGCGGCGAACCGACCTATGAACTGACGGTAAAGGAACTGGACGACGACGTGCAAAGCCGTGTCGCCGCGGCGGCGGCCCGACGCAAGGTGACGCTGGTCGTCGAGGCAGAAGGCCGTTGCACCCTGTCCAGCCGTATAGCCAACCTTGCCAGCCTGGTGCTGGTGAACCTGTTGGAAAACGCCATCGAGGCCACGCCATCCGGCGGAACGGTCGCGCTGTCCGTCGCACGGGAGGGCGAGCGCTTGCGCTTTCGCGTGCGGGACGAGGGGGCGGGTTTTCCCGATGAGCTGCGCGAGCATCTGTTCCTGCCATGCAAATCCACGCGGGAAGGCGGCAGCGGCATCGGATTGGCCATTTCAAAACTCATCGCGGATCACTTGGACGCAAGGCTGGAACTAGCGGAATCCTCGGCCCACGGCTGCATGTGGTTGCTGGATCTCCCCCTATCCGTCTGCCAGGAGTCGTAGCCCCACGATAGGATTGGGCGCTTCCGCCCAGCAAGCCGGTCATTCCCTTGGGCGCTTCCGCCCACCTGAAGCGTCGGGAAACATCCTGTCTTCAAAAAACGCCAGCAATTCATGGCCAAATCCCGGTGGCACAGTGCCTGCGTTAAGGGAGTTGGCGTAGAGCCGTCGAGACAACCCAAAGGAGATAGTCATGAAGGCAAAAACGATAATCATAACCATGGCGGCCATGGCGTGCGCGAGCGTTGTAATGGCGGGCGGCACGAATACCGCCACCAAGGTGCAGCTGAAGGATCAGGATCGACTCCAAACGTGCAGCCCCATACTCGAACAGGATCGGACGCGGTTGAAGGATTGCCTGCCCACGGAAGTACAGGATGCCGTGCAGGACATGACTCAGGCGCGCGATAAATATCAGCAACAGCTCCGCGACCAGCAGAAGCAAGTCGCAGCCTGCACGGATGAGGAACGCGACCAGCTCCGTGACCGACTACGCGACCAGATCAAGGATCAGACGCGGGATCGCGATCAGATCCGCGACCGGTTGCAGGAACTACGCGAATGCCTGCCCAGCCATCAGGAGTTGATGGAACAGGCGCGCGATCAGACCCGCGATCAGATTGGTCGTCGCGGCGAATAGGTTCGATACGTTCGAATAAAGGGCCTCCAGCCAACTGGAGGCCTTCCCTTTTTACACAGGATTGGAAAATCAGGAATGAAGCCTCTCATGTACCGACACCGACCGGCCTTCCCCGCAATCGTGGGGGCCTTTGCCAGTCTACTGATAGGCGTGTTTTGTTTTTTCATGATCTACCAGCGCGTGCAAAGCGGAGAGATTGGCCCGGAAAAAATTTCCGCCTTGGTTCTGATTTCGATCTCGGTTTCCGGCATTTTCTTCATAGCGGCTTTTGCCCGCTACCAGTTTACCCATCTGTGGGTGAAGCCTCGCCGCAAAACCCGGACAAGGCGGCGGACGAGTTCCGCGGATGTGACGAACCGTCCATCAAGCGTGTAATGCCTTTGTTCAATATACCAACCAAACCAGTCGAGGCAGCAATGGATATCTTCCTTCAAGTGGCAACGGTGCGGCGGCAAGCATTTCACTCGGCACAGGCATCGCTCGCCCGATTGTGTTGGCCCATTCTGATCTCCCTGTTTGCCTTTCTTTCCACCGCAACGTCCGCCGAGGTGCGAAGCGAACGTTGGCGCTGGTCGAATCCACTCCCGCATGGCAACAACGTGCTCGACATGCTCGTAACCAGCGACCTTGCCGTGCAGGTCGGCGACGGCGGAACCCTCTACGTGCAACGCACCGACGAGCGCTGGGCACCCGCCATCACCGGCACGACGAACTACCTGCGGAGCGTCGCGCTGATGGGCGAGCGGTTCATCGCCACGGGTGAAAACGGCTGCATCCTCTGGTCGGACGACGGCGACTCCTTCCACCCGGCCCAGCTCACGCCATCCACCACGGATTGGTTCGAGGGTGTGGTGGCCTCCGCCCAGCGCGCGGTCGCCGTGGGAGACTACGGATCGATCTACACCAGCACAAACGGCATGGCCTGGACCAAGGCCGTATCCGGCACGACAGGATGGCTGCGCGGCGTAGCATTCGGCAACGGAACATATGTTGCCGTTGGAGAATATGGAAAAATTCTGCGCAGTACGGGCGGCACGTCATGGAGTACGGTGAGTAGCGGAACCTCTTCGCATCTGAACCGCGTGCGCTACCTCGGCAGCGCCGCGAGCGGGAAATTTGTCACAGTCGGCAATGGTGGTGTGACACTAGCCAGTACCACCGGATTGGCCCCATGGACTTCGCTCAACGGCGGCACAACCAACAACCTCTACGATGTTGCCATCAACGATACTGGAATGCTTTTGGTAGGCGACCAGGAAGTGCGCTTTCGCGCGACGGGCGACTCGGCATGGTCTGATCAAATCACAGATCTTCCGACGAATGCACCGCCGGCATGGGTTTATCTCTCCACCTGCGGACAATCGAATGCATGGCTCGTCGCGGGCCGCACAGGATTTTTAATAGAAGGCCGCTCCACCAATGGCATCGATTATGGATGGCAGCCCTCTCCCGATTCTCCCCACGCCTGGCTCTGGGACGTAACGGTACAGAACGGTATCTATGTCGCAGTCGGCGACCTGGCAAACATACAAACCAGCCTCGACGGGATTCTATGGGCCAGAGAAGTAGTTCCCGTTCCGCACACGAACACCGTGTTGCTGGGCGTGGGGGGAACCACCAACCTGCTGCTTGCCGTTGGCAACGCGGGCAACGTCCTCATAAGCCGGGCCGGATTGGTGGATATTTCGATCACCAACCAGATTGGCGAAAACATCGTCGTCACCAATGTACCCGTCGAAACGTTCGGCCTCGTCTGGACAAACCTCCCATCGTTCACGACGAACTCGTTGCAGGGCATCGCGGCTTCGGACAACTTCTTCATCGTGTCGGGCGAATCAGGCAAAATATTCACGAGTCCCGACGCCACAAACTGGACAGCACGCACCACGCCCACAGCCAACTTCCTCTCCAGTGTTGCCATTGGGCCCAACGCATGCGTCGCCGTTGGCGACAAAGGAACGCTGCTCCGCGCCGGCCCGGATGGCGCAACGTGGACGAGTGTTCCGCTAGGCACAGCCAACTGGCTTTACCGTGTTCGCTGGCTCGACAACCAGTTTGTGGTCGTGGGGCAAAACGGAACCGTATACACCAGCCCCGATGCCACGAACTGGACCGCCCGCACCAGCGGCACGACGCGCTGGTTGACCGACGCGACCCGTGTGGACGGCATCTGGTTCATCACCGGCTACCAAGGCACGCTGCTCACGAGCACAGACCTGGCGAACTGGACGCGGCTGCCGTTGCCCACCATAAAGTCCCTCTTCGCCGCTGCAACGAAGGACGGCCAACTGGTGGTCGCGGGGATCGAAGGCGTGATATTGCGCAACCGGGTTGTACCCCAAATGTCGCCCGTGAACTTCCTAGGCTATAACCAAAGCGTGATCGCGGACTCCGATTCAACCACCAACGCGTACGAGCTGTTTCTCCTGGGTGGACTGCCGGACCAGTTTTTCCAGTTTCAGTCCAATACGAACTTGGCCCTGGCCCCATGGGGCACCAACGCCGTGCTGGAACTGTTCGATCCTTCGGGCACCATCTACGTCCTGCGCACCCGGGACGTCCTGTATACACCACCGGCGGAATACTACCGCACGCTGCTGCTACCCTAGCCTCCGGCCATCACGCCCGGGATTTTTTGATGGTATCGTAGGCGTCGTTCACCTTGGCGAGCTGCTCGTGGGCGAATTTCATGAATTCGTCGGGCAGGCCTTTTGAGGCGAGCTTGTCGGGATGGAACTGGACGCACTTTTCGCGATAGATCTTTTTGATTTCGGCATCGGACATTTCCGGCGTGCATTCGAGCACCTTGTAGGCATCGGCGAGATTGTCGGTACGGCCACCGCCGAGCATGGCGTCGATGGTTCCGGGTTGCAGGCGGAAGGCGCGCTCGGCCTGCAACAGGATGTCGCGCTCGTTTGGATGGATCAAGCCATCGGCCTGGGCGACGGCGTGCAGCGCCGCGATAAAGGTCATGCCGAGCTGGGGGTTGAACCGGATAACGGCGGCGAGCTGGCCGATGTAGTCGGCGGCGGTATGCGGATCGTCCTTGGCCTGGCGGAAAATGTCGATGGCGGCTTCGCGCATCTT
This sequence comes from Kiritimatiellales bacterium, assembly GCA_021734345.1. GTDB lineage: Bacteria > Verrucomicrobiota > Kiritimatiellia > Kiritimatiellales > Pontiellaceae > Pontiella. Next base: position 6,687 of record JAIPJC010000102.1, on the reverse strand, counting down.
CGGCGTGTAGCCGAGCCGGGCGATGATCTGTTCGACGGCGGCGATCTCCTGCTTGGTGATGGCGCCATCGGCCTTCGCCATTTTCGCGAGGCAGCCGAAGAAGGCGACCTGCATCATCATGCCGGCGGTCTGCACGCGCGATGCCCCTTTGTCGAACTGGTGCCCGATGCCGATTCCGATCGCCGTTCCCCACGGTCCGATGAAGGAACCGAGTACGCCGCCAATGATTTTACCTGTCCATGCCATGGGGAATTCCTATTATTTCGTATTTCGTACTATGTATTGCTTGCTGTTTCCTGCGCCGGAACCACCTGCACCTGGAAGGGGCCGGAGGCGGAGCCGGCGTAGAGGGTGCGGTGCGGGAAGGGGATTTCGATGCCTTCTTCGTCGAATCGTTTCTTCACTTCCATCAGCAGGCTGTTGCGCAGGACTACATAGTCCGCCTTTTCAAACCAGGGTCCGAACATGAATTCGAGGGCGGAGTCGCCGAAACCTTTGAAGATGATCACCGGCGCGGGTTCGTCGAGGCAGTACGGATTATGGTCGGCCACCTCTTCGAGCACCTTGATCACGTGCGCCACGTCCTCCTTGTAGGCGACGCCGATGTCGATGTCCATGCGGCGGATAGGAAAGCGCGTGACGTTGGTGAAGGCGTTGGTGATGAGCGCGGCGTTGGGGATGCGGATCAGCTGGTTGTTGAAGGTGCGCAACTGCACGGAGAGCAGGTCGATCGAATGCACGGTGCCGCTGTGGTCGGTACCGACGTGGAGGACGTCGCCCACCTTGAACGGGTGCTCCCAGATGAGGAAGAGGCCGCTGATCAGGTTGGAGAGGCTGGTCTGCGCGGCAAAACCAATCGCGACGCCGGCGATGCCAGCCGCGCCGAGCAGGGTGCCCAGCTTGAATCCGACCTGCTGAAGAGCCATCAGGACGATGACCACCGAGCCGGTGTAGACAACCCCTTTGCTCAGCAGCATGACGGCCTGTGCGCTGAGTTTTTTACGCAGTCCCTTGCGGATCACATAACCCAGCATCCGGAGCAGCGGCAGCCCGACCCCCAGCAGCAGGACGCAGTGGACAATGGTCGACCAATGGGTATCGAGCCAGGTTGTTATCGACTCGATCATCAGAACTCCGCCAGTTGCTTGAGGTTGTCGAACGTCTTCTTGAGCGTGCCTCGCTGCAGCGGTTCGCGCGCTGTCCCGAGCAGCTGGGCCTTGGGTTCGAAATCGGGCGCGTTGCGGGTATAGACGATGCGGCTCCAGTGTTCTTCCCCGCGGTAGCTGACGCGGCCCTTGTTGGTCCACAGGCGCTTTTGCCCGCGGTAGATGTTCAGGTATTGGGTGTGCAGGCAGAGCCGTTCAAAGTTTAGCTTTTCATCCGAGGTGTTGCGGATCTCCAGCGCAAAGCCGGCGCGGTGGGCGTGCGGCAGCAGATCTTCCTGGTGCAGCTTGGCGGTGGTTTTCAACGCATAGCACAACTCCCCTTCCGTCACGGGGCCGAACCAGGAGTTGGACAGCGGCAGGGTCGGAATCTCGGCGGCATGCGGATGGCGCGGGCCGAACGAGATGGAGAGCCACATCGGGATTCCGACAAAAAACTGCACCGATTGCTTCGGCAACAGGCACATCGGCATTTCCGGGCGGACGATCAGGGGGCGGTCGGGCAGGCGCGGACCCAGCTGGATTTCGTCGATGTCGTCGTTGATCATCCAGCGGACCCAGCCCTTGCCGGGCACGAACCCATCGGCGGATACCGCAGCGGAAAACCGATCTTCCGCGTGCGCGTCGTGTTCATGGGCGACATGCCACTCCTGCTTGCCCCGGTGGATCCACAGATGCAGAGGCCCCAGGCATAGATCCAAGGTATGGTCCGGCTTGATGGTGATGGGGTTCCAAATTGAATTGTAGTCGAACATGATGGTTTTGCCTGTAGTTGGAGCAAGAGTAGGCGGCGACGGCCTGCCCGGCAAACCAAATGTGATTCCGCGGCGGCCTTGCGGACGCGCGGCGGATTGACGCAACCCTGCTTTTAGAGAATACTTGCCGCCTCTAAATGGGGGTGGATATGGAAGGCTTGATTGTACTGGTGGTTTTACTCGTTGTCGTGGCTCCGATCACCCTCGCGATCGTGGCCATCGTCAAGGTTTCGAATCTAAGAACCGAGCTGGAGCAGTTGCGGCGGCAACAGAATCGCATGGCTCCTGAAAGCAGGGTCGCGTCCAAACCAGAACCCCCTCCAGTTGCAGTACAGCTTGCTCCGGAGCCGGAAGCGCCGAGCACCCCGGTGGCCACTTATTCAGTCCCCGCGGAAACCCCGCCGCAATCTGTGCTGCGGAAAAAGGCTCCTGCGCCGAAACCAAAAGCCGGCCTCGAATTCATGATGGGCGGCAAGGCCGCCGCCTTTGCAGGCATCGCGATTCTAGTGATGGGAGTTGTCTTTCTGGTGGGTTATGCCATCCAGCATTCCTGGATCGGGCCGGGCACCCGTATTGTGCTCGGGCTGCTGGCGGGCGGCGCCTTGGTGGGCATCGGCCATTTTGTCGGGCGGAAGGATGAAAAATACACCCTGTTCGCACGGGTGCTGACCGGCGGAGGCAGCGCGCTGTTCTACTTCACCGTCTTTGCGGCGTACGGGATCTACCACTTGATCGGCGCGGTTGCGGCCGGTGCCGGACTATTTGCCAGCGCACTCGCGGTCTTCGGGTTGGCGTTGGCCTATCGCTCGCAATCCGTCGCGGTACTCGGCGTGCTCGGCGCATTCACCACGCCGCTGCTGATCGGCGGCGACATGGATGCCGGCGCTTTCCCGCTGGCGTACGTGGCGCTGATCAATGTTCCCGTGCTCCTGCTGGGCATTCGCCGCAAGTGGCAGATCCTCTACAACCTCGCCTTCGTCTTTACCGTTATCCACTACCTCGTCTGGATCGGTTGGGTCGCGGACAGCGAGCTATGGACCGGACTAGGGTTCGCCCTCCTCTTTTTCGCCGAATATGCCGCGCTCGGCTTGCTCAAGCTGCGCAGCGAACAACAGGTGGCCGGGCGCACCGCGGATATGATCCGGCTGGTGGCGGCATCGTTGCTCCTGCTCGGCGCGGTCTATTGGCTGCTCGATGATGCGAACAAGAACCAGTGGATCGGCGCGGCGTTTCTGCTGCTGGCGCTGATGCATGTCGCGCTGGCGCGCTTTGCGTTCAAAGTCCTCAGCCGGTTCAATGGCGAAATCCTGGCGTTCCTGGCAGGCGGATTGGCCTTTGCCACGCTGGCGCTGCCGGCGCAACTCGACGGCGAATGGGTATCGCTCGGCTGGGCGATCGAAGGCGCGGTGCTGGCGTGGTTCGCCACCCGCGTGCAATCGCGCGTGCTCCAGGCCGGCGCATTCCTGCTGGGACTGGTCGGCATCATGAAAGCCTTGCTGTTCGACGTCTCGCTCTATTCCAATACGCCCAACCTGTTCCTGAACGCGCGGTTCATGGTGGGCATGTTGTCCGCCGCGCTCCTGGGCGTGCAGGGTAAAATCGCCGGGCGGTTTCCCGAGGATCAAACCTCGTCGCAATGGCAGGACACGATGTGGTGGGCGGGCATACTGGGCGCGCTGCTGGTCTTTTTTGCCGATGCCTTCTGGACGCTCGGGGCGGACGACGCCTTTTGCTGGTTGATCACGTCGCTCATGCTGCTCGCCACCGGCGCAACGGTGGTGCTGTTTGCTCCACCGAAATCGTCGGTCACCCTGCTCGGCAGCATCCTGCTGCTGCTGGTGCCTTTCAAGCTCCTCGTCATCGATGCCGCGGTCGGCCTCAACCTCGGTCGCCATGGCTATGTCCCCTTTGGCAATGCCGTCATCTGGGCGCAGCTGGCGGCCGTGGGCATCATCATCCTGCTGATCCAGCCGAGGCTGATCAACCGCGATGTTTGCTTTGTCATGCCCAAAGTGAGGTTTACCCAGATTTTGAACATCATGTCGCTCGCGGCAGGGATCGGCGTGGTTTCCCTCGAAATCCTCCGCAAAAACACCGACTGGGCCAACACCGCCATCACCATTCTCTGGGCCGTCTGCGCGCTGGCCCTGATCCTCTTCGGCATGAAACGGCACAACGCGGCACACCGGTATTTCGGGCTGGTGCTCTTTGCGCTCGCGGCGCTAAAGGTGCTGCTGGTGGATTCATCGGAGTTGAAAGGACTGGAGCGGATCGCGGCATTCATGGGAACCGGCATCCTGCTGCTGGCGCTCTCCTTCGCCTACCAGAAAGCCTCCGCCTATTTCCACGCATCGGGAGAAGAAGAATGAAACGACATGCCCTGGCGCCCGCCCTATGGCTTGGCCTGATGCTTTCGGCGCAGGCGGCCGATCAAAACCTGTCCGCGCGGTTCGAGCTTAGCCGTGGAATCGAAGGCACGTTCGCGGTCGGGCAGCGTGGACGGTTGGTCGTCGGCAGCGATATCTTCGGCCAGTCGCGCAACTTCCCGAACGACCTGCGCATTTTCGGCGAGGATGGCTCCCAGTGGCCGTTTTTCCTGCATGTGCCCAGGGAATCCGCCGAGCTCCGGAGTCTCGAACCGGAAATCCTCAACCGCTCCTTCGTTCCCGGCAGTGAACCCTATCTGCAATTCGACCTTGTCGTGCCGTCCGTCGACGGCAAGGTTCCGGTACACAACCGGCTGGAACTGGCCACCTCCGGCCGCGACTTTGTCCGGCGGGTCGAGGTGTCTACCGGCCAACCGCCCGGACGCATGGCCACAGGCTACTTGATCGATTTTTCCCGCCAGCGCAACGCCAAAAACCAAACCCTGCGCTACCCGGATTCGGACGTTGCACGCCTGCACGTCCGGATCTACTCCAACGCGCAGTCGGCCGAAGAACCGTTCGACCTCGTCTCCGCCCGCCTCCACTACCGCGCCGCCGCAAAGGTCGGGCGCGAGACGGTGGATTTCGTGGATCTCGACGTGCCCGAACGCGAGCAGCAAAAGGGCGCGAGCACGCGGATCCTTGATGTCGGCGAAACGGACCGCCCCGTGGAATTCATCACCTTCGCAATCAAAAACCAATCGTACGCCCGCTGCGTTTCCATTTTCGGACGGAACGACGACCACGAACCATGGCGCTGGGTCGGCGGCGGCGAAATCCACGCCTTGGCGGGCGAACAAGAAAACACGGTCAAGCTCGGCGCAAAAGACCGCTTCCTCAAAATACACGTTTTCCACTACGACGATGCGCCGCTCGACATCGCCGCCATCCAGCTCGAAGCCATTCCGCGCTATCTGGTTTTTGAAGCCGCATCGGCCGGACGTGCCACACTCTGCTTCCGGGCTTGGGACATCGACGCCCCGCGCTACGATTTGAAAGGCCGGGTAGCCGACGATACAATGGCTGCGATTCCGCTTTTCCAAACCCTGGAAACGCAGGCCAATTCCACCGTGCGACCGCAGCCGTGGCGGAAATATTCAAAGCTGCTTGGCGGTTTGGCGGTTGCCGGCGTCAGCCTGCTCGTGCTCTGGATTATCGCCAGCATGCTCCGCCAGCAGCGGCTGGAAGAAAACAAGTAAAGGATTTTGCGATGAACGAACAACCGAACAATCCGCTGCATGGGATTACGCTCGAACAACTCCTGACGCGGCTGGTCGACCACTATGGATGGGCCGAGCTCGGACAGGAGATCGACATCCGCTGCTTCAACTGGGAACCGAGCATTAAATCCAGCCTCAAGTTCCTGCGCAAAACCCCGTGGGCGCGCGAAAAGGTCGAGGCGCTCTACCTCTGCACCAACTTCGATGCGAAAGAGTGAAGCAATGATTGGAAACAAGGGGATTGGGAAGATGGGCGGCTTACGGGACTCTGGCGTAGAATGCAGCTCCAGCTGCGATCCGCCATCGTAAGGGTCGATGCTGGAGCATCACCCAAGCTCCCCTCTCGGCTCCAACCCCGCCATTGCCGTTACACTGCCACCCGCCGGGTTGGCCTCTCTCCGTTTCTGCCTATCACGTCGAGGTATGAATCGAGATAGGCAGAAGAAACATCGTTCAGTTTAAGCCCCTTCAACCCATAGGCGGACTCCTGCGCACGCCGCACATGCCATTCCGCGTTATGCCCCGAGACCCCGTATTTACGGAGCTTTTCGGCATACTTCCCCCAGAACGACTTCTCTTTCTCCGCCATTTTTCTTTTAACATGCTCTTTATCCATGCAATCTGCCCATCACACCCAAAAGGGTGTGTTAAGCAAATAGATAGGCAGAAGCCGTTTCTGCCTAATCAACTGCATAAATAAAAACATGAATATAGAAAAACTAAAAGCGGGTTGGAAAACCGGGTGGGTATGGGCGCTGTTCATGTTCACCGTGATGGTGGTTGTTCCGATGTATCAAGAGAAGCAATTTGACATTAGAATGCTTGTTTTCGGATTAGTCATATGGTCAATCGGCGGTTTATGTTTTGGTCTATGGCTGAATCATTCACTTGGAAAAAAGAAAAGAAAAAAGGCAGAACCACCATTAAGCCCTTCTGAGTAAAGACAAAAAAATCCCCCAATCCAATCTTCGTGTTTTTCCAACTATCACTACGATTGAACCAACCAACCTGGTCTCGACTCGTGCCGTCTTTATTTCTGCATGTACGAGTGGAGCAAGGCTCCCTCAAACAACCGTGCGGGCTCAGGCGGCCAGATCTCCCTCCTTTCGGCGGGTGGCGGCTG
>JAIPJC010000101.1 GCA_021734345.1 Kiritimatiellales bacterium | reverse complement strand
CCTATCTTCCCGGAGTGACCATTCCCGCTTCCATCCAATGGACGTCCGACCGCGCAGCGGCGGTGAAGGATGCCGGGCTGGTTGTGCTGGTTGTGCCATCGCGTTTCTACAAGCCGGTCGTCGAAAGCTTCAAGCCCTTCATTCCCGCGTCCGCGCTGGTGGTCAGCGCGACCAAAGGATTGGACGAGAAAACCCACGAACGCATGAGCGCAACCGCCGAGCATATTCTCGCCCGCCCGGTCGCCGTGCTCTCCGGTCCGAGCCATGCCGAGGAAGTGGCGCGCGGCATTCCGTGCGCCGTGGCGATCGCGGCGGAAAACCACGACGTGGCCGAACAGATACAACAGCTTTTTGTGAACGACACCTTCCGTGTCTACACCCTCGACGATGTCATTGGCGTCGAACTCGGCGGCGCACTCAAAAACGTCATAGCCGTGGCCGCGGGCATCGGCGACGGCATGGGCTTTGGCGACAATTCCAAGGCCGCACTCATGACGCGCGGTCTCGCCGAAATCACCCGGCTCGGCGTTGCGCTCGGGGCCAAACCCGAAACCTTTTCCGGCCTTAGCGGCATCGGCGATTTGATGGTCACTTGCATGACCCGCCACAGCCGCAACCGCGGCGTCGGCGAGCGGCTCGGAAAAGGCGAGTCGCTGGCGGATATCATGGGTAGCATGAAGATGGTGGCCGAAGGCGTCTGGAACTGCCAGGCCGCCAAGGAACTCGCCGATCAGCTTGGCGTACCGGTTCCGATCACCGAGCAGGTCAACGCCGTCGTGCACGAAGGCAAGGATCCGCGCCAGGCGGTAATGGACCTCATGGCCCGCGCTCCTAAACCCGAGGCGGAATAGGATATAGGAATCAATAAGAACACGCTGGCGCAAGTACCGTATCCTGAATCAAAGGATAGGAAGTTTTCAAGGGCCGGAATTGAATTGTACGAAATCGGTGCTAGGGTGGGGCGCTATGAAAGAGCTGATCGCAACCATCATCGCCGGATCCGCCTTGGGCTGGTTCGCCATTCCACACTGCTATGCCATGTGCGGGCCGTTGCACGTTTCCGTCTGCGCGCTTCACCGCGAAAAGAGCCTCAAGGCACTATCGCTCTTCAACCTCGGGCGCATTGTCGGCTACACCCTGGCCGGGATCCTGTTCGGCGCATTCGGTGCCTTCATCAACATTGGCGCGGCGCACTATTGCTGCCAGATTTCCGCCCACCCGCTCAAAGGCGCCATGCTTTCACTGCTCTTTCCCGGTGTGATGATGTTCTTCATCGCCTGGTATGCATTTCGTAAAAAAGGATTGAAAGCGCCGAAGACCAGCTGGCTGTCGCGCTTCTTCGGCGGCGGTCTCGGCAAGTTGACCATCGGCGGGGCCTGTACCTCGCTGATTCCCTGCGGGATGCTCTATGCCGCGTTTGCCATGGCCATCGGCGCAGGGACGTGGTGGCTCGGCGGGGCATTCATGCTCGCGTTTGTCATCACCCAGACCTTCTTCATGCAGCTCGGCATCTCCATCGGTCGCCTCGTCGATAAGAAATGGGGCGCGCGCTTCGAGAAGGCCTTCCCGTGGATCGCCCTCGCCATCGGGCTGTACTACGTCGGATTGTTTATTCTGAAACTCATGCCTGCCGAATAATGGCCGACCATTGCATAGTCTGTAGCCGAAGCGTGCCCGGCGGGGCGGGGGAGTTTTGCTGTCCGGGTTGCGCGGCGGTCTACACCATCGTCGGCAAGATGGGGCTGGGTGGATCGGCGCGCGACGAACGCATTGTCCAACTGCTGGAAGGCGTGTTTCCCGGCGGCGAGGAGGTGGATGGCACCGAGTCTGAAATCGAACACGGACAAGATCTCTGCTTCCTCGTTGGCGGCATGGTTTGTCCGGCCTGTTCGTGGCTGGTGCACCACAGCCTGGACAAACTCCAAGGGGTTGGAAACGTCAACCTCAACTTTATCGCCGAGACCTGCACGCTCTCCTATGACCCGATGAAGATCGGCAAGGACGATATTGTCCGCAAGATCAAGACGCTGGGCTACCAGTTCCATGAGGGCAACGAATCGCAGCGCGGCGGCTACGACTATTTCCGCTTTGGGGCGGGCTGGTTCTTTGCGCTCAACAACATGATGCTTTCGTTCGTGGTCTACTCTGCCGAGGATTGGGATGTGCCGGTGGCGATGCAGGTGGTCTGCTCGATCCTGCTGGCGGACTTCGGGACGCCCGTGCCGCTCTACGCCGCGCGCAACACGATGCTGGCCGGTTTCCGGCAGATTCGCATGCGCCAGTTCCGCATGGAGAGCCTGGTCTTCCTGTCCTCCGCGGCGGCGTGGGTCTATTCCTTCTATTCCATGCTGCGGGGCGACTTTGCCCACCTCTACTTCGATGTCGTCGCGCTGCTGCTGATGCTCATCGAGACGGGCAACCTGATTTCCGGCAGCTTCTATAAAAAACTCAGCCGCCGCGTCAGCTCGCTTGCGTGGCATCTGCCCAAGAAGGCGCGCATCGATGCAACCGCCGGGGAGTATGCCCCGGTCGAGGATCTCCGCCCCGGACAGGAGTTCTATGTGATGCGCGGCGAGTTTGTCCCTACCGATGGAATTTTGCTGTCTTCCGCCGAGTTCGATTTCAGCTTGATCACGGGCGAGTCGCGTGGCGTATCGCTGGAGCAGGGGCACTATGTCGGCGCCGGCGCAAAGATGCTTTCCGACTCCGCCGTGCTCGCCGTTCCCGCCGGTGGGCAGAGCAACCTGATCAAGAAGATCGTCGAGAGCACCATCGAGGCGTTCAACACGCGCAAGGTGCAGCTTTCCCTCGGCGACAAGATCAGCCAGGTTTTCGTGCCGATCGTCGTTTTCTCCGGTGTGCTGGTCTTCGTGGCCAACGTGTTGTGGGGCGACCGCGACGCGGCGATGATCCGGTTGCTCAGCGTGCTCATCGTCGCCTGCCCCTGCGCCTTCGGCATTGCCGAACCGATGGTGCTCACGGCCGCCATCGAAAAAGTGCGCGGCCTTGGCATCCAGATCTTCAACGGCGCGGTACTGTCGCTCAAGCCCTCCGTGGTGGTGTTCGATAAAACCGGCACGCTCACGCGCGGCGCGCCCGAGGTGCACGAGATCGTCTGGCTGGTCGACGAACAACCCGACCATCTAAACCTGCTCGCGTCGCTCGAAAACGGGATTGAGCATCCGATCGCCCGTGCGCTCGCACAGGTCGGAACTCCCCGCGCCATTACCGAGCGCACCATTGCCCGCACCGTTGTTTCCGCCAAGGTGGACGGCAAGCACTATCGGGTCGGTAGTGCGGAACTTTATCCCGATGTTGAAATTCCCCCGCGTTTGGAAAACTCCACCATCGCCATGTTTGGCGATGCCGATGGCTGCTATCTGATCGCGGGCTTGCGGGACACCCTTCGTGACGAGTCGAAAGCGCTGGTTGCCGATCTCAAGGCGTGCGGCGTGGAACCCCTGATCTTTTCCGGCGACCGGACCGCCGTCGTCCGGCGGGTTGCCGAAGAGCTGGGCATTGCCGACTACCGCGCCGAAATGGGCAGCGGACAGAAGCAGGAGGAAATCGCCGCCCTGCAACGGCAAGGCAAGACGGTGATGATGGTCGGCGACGGCATCAACGACGCGCAGGCGCTGGCGGCGGCCGACGTTGGACTCGCGGTATTCTCGGGCCAGATTCCCGCCAAGATGAGCGCGGACGGCGTCTTCATGGTTCCGGAGATTGGGCGTTTGCGCGACCTGCCCTTCATGCAACGCAAGGTGCGCCGCAAGATCCGCCAGAACTATGGCTGGGCGTTCCTCTACAACATTATCGGAATGTTCCTCGCCGGAGTGGGCTGGCTCTCGCCGAAATACTGCGCCGTCGGCATGGTCTTCTCCAACCTCGTGGTCATCTTCAATTCCATGTACGGCATGAACCTTCCTGTTCCCGCGAAAGAGTTGGAACAGGACGGGCCTCCGCCCTCCAATTGAACGCGCTGGCGAATTGCGGCTCAAAAGAAATTGTTTCGGCGGTGGAATTGAAATACTCTCCCGCACTTAACTTTGGAGGATTACATGATCAAACGTCTTGGTATGCCGCTACTATCGCTGTTTCTCGCCCTTCCGTGCTTCGCCGCGGAACCAACCCTGCCTACTGTTTTTTCCGACCATATGGTGCTGCAACGCGAACGCGCCGTGCCGGTTTGGGGCAAAGCCGATCCGAATGCAACGGTCACGGTCGAATTTGCCGGGCAGACAAAAACGGCGGTCGCCAAGGCCGACGGGACATGGCGGATTGATCTGGATCCGATGCCTGCCTCAACCGCACCCCGCACCTTGACCGTGCGCGCCGGTGGCCAGCAGGTTGCATTTCAAGATGTACTGGTGGGCGAAGTCTGGCTCTGCTCCGGGCAATCCAATATGCAACTGAGCCTTTCGGCGTGCGAAAACGCCGCCGCCGAGATTGCAGCGGCAAACTATCCTGAAATCCGGCTGTACGACACGCCGCGGGTCGCCACGGAAGACCCCCAGGAAAAAATCAATGCCCACTGGACAGCCTGCACGCCCGAAACCGCGAAAACCTTCTCCGGCGTCGCCTATTATTTTGGTCGCAAGCTGCATCAGGATCTCAACGTCCCGATCGGACTGTTGTTGAGCGCATGGGGCGGAACCCGGATCGAACCATGGACTCCACCGTGCGGCTTTGAAGGGATCGAATCACTGGCCGACATCAACCAGCGCGTACAAAAGACGCTGCCGTCATCTCCCCTCTATAAAAAGACACTGTCGGACTATCTGGCCAGCGCCAGCCAGTGGACGGAGAACGCCCGGAAAGCGATGCAGACCGAATCCTATATTTCCGAACCGCCCGCTTTTCCGGCGGATCTGATCTTGAGCGGCAACCAGCAGATTCCGACCAAGCTGTACAACGGAATGCTGCATGCGCACATCCCCTTCGCCATTCGCGGGGCCATCTGGTACCAGGGCGAATCCAATCATCGCGAAGGCCTGTACGTGGACAAGACCAAAGCGCTGCTGAACGGTTGGCACAAACTCTGGGGCTACGACTTCCCGTTCTACTTCGTGCAGATCGCCCCCTTCCAATACGGCGATGAAAATCCGGAAATCCTTCCCATTTTCTGGGAAGCCGAATCGGAAATCGTAAAAACCATTCCCAAGACCGGCATGGCCGTGATTAGCGACTACGCGACGCTCAGCAACATCCATCCGCCGAACAAGGAAGTGCCCGGAACCCGTCTGGCCCTGCTTGCGGAAGCCAACGATTATGGCATGGACGTGGTTAGCTCCGGCCCGGTTTTCCAATCGCTGGAAAAACAAGGATCTTCGTTGAAAGTCGTTTTCGACTCGGCGAAAGGACTCACCACCCGCGACGGGAAATTCCCGGACTGGTTCGAAGTCACCGGGATAGACGGCCAGTTTAAAAAAGCGGAAGCGAAAATCAGTGGCAATGCGGTGATCGTCCAGTCCGCCGAGGTGGCCGAGCCGGTGGCGGTCCGTTTTGCATGGAACAAACTCGCTATGCCCAATCTGGTGAACGGCGCTGGATTGCCCGCTCCCGCCTTCCGTGCCGGGGAGCTTCCCGAGCCGGAAAACCCGGCGGTAGCCCAAGTGCCGGAAGCCGATGGTTTCCGGATGGTCTATCAGTTGGACATTCCCGCCGTGGTGGACTATGCGAAGAAAGCACCCGCATATGCCGTTGATAACAGCGCCACGGACATGGCTCCATTCGGCAAGATCGCCTACTACCTCGAATTGCAAAAGAGCGATGGAACAAAGCAGTATGCCTTCGCGTCCATGGATCGCTTTACCGACGATTTGAAGAAGATCGGTGTTCCCGTGGATTCCAGCGCCGCCCGCTTTTTCCAGAAGGTCGCCAACCTGACGGTCCGGAGCAACGTGGAGGGAGTCGTTCCCTGCACGGATTCCGACGGGGGGAATATTGAATTCTGGCCGGGAAACTATGCTCCAGGAAACGCACAGGACATTCCCGGCGCGTCCGGTCAGTTTGATTTTGGCGATACGCCGAGCGATATCGTTCCCGGATACGGCTGCATGCAGGTCCACAACTGGAAAGACAAGCAGACCGTCTTTGCCTTCAACCACTGGGGCGGCGTACCATCCACCGCCGATGTTGGCATTGGAAACGCGCCTGCCGGGAATCCGGACTGGACTTTCAGCAAGAACGCGGAGTCCTATACCGTCCGGCGGCTAACCGTGATGGTTAAATAGGATCGGCGAGGCTAGCTGCCTTCTTCGTAGGTCATGAGGAAGTTGAAGGCGAGGTCGTCTTCGGATAGGCCGCTATACATGACACTGACGACCTGGTCGGAGGTGTCCAGCAGCTGGGTTTCGCTCATGACCAGTTCCACTCCGGTCCGGTTGGGGCGGACATTGGAAAGGAAAAGACCGAGGCCGACCATGACGGCGGCGGCCGTTGCGAGCGCGGGTTTCCAGTAGAGAATCCTTGCTGATACCGGCTCTGCTGCCCGTAGGCGGGCTTCGCGCTTGATGTTGTTGAGCACGGCCGCGGAAGGTTCTTCCATCGGGAGGAAAATACTTCTGGATTTGATCAGCGCATGCTGGAAACGGCGGCAGGGTTCGCAGTCGTGCAGATGCGCGGCCAGCGCCCCGCCCAGTTTGGCGGCCAATTCGCCGGAATCCTGTAAAAGGACTAGTTTTTCTGCTTTTCTACATTTCATGACATGGCCTCCTGCAACTCATCGTATTCTTCTTCGAGCATAGAACGCAGCTTGGTTAGCGCATATTGCATCCGGGCAAGACAAGTATTGATCGAGCACCGTTGGATCGTGGCAATTTCCTTGAACGAGGCGTTGGCATACATCCGTAGCATGAAGACCTCCTTCTGGTCGGGCGAAAGGCACTCCACCGCCTGTTCGATGCGCACGCCAAGGCTGTTTCCGCCTGCTTCCTCGGCGGGGGAAAGTCCCGTGGCGGCCAGGCGGTCTTCGAGCGTATGGTCTCCATCCTCGCCACCAACCACGCTGTGGATCGATATATTGCGATTGCTGCGGCGCGCCCGGTCGATCACCAGGTTGTGCGCGATCCGGAACAGCCAGCTCAGGAAATTGTTGTGTTTGAATTTCGGAATGTTCTTGATGGCGCGGAACCAGGTTTCCTGGAAGATTTCGTCGGTATCCTCCCGGCCTTCGGTCATCTTGAGAATGAAGGAATAGAGCGGCCGCCTGTATTTTTCGATCAAGGTTTCGAGCGCGTTTGCTTCGCCGCCGAGATAGGCCTGTATGCAATCGATGTCCGTTTTATCCATTTTTCCAGAATCTTTCCGTGCGCGAATAACGGTGGACGGTTTTGCTTATTGCATGAATTCGGAAGTAATCTTCCCGGAGATGGGATCGTTTTCCAGCCGAACGGCATCGCCGTGCTGGTCTTCGAGTTCGAGGACAAACCATTCGGATTGGCCATCGGGATAATAGCGGACGAGGTAGAGATCTTCGTATGGGTCGTCCTCTTCGCGCCAATCCTTCTTGAACTCGCGCACGGTCAGGTTTTCGGGCAGGAACCGGTGGACTTCCTTTTCAATGCCGGCATCGCCGGTCGAAGCCTCGCCTTCCACATAGCCGAGCCGTTTGAGTACGTCCTGGTCCAGTTTGCCATCGGCGGCGTTGGTGGCGGTCTGGGACGCGGCTCCGAGGAATACTTCCATGGTCTCATGGTTCAACGCGACCGTCACCTGCTCTTCGCGCATGATCGCCATGCTGCGGGCATAGCGCGTCATGCGGGTGATGGTGCGCGCCGCGGTGCGCAGTTGCGTGCCTTTGTAGGCGTGGGCGAAGTAGGGCAGCGATATGGCCGAAATAACCAAGGTCAGTACCAGCACGAGCACGACCTCCACCAACGTGAAGCCGGATCGGCCTTTCCTGATTGCAGTTTTTCCGAACATTGGAAGGTCGCTCCGATTTTCCAATTGTTGGAACTATTCCCAGTTGTTGATCACTGTGCCCGACTTGCCAGCCGTGCAGGAAAGGTCGAAGGTATGGCTGTTGTGCGAACCGGGTGCGGCATAGACGAAAGGTACTCCCCACGGATCGGTCGGGATCACTTTCTTTTCCATATAGGGGCCGCCCTTGGATTCGTCGAGCAGCTCTTCGAGGCTGGAGGGATAGCTTCCATTCATCATCTCGAACTCTTGGATGGCCATGCTCAATGCCGCGATGTTTGATTTCGCCTGGGAGATTTGCGCCTTTTCCGTCTTGCCGCCCATGCGTGGGATGGCGATACCCGCCAAGATGCCGATGATGACCACGACCAGGATGATTTCGATCAGGGTGAAGCCCGATCGTTTGCTTAGATGTTGGTTCCGTTTCTTGTTTTCCATGGTGTATCTTCTCCGTGTTGGTTTAAACATGCAGTGAATCCGTGAGCGTCAGCACCGGCAGCAGCAGCGCAATGGCAATCGAGCCGATGACAAACGCCACCACGACAATGAGCAACGGTTCGAGCACCGTGGTGCAGGTCTTGACCATCCGGTCGAGCTCGCTGTCGTAGCGCCGGGTGATGTGCGAAAGCGATCCGGCCAAGTCGCCGGTTTCCTCGCCGACCGCCAGCATGTCGATCAGCAGGCGCGGGAAAATCTTACCCTGCGCCAAAGGCTGCGAAATGCTGGCGCCATCGGTCACCCGTTCGCGGGCCTTGCCGATCTCGTCCGAGATGATCACGTTGTCGATTGTTTTCTGCACGATGCCGAGGGCGGGAAGAACCGACACGCCATTATGCAGCAAGGTGCCGAGGGTTCGTGCAAAGTGGGCATAGGCGTTCGAGGTGACAATCGACCCCAGGATGGGAAGGCGCAGCATGGTTTGGTGCCAGACCCGCTGTCCTTTGCCGTGCCGGGTCGCCTTTTTGAGCATGATGCCCGCGCCGATCAGCAGGCCCAGCACGACCAGTCCGTAGCGGGTGGTAAAGTTGCTGAGGCCCATCAGGATGATGGTGGGGCGGGGCAGGGTGGCGCCCATGTCTTCGAAGGTGCTGGCAAACTTGGGCACGATAAAGATCATGAGCCCGATCACCGACAGGCCGCCAATGATCATGACGATGGCGGGGTAGACCAGCGCCGCAATCACCTTGCCGCGCGCATCCTGCACGCGTTCATAGTGGATGCAGATGTTTTCCAGTGCATTGGGCAGGTTGCCGCTGGCTTCCCCGGCGCGGACGAGGTTGACGTAGAGCGGGGAAAAGGTTTCGGGGTAGAGTTCCAGCGCATCGGACAACGAGGTGCCTTGCACGATTTCGTCGCGCAGGGTTTCGATGATCCGGCTCACGGCACTTTCATCCTTGCGGCTGGAGAGGGTATGCAGGGCGCGGCCAATCGTCATGCCCGAGGCCACGAGGTCGGAAAGTTCGCGCGAAAAGAGCAGGAGATCCTGCATTTTCATCCGGGGTTTGCGCTGGAAGCCGAGTTCGAACTTGAAGCGTTTCTTTTCTCCGGAACCCTGCTTGACGGTTTTGGTGGTTTCGGTGATGGAAACCGGCACTTGGCTCATCGCTTCGATTTGCCGCACCGCGCCGGCGCGGTCGGACGCCTCGACGACGCCTTCGACCCGTTCGCCCTGCTTCGACCGACCTATGTATTTAAAATGCGCCATAGCAACCTGCAACCCTGGTATCGACCCACAACCATATCCAATGTTCGAAAAGAATAGTGGAAGGAGATGAGAATGGAAGCATGAAAAAAGTTTGGTGTGCACGGGCTGGACCGCGCCTTACATAGCGGTTGGGCGACGGGGTGTGGTGCGTTGGGTGTTTGAAAGCGCAATCGAGCTTGCGCACTCAAAAGGTTGGCTTCTGCGGAATGGAGTGCGGCGGCTGGACGCCGCTTTTGGATTGCAGATGGGCAGGTTTGGAGTGCGGTGGCTCGACACCGCTTTTGGATTGCAGGTGGGCAGGTTTGGAGTGCGGCGGCTGGACGCCGCTTTTGGATTGCAGGTGGGCAGGTTTGGAGTGCGGCGGCTCGACGCCGCTTTTGGATTGCGGTGCGGACGGGTTTGAAAGCGCAGTCGAGCCTGCGCACTCCGAAAAGTCATCATAGACCTTCACCTGGTCGATCTTGAAGCTGTTGACGGTCTTCACGAAGGCGCTGCCGGCCTCCCGCGCAAACCAAGCGGCGGAGCACCACGGATAATCCTCGGCGTTGAGCGCCACGCCGTGGTGGACGGGGTTGTGGTGGACATAGTGCAGCCGGGCGAGCCACGATTTTTCGTAGGTGATGCGGGAGTCGTAGTAGTTGTACCAGACGCGGCGCTTGGGTGCACCGTCGAGGCGGTTCAAATCGCGGGCGGAGAGGGTGTGCAGGGTGGAGAGCATGGTTTTGAGCGTGGCGGGGTCGTCGGGGGAAGATGCCACGAAATGGTAGTGGTTGGACATGACCGCCCAGGCCTGGAGCCGCCAGCCGTGCTTTTCGGCCAGCTCGAAGAGCAGGTTGCGGACGGTGGTCAATTTGAGCGGGGTGTTCAGGAAGTGCTGCTTGCGGTATGTGCCGCAGGTGACGATGTAGGTTCCGCGCTCGATGAGACGGTGTTCCGGGGCGTGCGGCCAGCAGATAACCTTGCTATCCATGTGTCGTACTGTAACGAATTTGAAAGCGCAATCAAGCTTGCGCACTCCAAAACGTGCAATCTGGAGTGCGGCGGCTCGACGCCGCTTTTAGATTGCGGTCGAGCGGCAGGTTGCTTGGCACGGGTGTTTGAAAGCGGTGTCGAGCCACCGCACTCCAAACGTGTCGCTCGCTTGGAAAGGGACGGTTTGCGGGAGATGGGGTGGATTTAGTTGGCTGGGTGGGGTGGGGCGATGCGGGATATACCGAAAGTGGATACGGAGTGCGGCAGCTTGATGCCGCTTTAAAATTCCCGCGTTGGCGGAAGTAAAAGCGCGTGACACATCGCATCGAATCCAATACAACGCCTACGTCTTTAACGTAGCTTTCAAATCAACCCAAGGAGATGTGCACCCATGAACCGCAACAACCGAAAAGTTTATAAACTCCGTTTCTCTAAAATATCTATGGCAAAAACATTAAACAAGATGTTAGGAATCGGCGCAATCGCAGCAACAGCAATGTTCGGCGGCGTGAAGGATGCGAAGGCAAATATAATTTATGATTATGGATTACAAACTAATAAAACTCAACTTGCATCTGGTGGTTATCTTGGTGTAGTCTCTCATCAAACAATAGAAGATTTAGGTGATTCTTACAAAAGCACAACTAGTCTTCAAAATACTTCTCAAGATAATGTGGGGGGGGGGATTCCTGCCTCTTATTTCAAAATGAATATTAATGCAGATTTAGCAGGACTCGGTGCAACGGACATTGTAGAAGAATGGATGGGTTGGCAATATGAAACAACAGGGGCGAATAGTGGTTCAATGGTTACTAATGATTCAAACGATTACCTTATGTCTCCGGGTTATCCTTCAACGTTCTCGTACACAATAAAAAAAGATATAGATGGTGATGGAATCATAGATGTTATCGGATTTGAAAATGTAGGTGCATCAATGCAAGCACCAGCAGGCGAAGTTCAAATTGGTTACCAAGCACCTATCCCCGAACCAACAACTCTTGGTTTAGTAGGTTTATTCGGCGCAGGACTATACCTTGCGCGCCGCTTCTTCAATCCTCGCGCCGCCTAGAACGCCGGCAAACCCCCTTTCGAAAGCCGCGCACCTTGTGCGGGGTTTTTTTTTGCGTGCGCACGTAGCGCGATGTGGAGTGCGGCGGCTCGGCCGTGAGCCCGCGTTGCGGGGCAGCGACCCGCTCACGCGGACGCCGCTTTGGAATGGATTATCGCGGGTGTTTGAAAGCGCTCTCAAGCGAGCGCACTCCAAAGGGCGCATCTGGAGTGCGGCGGCTAGACGCCGCTTTTAAATGAGCCGGAGGCAAAGCCGTTGAACAGTGCGTGCATGATGCAGTGGAGCGGGTGTTTGAAAGCGCTCTCAAGCGAGCGCACTCCAAAGGGCGCATCTGGAGTGCGGCGGCTAGCCCGTCTTTCGCTATTCGAGGGTAAAAGAGCCTTGTTTGCTAGATTTTAGCTCAAAGGTCTTCACTACATTTTTTCTTCAGCTCTTCAAGTCGCGGCGGAGGTTGCTCTGGAAGCGTCAGGTTGAGCTGGTGCAG
>JAIPJC010000100.1 GCA_021734345.1 Kiritimatiellales bacterium | reverse complement strand
TCAAGCGGTTCGAGCTTGGTTTGCAGGGCAAACAGCATACCGTGCTTCGGAACCCGTTCGGGAACGACGCGAACCGAATCGACAAGGATGATCTGCGACGATGTTTCGTTGATTGCCAGCTGGTTCAACGCAATGCCCGGCTCGGTCCAACCGAACGTGAGTGAATTGGCAACGCCCTGCGTTAGGTTGGAGACGGTCGCAACGGCGAATAGCGCATCCACGTCCGCCGTAAGCGTCATGACCAGCCGGTCGCCTTCGGCAAAGCCTCCAATGGAAATGTTTTTATCCACGTTGTCGACAACATTGGTTCCGTCGAGTGTTGATACTCCTGCGTACATTTTCCCGGTTCCCGGTTGCATGCGCACGTAGACCCTTGCATAAGCGGGGTTGTTGAGGAGTTTGGCCCCGTTCGTTGAAAACCCAAACCATACGCCGTCGGTTCCGGCCGTATTGACCGTCTGGTGGATATATTCCATGGCTGCCGTGACTCGTCCGGCGACGGCGTAGTTGCATTGCACGATGGCATTGCCGCCGGTCATCGTCATGGTGCCGTTGCCGAATCCTGCGGATCCGCTGAAAACGGCTGTACCGGCACTGCGCACCCACGACACCCCGCCGGTCTGCGCCGCCTGCCCGGCAACCGCTTGACCGTTTGTGACCGTCTCGCGGCCGGCGACACCGGTGCCCCAGTCAAAGCTGTCTTCTACAACCAGAGCTACGGCAGATCCGGCAATCATCAACGCGACCGTCAAACATGGAATTTTTTTCATGCCGGTTTCCTTCAGTCTACTTCAATATTTTTTTCGCGAAGCGTTGGCCCAGCAGAACCTGGCCTTCCGTGGTGTAGTGCAGATGGTCTTCGTATTTGGGCAGGTCGTCGCAGTCGATATGGAAATAATGCGCAGCCTGGCAATTTTCCTGTGCCGTGCGCACCTGTCCAACAAAGGGGTAAAGTGGATTGACGCGTCCAGCCACAAATACCATTTCCGGGCTACCAAAATCGCGGCGGGCAGTTGCGATCAGGTTTTCCAGGTTCTGTTGATAGGCCGAGGCCATCGCCTCGTCCCGCGAGTCGCGCTCGCCCTGCATCCAGATCATGCCTTGGATGTTGATCGTCCGCGATTCCCTGGCAGCATCTACTTTCCGTTTGAGTTGTGCGTACAGGGATTTTGGATCAGCGGGACTCCAGTCTTTGGCCAGATTGGTTCCTCCCTTGCTGTGTTTGATGATGCCAATGGGCCGCTTGAGCGCTTTCTGCATCTCAAACGCAAATGAAATCTCCGGCCCGAAACTTTTGTCCGGCGGATTCATCGGAGTCCACTGCGTGCCATCGAAAACAAACACCATGTCCTGCTGCGCCTGGAGTTCGGCCGGCAAAGCGGATTTTTCCGAACGGGCACCTTGCATGTTGCTTTGGCCTGCGCAGATATAAACATCCAATGGCGCGCCTTTAAGCAGGTCGTCCAGCGGCCCGCCCCGCACCATGCAACTTTGCAACAGGACGAAGCCTGCAACCGCATATATTCCTAGCTTCATCGTTGATCCTTTTTTTCAGAACGGATTTTCCTGAAGCTCCTTATTGGTTTTCGTGTAGAACCAGTTTGATTTTGATATCCTGGCTTTGCTTGACCTCCGGAGAAACGCGTACGATGACCGCGTCATAGTTGTCGTTGAGGTCAGCGGTGTTCATCATCTCGCAATCGCCCTTTTCGGCGGGAACACCATTGCGTTCCAATAGATACTCCAGATCGTCCCCTGCATCTTTCCGGCGTGGATAGATGTAGACGAAGCTCGAGCCTTCTTCGTCGAGATCTCCATAGATCGGATCCATCCCGTGATCTGTGCCGTTGGTTGGATCTCCGCCGAAGGCATATTCATAGAGGTTGTTGAACGTATCGCCATCGGGATCGGCTGTGGTAGACGCATTGGCTGCCGTCAGTCCAAAGCCGGAGATCCACTGGCGATATGGCGATGCCTTCGCTACCCGTTTCGGTTGTTTCGGCTTTTGCGGTGCCGGAGCAGCAGCGGCGTGGCCGTTGTTGCAGGACAACATGAAATCGTCGATGAACACGGTGCCCGACTCGCGGCCAACGACTCCGAACCCATAGGAATTGAACACGCCGGGCTTGGCCATCTTTGGGGTCAGTCTGCCGGACAAGGAAAGTGTCTCGCCGGTCACGAGATTGGCTACCGTACCTTCCATGTCTAAATGATCCTGATCATACACCAGGGTAACGAGTACGATGCCGTCCAAATTCATAATGGCATCCTTCTCACTAAACTTTGTAAAAAGAATTCCCTTCTCGCGGTCATTGAGCCGCATCTGGATCCGTCCGGCATTTTCACTGCCCTCGCCGGCCAACCGGATCCACAGGATGTTCGAATCGGACGGTCCGAAAAGCATGCTTTCCGCATCATCCGTCATGGCCATGTAAAACCCGCCCAATGTTCCGGAGAGATCCGCATGGTTCAAGTTGACCTTGGCGGACATGGTGATTTTTCCCGTCAGGTCATCCTTCTCGATGTAGGCCTGCTGGTTGTTCGTCGTCACGACCACTTGCCCGGCGGCCAAGGTCGTCAGCAACCGGCGCTCGTTCCAAACGGCATTGCCTTCGGAGGTTTTTCGGCCCCGGAAAAACGATCCGTCCTTGGCATCATCGAAGTTGTCTTTCACCACGAATTGAGCCGACGCACCCTGCATGAGAACCGCTGAGAACAACACACATAGCAACCATTTCATATCCATCTCCTTACTGTTCGTATCCAATAAATTCAATAACCATCAAAACCCTGGAACCAAAGCCCCTCAATGCTTCAATCCCTCTTGGCCGCATTTTTTCCAAGTATCGCCGAGGGAGGTATGCTTCCATTCCGTAAACCATTCGTAGGTATCGAAGATTCCGCCGTTGCCGGACATGCGGGGATCCTTGACCGCAAGGAGACGGGCGTTCATTTTGTCGGCAAGCTGCTTCTTTGTATCCGAGAATCCAGCCTGTGCAGCGATGTTGTGCATCTGGTCCGGATCGGCACGCAAGTCATACAATTCTTCAGCAGGCTCCTGTCCAAATCCAAAATCCATGAATTTTTTATATTCAGGGTTGTTCCAGTTTTTGACGTAGTCCGTCTTGGCCGGAGAATCTTCCATATCGGTGAATTCGGGATAGTAGCCCTGCGGCCAACGGCCGGGTTCGTAATTGCGGATGTAGAGGAAATCGTCCGTGCGGATCGCGCGCATCGGATAGCCGCCCCACGAATCGGGCTGGGCCGGGCAGTGGCGTTCGCGGCAGGTTATGGCGCAGTCGCGGGTTGGATCGATCTGGCCGGACTTGGTCGAAACAAACAGAGGAATCAGGCTGCGCGCGCTCATCTCTACGGGAACCGGCACACCAGCCGCTTCAAGGAACGTCGGGGCCAGATCCGGCAGGGAAACAAAATCATTCACAACCCGGCCACCACCGACGGACCCCTTTTTCCAATACACGATCAGCGGCATACGGGTGCCACGGTCGTATAGCCGCGTCTTGGCACCGGGAAACGGCATGCCGTTGTCGCTGGTCACAACCACTATGGTGTTGTCCAGTTCTCCCATCTTTTCAAGCAGCTTGACCATGCCGTCCACCTCGCGGTCGAAACGGGCGATCTCCGCCAAATATCCGGCAAAGTCCTTGCGCACGCCGGGCGTGTTCATCAAAAACGGTGGAAGAATCATTTTGTCCGGCATAAAGCCACTGGATTCCGCGTAACCGTCTTCATAAGGCATATGCGGATCAATGGAGCCGAACCAGAAGCAGAACGGCTTTCCGTCCGGCCGTTTTTTAAGAAATTTTTCAAAGTTCGGATAGGACTGGCCGGCCGGATTGTGCTTCCACCCGAAATCTTCCCAGTCGCCGGGTGCCCAACCTTTGCGGGTACTTCCCGAAAAATAGCCCGCCTGTTCGAGCAGGGCGGGATAAACGGCAAACTTATTCTGGAAACCGCCATAGAGGTTGGCTGCTTCCTCGAGTTCGATCGCCATCCGGCCCGTCAGGATCGAGGCCCGCGAAGGCGAGCAGGACGGCGCGGAGCAGAACGCATGTTCAAAGCGGATTCCTTTGGCGGCCAGCGCATCGATGTTCGGTGTACGCGCCTGCGTATCGCCATAGCATCCGGCATTCATCCACGACCAGTCATCCGCAAGGCAGAAAAGGATATTGGGACGGGAATCGTCCGCCGCATGGCTGCATACGACGACAACCATCGCGGTGCAAATACTTCTAAAAATATTCTTTTGCATTTCTTGTTCCTTTATTTTTTGAACACCATTTTCAGTTCATGGCTATAGTTTTTCGGTTCGTCGTTCACGAATGCGGTTCCTTTTTCATAGACCGGCGTGCCATAGGCCCACCAGGCCATGCGGGATGGCGGCACGGGGCCGTCCGCGGTCAGGCGTAAATAAAGTTCGTCCCCTTTTTTGACCGGCGTGTCGAACATCAGGCGCTGGATCCGCGTGTTCTCGATATCCCCCTTGGCGATCGTCAGCGTTCGTAGCACCTTTCCATCCTGCAGCAGCTCGGCCTTTACATCGCAAGGGCCTTCGCCGCGGCCCCAGGTAGGCATCAGCAATTCGCAGCAGGTCAAATGATCCGTTTCAGCCAGGAAGGTCTGACCCAGCGACTTGACGTTGGCAAACTGAACCGGATTATTCGCCTTTTCCGTTCCCGTGACGCATACCAAATATTCATCCTGGTATTCCTGGTAGTCGGGATAGTTGTCGACCAGCGAGCCGCGCCAGAAGTCGCAGCGGTCGGAAAGTATCTTTAGCACTTTCCCGTATTCCGCGTTCCCTGCCAAATTGTTCAGTTCGTCGGCGTCCCTCTTCAAATCAAAAAGCTGCTCATAGGGTGGCGTTTCGCTGATGTAGCGGATGTATTTCCAGTGCCCGACCCGCACCCCGACCGATTTTGGAATCGTGCGTTTTCCTGTTTCGGAATAGGTGTGTTCAAAGAAGAAGTCCTTGCGCCAGTCTGGATGCTCGCCGCGCAGCAACGGCGACAAATCCGTCCCTTCCATCTGCTTAGGCACCGCAGCGCCGGCCAGCGAAAGGATGGTTGGCGCAATATCCACATTCAACACATCCTCGGCGAGCACCTGCCCGCGGGCGGATGCCGGCAGGCGGGGATCGTAGACCACCAGCGGAACCCGGAGGCTTTGCTCATACGGGAGCCATTTTCCGATCAGCCCCTTTTCGTGCAGGAAATACCCGTTGTCACCGGTGAAAATCACAACGGTATTTTCATCGAAGCCGTATTTCTTCAGTGATTCGCGAATGCGTCCCACGGAAGCATCCATCCCCTGGATCAATGCATAATATTGAGCCACCAAATGCTGGTGGTGTTCGTTGGTGCCCTTATTGAACTTGAAATCGCGGGCGTCCCTGGCCTCGTTCGCGCCAATGCTTCGCTTGATAAAATCGGGCTGGGCATCCCACGCAGCCTGGTTGAAAAGAGCTGGCACCGGCATATCCTCATCCCGGATGGTTTCAAGGATTTCGGGCTGGCATTCATCCCACGGCCCATGCGGCGCCTTGAAACTGATGGAGAGGCAAAACGGCTTTCCGGACTTTTTGGCCTGCGCGAAAAAATCGTCCGCATCGTCGCTCATCCGCACGTTCTGATGCCGCCCGTTCTTTCCGTCCAACCAATATTCATCCTGATCCACCTGACCACGCCAGAAGTCGAACTCGTCCTTGTAGAGGTCATAGTTGTACGTCTCGGCACCCACGCCCCACTTGCCGGTGAAGCCGGTGAAATATCCGTCCCGGCGCAGGACGCACGGATAGGTCTGCGCCATCTGTTCGGGCGTAAACGGTTTGTTGAAATCGCGGATGCCGTGGGTGCGCATGTACTGCCCGGTGAGAACGGTCGCCCGCGATACGCAGCAGATGGGCGAGACCACAAATGAATTCTGGAAATTCACGCCATCTTTCGCCATGGCATCAAGGTTCGGGGTTTTGATGGCCGGATTGCCGTTGCACCCCAACGTGTCCCATCGCTGGTCGTCCGTGAGCATGAAAACAATGTTCGGCCGTTGCGAAGCCGCATCTGCGCCCATCACAAGATTCACGGCGATCGCCACGACAAGAACCCATTTCCATCCACGAAACATACCCTGCACCTCTTAATGTTTTTTCTTCCGCCAGTCCGCCGTGTTTTCCACCACACCGACGT
The DNA here is from genome assembly GCA_021734345.1 of Kiritimatiellales bacterium. GTDB lineage: Bacteria > Verrucomicrobiota > Kiritimatiellia > Kiritimatiellales > Pontiellaceae > Pontiella. Next base: position 6,171 of record JAIPJC010000100.1, on the reverse strand, counting down.
GTGCCGCCCAGTCCATGTACCGGGCCTCCATCTGTTTCACTTTTTCAGGCATCGCCGCCGCCAGGTTGTTCATTTCGGTCCGGTCCGCTTCGACGTCATACAACTCCCACGGCCCGGGCTTGGCGTTGGTCCACTTGTCGGGACTTTGCGAAACCAGTTTCCATTTTCCGGAGCGAATCCCCCGGTTGGCGAAATGCTCCCAGGCGATCTCCTTGTGTTCTTCGCGTTCCAACCCTTTGAAAACCGGTGCAAAGGAAATTCCTTCCAAGGGTTGGATTTTCTGTCCCTTGTATTCTGCAGGATACGTTCCCCCGCTGACGTCCAGACAGGTCGCCATGATATCCATCAGATGTCCCGGCTGGCGGTTTACCGATCCCTTCGCGGAAATTCCAAGCGGCCACGAGGCGATCAGCGGCGTTGAAATTCCGCCTTCATGCACCTTCTGCTTCCACAACCGGAACGGCGTATTGCTTACCTCGGCCCAGCAACGGCCATAGCTTGCAAAGGATGTCGGCGAACCTACCGGCCCTCCCTTGCCATCTTTCCAATCCTTGCCCAACGGCTCATCCTCCGGCTCGGCGCAAGCCCCGTTGTCCGCCAGGAAAATGATAAGCGTGTTGTCGAACAGTCCTTCCTTTTTCAAAAAGGCAACCAGCTTCCCGACGTTCTGGTCAAGACAGTCAACCTGCGCGGCGTAGACCTCCATCTTGGCTGCCATCTCGCGTTGCTTATCCTTGGATAGCGAATCCCAAGCCGGCACCGCGCCTTCGCCATCACCGCGCGGCGCGGGCTTCCAGTCCTTGGGAACCAATCCAATCTTGACCTGCTTTTCGTGCCGTTGCCCGCGGACCACATCCCAACCGCAGTCGTACATCCCTTTGTATTTCGCGATGTCCTCTTCCTTCGCATGCAGCGGCCAGTGCGGCGCTTTGGGCGTTACATAGGCAAAAAACGGCGCATCCGGGCGTTCGCCGATAAAGCGGATGGCGTAGTCGAACACCGCATCGGTATCATAGAACCCCTCCCAAGGCATCACATCCTTTCCGTCCACCTTGCAGGGTTTGGGCCGTCCGCTTTCCCCACCGCAAAAATAATAGTTACCGGCACCGCCCGGCGTGAAAAACGACCGGTCGAACCCGCGCCGGTACGGCATCATCTCCTCCTGCGTATCCCCCACATGCCACTTGCCGGACGCCATCGTGTGGTAGCCGTTGAGCTTCATCGCTTCGCCCATCGTTACACAGGTGTGGTTCAACGACCCTTGATAGGCCGGAATCGCCGCATTCATGGCCGAGTCGCCGATCATCGCCCCGATGCCCGCCTGGTGCGGATAGAGCCCGGTCAAGATCGATGCCCGCGACGGGCAGCAGCGGGCGGCATTATAGAACTGCGTAAAGAGAACTCCGTTTTTCGCCAACCCATCGAGTTGCGGGGTGTGGATTTCCGAACCATAGCAACCCAGGTCGGAATACCCCATGTCATCGGCGAGGATGACGATAATATTCGGGCGTTGCGGCGTCGCCGCACCCGCAGACATCAGGCATAACATGCCTGCCAACGAAATACCTATAAAACCAAATAAATCCATAGAGGGGACATAGTATTATAGGCTAATTCAGGATCAACTTTATTTCCTATTTATTTCCCTCTTGATCATGGAAGCCGCCGAACCTTGATTTGATAGAATCCATTTTCCACACCGGTCGATATTGAATTGGTATAGGAGGACTGCGGCCAGGCGATATCCGTCTGCACCGGAACGAAGCCATCTAGCAGATTGGTCGCCCAGTACACATCGTAGACCCTCCCCGATATAGAAGACCAATCCAGCACGACCCCTTCCGCTGCATCGGCGAAGCTGCCACCGACCCGGAACTGCGACTGCGCATCGAACGGATCCGTTCCGGCAAGATATTCATCCCCTGTCGCCATGGCATCGCCATCGTGATCGGCGCGGTCCGCCTGTTCATATCCATTGGTGGCCAACCCCAGTGCATCCAACCACGCATACGGGGTTCCGGTGGGGGTTTGATCCGGCCCGATGCAGACCACGGCCGTTTCCGGTGGCGTAAGCGTGATCGTTAAAACCAGTTCGTCTTGATTCGTTGCGACGGTTCCGGGAAAAGGCTTGAGTGTCAAACTGTCGATGATGGCCTGCTCATACTGCGGAAGCCGCGTGGCGAGAAAATCCTGTTCTGCGGAACGCGTGCTGTTGGTCGTCATGTTCCGGATGGAGGCGAGTTGTTCCGGTACGGCGGCAAACGCGGCATTCAGCATTCCGTTCGTTTCCAGATCGTGGCGGATCATGTAATGGACCGCGTTGGTCTGGTTCAACGAAGTCCAGAGAATCCGGTCTCCTTCGTCCAGCGGTACAAGCGTTCGAGGAACGCGGATGGTAACGGTTTCCGGAGTGTGATTCGTCCGGTCAGGATTGAACGCCCCGGTTAAAATCCAATCCCGGTCGCCGCCATAGACCACGACGGTGCGGATCTGGGTTCCCGGGTTAACCGTCGGCACCGGCTCCAGCACTGCCGCTTCCCCACCGGCCGTGCGATCCAGCACAGCCAAAAACCAGCCGTGACTGGTTAGTAGCTTATGCAATCCGGCGGCGGAGCGAAAGGTGTCGAGCATACCCCAGTGGTACCAACGGCCAAGTCCCGCTTCACGATAGCGGGACATCACATGGAAATCCCAGGCCGCACCACGTGCGCCCGGCTCATCGGTGGACAGTCCGCTTTCGCACTTTAAAATGCCGAACTCATGGACTTCCCATGGAATCGTCCATGGCAGTTCGGCCTGGACTTGCTGGAAGTAGGAAATGTCGGCTGCGGACGAGGTCTGCGGGTTGTGCGAATGGGTTGTTTGCGCAACGTAATCGGAGATGGGAAAAAAATCAAACGGGGAACCGATGGCTCCGGTTGCGTAGTTTGTTCCCGATGCGCAATGACGCGCAAGTTCTAGAACATCGACATTGGTTCCCGCCGCCTTGTTGAACGGACCGAACTTCGCATCCGGCAGAACGCTTTTGATTGCCGAGGCGGAATGGTCGTAGATTTTAAAAAAGTCCTCCTGCGTGCCGGCGAATCGTTTCAGGCTTGAAGCCTCCGTGCCTTGCCGGAAACGGAAGTGGTTGGCGGTTTCGTAGCCGTACAGGTTAACCAGCGCCACGCAGAGATTGGAAACAAAAGTCTGCCATTCCACAAAATTGGTTGGCGAAGCAACCTGTCCATAGGATTCCATGACAGGGGTTCCAACAAAGCAGTATGGAATATTGTCGAGCACCAGCGTCAGATTGGTGTAGCCCGTGCCGATATACGGATCCAACCGGGCGGCCAGCTTGTCCCAGCGATATTGGAGATTTCCGAATGCATCCTTGTACACCAGATCCGCCACATCCGCCGGAACCGGCTTTTCCGCTCCGGTATTTGCATTCCAGCCGCCGATCAGCCGGACCACGTTCAAAGAATCGGCATACTGTATTTCCTCCGCAAGCGGCCGGGTTTGCAGCGCGAACGAATTCTTCCGCTGGTAATCATAAACCGTTTCCAGGCCCTGCCCGCCGGCCAGCCATTCGCCGATCACCGGCTGACCGCGCCAGAAGGGCGTCCAGCTTCCGATATAATAAAGGGAAACCGGCGACGCCACGTCTTCCTGTTGCGGCACTCCTTCCCCGACAACCGCCGCTGGAAAAGCCAGTGGAACAAGCATGAAACATAATAGTGGAATTCTCACTTCTCGTTCCCAACCATCCCGGCACCAACCTTGCCTGTCTCATGGGCTTTCCGCATGTAATCCGTTTGGGCCGGATGCAGTTCGTCCATCACGTGCTGCAAGTGGACGCGTGCCGCCGTGGATTCCGGCGTATCGTTTTCAGGCAGGACCAAACGCTCGACATAGGGCGACTCCGCCACATCATATAGCTCGGCCTTTTCATTGAACTTCCACTTGGTATCACGGACAAAATATCGATCCATCTGCAGGGAGTGCACCCATTCACGCTGCGAGTTGGTTTGACCGCGCAGTTGAGCTGCAAAGCTGATACCGTCTATTCCGGCTGGCGACGGTGCCCCTGCCAGCTCGAGGCAGGTGGGAAGAATGTCGGTAAAATCCACCAGGTTTCCGTTCACCGTTCCGGCTTTGACCACGCCAGGCCAGTTGGCCAGCAGCGGCACCCACGAGCCGGTATCCAGCAACGTTCCCTTTCCGCCAGGAATCAAACGGCCGTCGCGCATCTCGGTGGTGATGGGCCGCCCCGTTCCGTTGTCGCCGGAAAACAGCACCAGCGTGTTGTCGCGCAACCCTAGCTCCGTGAGTTTTGCCAGGACTTCGCCCACCTGCTTGTCGAGATATTCGACAAGGTATGGATAGTTTTTATTGTCGCCGCGGTTTTGCCCAAAGTCGCCTTTTATTCTACCCAGCGGCCCGTCCGGATTCAGCGGCGTGGGCAGAAGCGGGGCATGTGGAATGGGAGACGGGTAGTAGAGGAAGAAGGGCTCGGACTGGCCTTTGCGGCTTGCGAGAAAACGTAGCACCCAATCCTGCAAACGGGCAGGTGTGTAGGCCTCCTCCGGTGCGGGTTTTCCATACAATTCAAGATGTGCACCGGGCAGAATAAATTGCCGGTCAAAACCGCATTCGCGCGGATGCGGGTAATCCGTATCCGATTCCGCCGTCGCCGGAATCTCCCGCATGTTGGTCGGCGGACCCACATGCCATTTCCCGGCAACCGCCGTGACGTATCCGGCCGCCTTCAACTGCATCGCCACGGTGGGGTGCGCCTGCACGTCCAGGCTTTCCGTCGCACCGTTCCGTCCGGCGATATCGAAGAAGCCCGATCGGAAGTTATACTTTCCGGTGAGCAGTTCGGCCCGCGCCGGTGAACAGACCGGAGTGGCAAAACAGGTTTTAAACCGCATGCCGCCGGCAGCCATGGCGTCCAGATTGGGAGTGCGTACCGAGCCGAGATTCTTGTAGCTGGCGCCACCGTAGCAACCTAGATCCTCAAACCCCAGATCGTCCGCCAGAATGAAGACAATATTTGGTCGCGCCATTCCCGAACCTTGGAAGCCAGCGGGCGCGGCAGTTCCAAGCATTGGAAGTCCCAAAAACACTACACCCGCCAGCATCCGCAAATCATGTCTTGCTACACCATTCATTTTTTTCTCCACGTTTCGCCTAGTGAACCACCACCACTTAAGGACGGCGAACCTTGATTTGGTAGAATCCGTTTTCCACACCGTTCGGTATTGAACTGGTATAGGACGACTGCGGCCAGGCGATGTCCGTCGCCAACGGCGCGAATCCGTACAGGAGGTTGGTGCTCCAGTAGACATCGTACACCCGTCCAGACACCGACGACCAGTTGAGCACATCTTCCGCGCCATTGAAACCTCCGCCTGCGATGACGAACTGCGACTGCGCATCGAGCGGATCCGTGCCTGCGATGTATTCCTGCTGGTTGGTGAATCCGTCACCATCCGGATCGGCCGATTCACCGCTGATCGCCGAATTGGCCAGTTGGTCCGCCGTGAACGAAACCGTTTGCCATGCATCGAAGGTCCATGTGCGAAGGAAGGCCGCATCCCAGGCCGGGATGGTGAGCATCCCGTTGACGACATCGCCATTGTTGAGACCGGGAATCTGCGAACCCACCAACCGCTGCACCACGCCGGTGCCGACATTGACCGTCCAGGGTTCCAGCGTCATGTTCAGATAGACCCGCCCGTTCTTGAATTCACGCATCCAGCGTTCGGGACATCCTTGGTACAGGCGAATGTTGCGGATCGCAGAGCTGCCGATTTGCTCGGAAACGCCAAAACAGAGTGGCGGCGGCGCATTGGTATCGGCGATCATGCTGAACAGGTAGGTGGTCCATTCAGGATTCAAAAATACGGAAGCAGGGTTGTTGTATCCATAGTCCGCCACGCCATGGATCATCAGCGCCCGCGGCACCTTCTCGACAACCTGCCCGTTGACTTCCCATGAATCGTTGCCTTTCGCCTCGAATTCAAGCGTGTATTCCTGGCCGGGCACCAGAACCGGGACTCCGCTTTCGATCTCGAGGCGGGTGCCGAACCATAGGGCTTGCGGCACCTGCGAACCAGGGAAATAGGCTGAAGCCCAAGGCAGCGTGTTCGATGGAATCGCGGAAACGACCGCCGTGTATTCGCC
>JAIPJC010000099.1 GCA_021734345.1 Kiritimatiellales bacterium | reverse complement strand
CCGGTTCGGCAGTGGGTTCCGCCGCCGCGAACCCCAGCCCGTACCGCCAAAGGCTCCGCCGGAGCCGGAACTTTCCCCAGAGGAGCAGGCGCGCCGCCGGGACGAAATCCGCGCCAACCTGCAAAACTACCAGATGGAAGTGATTCGTTCGGGCATGCCTCCGTTGCCGATTCCACTTACACAGGAAATGGACGACCAGCTCGTCGCCGAAGGCGTCTTGCCGCCGGAATAAGTGGGACGTGAAAAGTGACGATTGAGGCGTGATTTTTCTTTGCCCAGCTCGGATTGTTCAAAACGATCAACGCCTCACGCCTCACGCCTCACGCCTCACGCCTCACGCCTCACGCCTCACGCCTCACGCCTCACGCCTCACGCCTCACGCCTCACGCCTCACGCCTCACGCCTCACGCCTCACGCCTCAATACTCCACATTCCACGTTTCGACCTGCGCCATGTCTTTGCGGGCGGTGAGGTCGATGTGGATGGGGGTGAGGGCGACGTAGCCGTCGCGGACAACCTGCACATCGGTGTCGGGCGAGTCGTCGAGCAGGGCGAGCTCGCCATCGAGCCAGTAGTAGTTGTTGCCGCGCGGGTCCTGGTGGACGGAAAACTTTTCGACAAAACGCGAGCGCCCCATGCGGGCGGCCTTCATGCCTTTGAGTTCGGCATAGGGGATGTTCGGAATATTGACGTTGAGCAGCGTGCCGTCCGGCAGCGGATTATGCATGACCTTGGCGACAATCTCGGCGGCGACTCTTTCGGCGGTGTCCCAGAGTGGATTCTGGTAGGTACAAAGCGAGATGGCGATGGCGGGCACGCCGAGGATCACCGCTTCGCTGGCGGCCGAGACGGTTCCGGAATAGAGTACGCTGATGCCGGTGTTGGAACCGAGGTTGATTCCGCTCACGACCAGGCCGGGATGGTCGTCCTTCATCAACAGGCAGAGGGCTAGCTTGATGCAGTCGGCCGGTGTTCCGCTGACGGCGGTACCGAAGAGCTGCTCGTTCTTCTCGACGCTGATGGTCTTGATCGGATCGGTGAGGGTGATGGCGTGTCCGGCGGCGCTGCGTTCGGTGTCGGGGGCGACCACATGCAGCTCGCCCAGTCCTCCGATGGCTTTGTGGAGCACGGAAATTCCGCGTGCATGGATGCCGTCGTCGTTGCAAAGTAGAATTTTCATGCCGGGAATATGCGGATATGGTGTACAAACATCAATGCGCAATATTTCTGTTGAACCGATGGGCGAAAACCTTTTCTATCGAAATCCATTGGGGGAAACCCCGCATTTATAGAGAGTAATTTTATGGATTTAATACGAATAGCCGATGTGCTTGACGCCGAGCTGGTGCATGGCCCGAAAGGGTGGGAGCGGATCCATATCGGATCGGTTTTTGCATCGGACTTGATGAGCGATGTCCTGATGAGCGATCGCGATGCGATGCTGTTGATCACCTCGCTTTCCACCGAGCAGTCCATCCGCTCCGCCGGTATTGTGGGTGCGGAGGCGGTCGTCGTTGCCAACAGCAAGACCGTCACGGACGGCATGGTCGATCTGGCCAGGGAGCAGGGCCTCGCCCTGTTCCGCACGAAGTTTCCCAAATACGAATCCTGCGTCCGGTTGGGCCGGATCATGGAGGGCTGATGGACAACGCGCAGAAAGAGCCGCTTCAATCCTCGCTCCGGGTCCAGGAGTTGATCTATGGGCTTAAGATCAGCGAGGTAATGACCAAAAAGGTCTTTGCCGTGACGCGCAACTGCACGATGCGCGACGTGCAGACCATCATGAAGAACAACTCCATTACCGGAGTTCCCGTGGTGGACAGCCGCCGGGTGGTTGGCATCGTCAGCATGAACGATATCATGAATGCGCTTGAAAAGGGCGCGATGGACGATGTGGTGACCCTGTGGATGGTTGGCGAGGTGCAAACCCTGGCCGAAGACATGCCGCTGTCGTTCGCGATCTCCGCCTTCAACAAGTTTTCGTTTCGCCGGTTTCCGGTGGTCAACAAGAAGAACGAGCTGGTGGGGATCATCACGTTCAGGAACATCAACATGGCGCTGATCCGGGAATTGTCGCGGCAGCTGCGCGAAATGGAAAGCCTGCATGGCGGGCCGCCCGAACGGTCGGATTCGCTGGATCTGGTCAAGGTCTACCAGCTGCACCGCTACGATTTTGAAAACGGCGGCAAGGCCTCGAGCGAGATCAAGAAATTCCTGAAGGAGCGTGGCATTCCGCCCAAGATCGTCCGGCAGGTGGCGGTGGCGAGCTATGAGCTGGAAATCAATCTGGTGGCCCATTCGAACGGCGGCATGCTGAGCTTCGATATCAATGCCGACCGCATCAAGATTTCGTCGCATGACCGCGGTCCCGGCATCGCCGATGTGGAACTGGCGATGACCGAGGGCTTTTCGACGGCCAACGAATGGATCCGCTCGCAAGGGTTTGGTGCAGGCATGGGACTGCCGAACGTCAAGCGCGTTTCCGACGAGTTCGCCATCCAGTCCGCCGTGGGCATGGGTACGATGGTCAGGGCCGTCATCAACTTAAAGAAGGAGAAAAAAGATGAACATTAGCGACATCCAATCCTTGGCAGCGTTTACCTGTGTTCAAAGCGAATACAACGATGCCGTCGTGGCCGGAGGCTACACCTCCGACCTGCTTAGCGATGTGATGGCCCACGCCGAAGAAGGTTCGGTGCTCATCACCATCCAGGCCCACAAGAACACCGTGGCGGTGGCGTCGCTGGTCGGGCTTCCCGCCATCATCGTCTGCAACAACCGTCCGGTTCTCGACGACATGATCGACGCGGCCCGTGCCGAAGGCATTGCCATTTTCCAAACGCCGGACAACCAGTTCCAGACGTCGCTCTTGATCGCCCAGCATTTGGCGGGCTGCCCGGCGCGATAAGGGGGCTGCATGATCTACCGCGCCGACTTCCACATCCATAGCTGCCTCTCGCCGTGCGCGTCGCTGGAGATGTCGCCCACCGCGATTGTCCGGCAGGCCCGCGCCGCCGGGCTCGACGCGATCGCGCTATCCGACCACAACTGCACGTTCAATCTTCCCGCCTTTGGAAAAATATGCGAGCGCCACGGGATGCCATGCCTGTTCGGGATGGAAGCGACCTCCGCCGAAGAGGCGCACGTCCTCTGCCTGTTCGACGAACTGGACAAGGCGATGGAGATGGGGGAACGGGTCTACGGCAGCCTTCCACCAATTCCCAATCGTCTGGATCGCTTTGGCGACCAGCCGATCATCAACGAAGACGAGGAGCTCCTTGGTTTTGCCGAAAAGTTCCTGATCAGCGCCTCGGCGTACGGTATCGGCGAGCTGGTCGACCAGGTGCATGCCCTCGGTGGACTTTGCATTCCCGCGCACATCGACCGGCAGGTATTCGGCATCATTGCCCAGCTCGGTTTCTTGCCGGACGAGGATTTCGATGCGGTGGAGTTGACGGCTGCCGGCGATCCCGCCTTGGCGTTGCATTACCCCATTGTCCGCAATTCCGACTCGCACGAGTTGGGAACGTTGGGAACGGCCTTTACGGAATTCGATATCGAGGCGTTGACGGTCGATAAAATCCGGTCCAGGCTTCGGGAAACCCAGAGGGATTGATGGGTGCTTTTTCATTGATAACCTATCGGTAATCAAGCATATAGAACGGCCTTTGCACCGGGGGATGATATGCGAATAGTGATTATTGGAGCTGGAAATGCCGGTCGGCAACTTGCCATGCGGCTGTGCGAGGAAAAGCATAGCGTGGTCATGATCGATGCGGACGCCGAGGCATTGTCGCAGGCCGAGGCCGGGCTGGACATCCTGACCATTTGCGGGTCGGGCTCGAACCCCGCCGTGTTGGAGGAGGCCCAGGTCGACAAAGCCGATCTGCTCATCGCTGTGACCGATAGCGACGAGGTAAACATCCTAGTATGCCTGTTTGCCCATTCCGTTGGCGTGAAAGGCAAGATTGCCCGCGTCACCAATCCGCACTATATCCACGGTTCGTCGCGCTACGATTTGCACAACATGGGCATCGATCTGGTGATCAACCAGAAGCAGGAGTGCGCGCGCGAGGTCTTCAACATGCTCCAAATGCCCGGTGCGCTCGAGGCGTTCGATCTCTTTGCCGGCAAGGTGATGGTGGCGGGCTTCAAGATCAATGTGATGAGTCCGCTGCTCGACCGTACGCCCGCCGAGTGCGACCGGCTCGACCTGATCCAGAGCGTCCGGGTCATCGCGATCCGGCGCAAGGAGCAACTGGTGGTGCCGCACGGCAACACCGTGTTCCAGCAGAACGACCTGGTCTATGTGGTCGGGCAACGCACCGACATCTCCGAGTTTTTCAGCTGGGTCTGCCCCGACGTCAAGCCGTTCGAAAAGGTGATCATCGCCGGCGGCGGCGACCTGGGTTTGATGCTCGCCAAGTTTATCGAGAACGAGGTCGAATGCGTGCTGCTCGAACAGGACGAGGATCGCGCCCGCTTCTGCTCCGGCGAACTCGACCGGACGCTGGTTCTGCGCGCCGATGCCTTGACCGAAAGCGCGCTCGAGGAATCCGGGCTGCACGACCGCACGGCGTTCGTGGCGCTCACCGGCGACGACGAAGGCAATATCATGAATTGCCTGATGGCGCAAAAGAAAGGGGCGGCGTTCACGGTCACGCAGATTACGCGCACCGACTTCATTCCGGTGGTCGAGCAGCTCTATCTGGTCAATCGCGTCGTCAGCCCCTACATTTCGACCACCAACGCGATCATCCACTATCTGCGTTCCAAGAAGGTGCAGGCGGCTTCGCTGCTGCACAACCTGCCGGGCGAACTGCTGGATGTGATTATCGAACCCAGTGCGAAGATCAATGGCAAGCTGATCCGGGAAATCAAGATTCCGCACACCGCCATCATCGCCACCGTGATGCGGGGTAGCGAGGTTATGACCGCTACCGGCGATCTTAAGCTGGTGGCCAATGATCGCGTGCTGATCTTCTGCCATCCCGATGCCGTGAAGAAAATCCAGTCCATTTTCCTCTAAGGGCAATCATGAACAAGCGCGCCGTGTTCCATCTCGTCTCCTACATGACCCTCGTGATCGGTATTGCGATCATTGGTTGTGCCGGCGTCTCGTTCTACTACCACGAACCGGTCAAGATCCAACTCAGCCTTATCGATGCCGGCCTGGTCACCATGCTCTGCGCCATTGTTGCCGGCTTTTTGACCCGCGGCGACATCAACCTGTCGCGGCGCGACGGGTTCGGCGTGGTGACCTTCGGCTGGCTGTCGGCCACGCTCTTCGGATCGCTGCCCTACATCTTCTCCGGCGTGATTCCTCATCCGGTCTCGGCCATATTCGAGACGATGTCCGGCTTCACCACCACCGGCGCGTCGGTCCTCTCGAACCTTGAAGCGGTTCCGCGCGGCATCCATTTCTGGCGCGCGCTCACGCACTGGTTCGGCGGCATGGGCGTACTCGTCCTGTGCGTCGCCATCCTGCCGTTCCTTGGCGTGGGCGGCATGCAGATCTACCGCGCCGAAATGCCCGGCCCCTCCAAGGACCGCCTCACGCCGCGCATCACCACCACCGCCAAGCTACTGTGGGGTGTCTACGCCCTGCTCACCCTTGCCGAAACGCTGCTACTGAAATTCGTGGGCGGAATGGGCTGGTTCGACGCCCTGTGCCACACCTTCGGCACGGTCGCCACCGGAGGGTTTTCCACCCGTTCGGCGAGCATTGGCGCATTCGACAGCGGGGTGGTCGACACCATCGTCATCGTCTTCATGTTCCTCTCCGGGATCAACTTCGCGCTCCACTACCGCGCCCTCACCGGGCAGCCGGGCTGCTATTTCCGCGATCCCGAATTCCGCTCCTTTTCCGCCGTGCTTTTCCTGGCCGTGCTCTTCATCACCTTCAATATCTGGTTCGCCGATTACGGGGCGTTTGGCCGCTGTTTCCGCGATGCCGCCTTCACCGCCACCTCGATCATGTCCACCACCGGCTTCTGCACGGCCGACTTCGACCGCTGGCCCGACGCCTCGCGCTATCTGCTGGTGCTGCTGATGTTCGTCGGCGCTTGCGCCGGTTCGACCAGCGGCGCCATCAAGCTCGTGCGCGTCGGCGTGCTGCTGAAGATGGCGCTCCGGGAGGTCAAGCTTTTCATGCGCCCGCAGGCCGTCATCCAGGTCAAATACAACGGACGCGTGGTCGAGCGCGACGTGTTGTCGCACATTGTGGCGTTTTTCATCATGTATATCTCAACCTTCGTGATCGCGGTTTTCCTGATGAGCATGTTCACCCCGGATCTGGAGTCGGCAACCAGCTCCGTGGCGGCCACGCTCGGCGGCGTCGGCCCCGGCCTGGCCGCCGTCGGTGCGGCGCAGAACTATGCCGCCATTCCCCTTGGCGGGCAGGGCATCCTGGTTCTCTGCATGCTGCTCGGTCGCCTCGAACTCTACACCGTGCTCATCCTCTTCCTTCCGAGTTACTGGAAGAGGTAGACTTTTCACCACGAAGATACGAAGGGTACGAAGAGTAGTCTGATTTTGCTTCTCTTCCTTCGTGATCTTCGTGTCTTCGTGGTTAATAATCCGTGCTATGGAAAAGGAAAGGTTATCCAAAATTATGGCGGCGCGCGGAATGTGTTCACGTCGCGAAGCCGACCGCTATATCGAGCGTGGACTGGTGCGGGTGGACGGCGAAGTTGTATCTGAGCTAGGCACGAAGGTTTCACCCGATGCGAGGATCGAACTGGCCGAAGCCGGCCAAAAGCGACAGGACGCGCAGGCCACCTTCCTGCTCAACAAACCCATCGGCTATGTCTCCGCGCAACCGGAAGACAACCACTTGCCCGCCTCCGTATTGCTCGCCAAGGAAACCCGTTGGCGCGAAGACCAATCACCGCGTCGCTTCCATCCTGCGCAACTGCAAGGACTCGCTCCCGCCGGGCGGCTCGACATCGACTCCACCGGACTGCTCATCCTCACGCAGGACGGACGCATCGCCCGCCAAGTCATCGGCGAGGATTCCGACATCGACAAGGAATACCTCGTGCGCGTGGTCGGCAAGCTGTCGGCCGACGGCCTTAAACAGCTCAATCACGGGTTGAGTCTTGATGGAAAACCGCTCAAGCCCGCGCAGGTCGACTGGCAGAACGAAGACCAGTTGCGCTTTGTGCTGCACGAAGGCAAAAAGCGCCAAATCCGCCGCATGTGCGAACTCGTCAACCTCAAGGTTGTCGGACTCAAACGCATCCGCATCGGCAAGGTCGTGCTCGGCAACCTCCCGCCCGGCCAGTGGCGCTACCTCCGCGACGACGAACAATTTTAGCAAAATGGTTTAATGCGAAATGAGGGTCTTGCTAGAGTCAAAGGCAGTCCCAATATTTTGCATAAAATAATTTTGAAAGCACCAGCTTATGGCCGTTCAGATTCTAAATATTGATGAGGATTATGCCGACTATCTGCACGATGAATCGCGCAGGGTGGCGCGTGGCGCGGCGTGCGTGTCCCGCTCCACCGGAAACGCGGCCTCCTTCGGAGAACCGCGTCCTACAACATCGGGGGGAATATCCGACGTGGCATGTTCAACCAACGTGTAGGGACGCAAGGCGTGTAGGACGTGCCTCCCGAGGAACGAGGGGGCGCGTGTGCGCCATGCATGTCCCGGTCCACCGGAAACGCGGCCTCCTTCGGAGAACCGCGTCCTACAACATCGGGGGGAATATCCGGCGTGGCGCGATGAGCGGACGTGTAGGGACGCAAGGCGTGTAGGACGCGCCTACCGAGGTACGAGGGGGCGCGTGTGCGGCGTGCATGTCCCGCTCCACCGGGAAACGCGGCCTCCTTCGGAGAACCGCGTCCTACAACCGGGCGGACAGTGTCCGCCCCTCCGCAACGAACAGTTTCAATCAACTCACACAGAGCCACGGAGCCACAAAGAGTATCTTCGTGATCTTGGTGCCTTCGTGTGATAATCATTCCACATGTCAGTTGAAATCCTGAATATAGGCGATGAATATGCGGATTTTCTGCACGATGAGTCGCGCAGGGAGGGTCGGGCGGAAAAGATCGCGTTCCCGGCGTCTACTGAAGAAGTCCGCGCAGCGTTGCGCATTGCCGCCTCCAACCAGTGGCCCGTGACCGTGCAGGGCGGACGTACCGGCATCACCGGCGGCTCCGTTCCCGACGGTGGTCTGATCCTCAACCTCTCCCGTATGAACGCCATCGGCGAAATCCAAGGCGACCGCCTCGCCGTCCAGCCAGGCGCAACGCTGTCCGCGATCCGCACTGTTGTAGATGGGGTCGTCGACCCCGTCCTGTTCTTCCCGTCCGATCTCACCGAAACCACCGCCTCCATCGGCGGAATGGTCGCCTGCAACGCGTCCGGCGCGCGGTCGTTCCGCTATGGGCCTGTCCGCAACTGGATCCAAGCCTTGGACGTCGTGCTCGTTAGCGGTGAAACCATCCGCCTCGAACGCGGTGTCCATAAGGCAGATGGTTTGAATTTCAAACTCGGCACTATCGAAGGACAACTTCCCGTTCTTGGAACTCCCGGTGGGGTTAAAAGTGCGGCGGGCTATTTCGTGAAGCCGGATATGGATCTGGTAGACCTCTTCATCGGCGCGGAAGGTACGCTCGGCATCGTTACCGAAATCACTCTCCGGTTGCTTCCCCGGCCAGCAGAGATGAGTGGGCTGACCGCCTTCTTTGCATCCGAGAGCGATGCGTTGCAGTTTGTCCGTTTCCTGCGCGGGGCGGGGTCGCCGACCCCACCTACAGCCATCGAATTCTTCGACTTCCAATCCTTGGAACTTTTACGGCGCATGAAATCCGAGAATCCGGCGTTTGCCGAACTGCCAGAGCTCAAGCCCACATTCCACACCGCCATATATTTCGAGTACGACGGCGAGGTGCCGGATGCCGTGGTCGCAAAGGCCGGCGAAGCCATTGACTGCTGGTTCGCGGTGGGCGAGCGCGAAATCGAAATACTCAAGCATTTCCGCCACGCCATTCCCGAATCGGTGAACATGCTGATCGGCGAACGCAAGCGGACGATTCCGGAACTGACCAAGCTCCGCACCGACATGTCGGTGCCCGACGACCAGCTCGAAAACGTGATGCGGATGTACCACGACGGGCTAACTACGGCCGGGTTGGAACATGTCATTTTCGGCCACATTGGCAACAACCACGTTCACGTCAACATCCTGCCGCGCAGCCTGGCCGAATATGAACAAGGCAAGGCGCTTTACCTCGACTGGGCCAAACAGGTCGTCGCCATGGGCGGCTCCGTCTCTGCCGAACATGGCATCGGAAAGATAAAGACCGATTTCCTCAAACTCATGTACGGTGATGTCGGTATCCAAGAAATGCAGGCTTTGAAGAACCTGTTCGATCCGCACGGCCTGCTGAATCGCGGGAATCTGTTTGCCGTTTACAATTATTTATCCGGCAGATAAATGCCGGGAATTAGCCACGAAGGAATATGGCACGTCTCAGGTTCGAATAAAGAGGGTTGCACCAGCGAATGAATGAAATCTACGAATGCATCTTCCGCCCGCGAGGTTTTTTATTCGTAGATTTCATTCATTCGCTGGTCATATCTCTCATGGCCATCGCTGTAAAAGGCACATTAATTTTTCCTCAATATACATTTCATGATTCATTGATGTTGCGGAATTCCCCAACCTCTGGAAACGTGGGGGCATGAAATATTTTCTATTCGATATCGGGAAGGTGCTGGTTGATTTCGACACCGAGGATTTTATACGCGAGGTGGCCGTTGCGACGGGCCGGCCGGTGGCGCCGTTGACGGAGTGCGATCTGCAAAAGATCGACGAGGTCGAGAAGGGGATCATCAGCGACGCGGAATATGTCGACTATCTGAACCAAACCCACGGCCTAGCCTGGACGGAGGCTGATTTGACTGCGGTTTGGTCAAGGATGTTCAGTCTCAATCCAACGGGGCGCGAGCTTTACAAAGCTGCGGTCGATGCGGGCGTGCCGGTCTATACACTCAGCAATATCGCCAAGCACCATGTGGATGCGATCGAAAATAATTGGGATGGATTTTTCGATGGGGCAACCGGGTTTTTCATGTCCTACCAAATGGGCAGCCCCAAACCCGAACCGGCGATCTACCGCCAAGTGCTCGACCAGCTGGGAGTCGAAGGTGCGCAGTGTTTCTTTATCGACGACCGCCCGGAAAATATCGAGGCCGCGCGCGCCGAAGGCATTCACGCCCTCCAGTTCATTCCCGAAAACCACGCCGCGATTGAACAAGCCGCCGTGGAGTTTTTCGGCTTGTCGTAGACGCGACGCCCTCGTCGCGTTTCTGTGCAGAAGGGCATGCGTACGCAAAGCGACGAGGGCGTCGCTTCCACGAAAGAAGCCCCGCGGTTGCGGGGCTTTTTCTTTTACATGGATTGGCGCTCGCTCAATCCGCCAGCAGCGCGTTGATGCGCGCGGCGAAGGCGGCAGGATCGTCGAGTTTGGCACCGGAGGCGATGACGGCCTGGTCGTGCAGTAGCCGGGTGTAGGTTTCGATCTTCGGATCGGCCTTGTCGGCGTCGTACATGGCCTGGACCTTTTTGACGATGGGATGCTCGGGGTTGAGTTCGAGCACGCTTTCGCGCTTCGGAACATCCTGCCCCATGCGGCGCATCATTTCCTCGATGTGCGGGCTCATGGAATATTCGTCGCCGACGATGCAGGCGGCGCTGTCCTTGAGGCGAGTGGTCAGCTTGACTTCCTTGACGCCGTCGAGCAGATCCTTGGCAAAGCCGAGGAATCCTTCGAACTGCTTTTCCTCTTCCTTGAGCGCATCCTTGTCGTCGCGGTCGCCCTTGTTGACGGCCTTGAGCTTCTTGCCCTTGTATTCCATCAGTTGCGGGATGACGAAGTCATCGATCGGGTCGATCATGAGCAGCACTTCCTGCCCTTTGTCCTTGAAGGATTCGAGGTAGGGGGAGTTTTGGATGGAGCGGCGGTTTTCGCCGGCGAGGTAGAGGATCTCTTCCTGGCCTTCGGCCATGTTTTCGACATAGTCGGCGAAGCAGGTTTTTTCGCCGGCGGGCTTGGCGGTGGTTTCGAACAGCAGCAGGTCGGCGATCTTTTCCTTGTTGGCCCAGTCGGTTTGCAGGCCTTCCTTGAGGATGGTGCTGAACTCCGCGTGGAACTTGAGGAACTTGTCGTAGTTCTTTTCCTTCATCTGCGCGAGCGTCTTGAGGATGCGGCCGACGAGGTTGCTACGGATCTTATCGAGCATCGGGTTGTCTTGAAGGATCTCGCGGGAAACGTTCAGCGGCAGGTCGGAGGAGTCGACGACGCCCTTGACGAAGCGCAGGTAGCCCGGCAGCAGGTTGTCGAACTCGTTGCTGATGAAGACGCGCTGGACGTAGAGGTTCAGGTGCGCCTTGGGGTCGTTGTTCATCAGCATGTCGAACGGCTTGGCTTCGGGAATGAAGAGCAGTGCCCTGAATTCGATCGCGCCTTCGGCCTTGTAGTGGATCGTCTCGGCCGGGCCTTTCATGTCGTGGGAGATATGCTTGTAGAACTCGGCATACTCCTCGTCCTTGATCTCGCTTTTCGGACGCAGCCAAATGGCGGTCTGGGTGTTTAGTTTTTCCTCTTTCGCTTCCTCGGTGCCTTTTTCTTCATCCTTCTCGGTGCTTAGAAACAGGATTGGATGTTCGACGAAATCGGAGAACTTCTTGACGGTGGAACGGATGGTCCAGCTATCGAGGTATTCCGTCGCGTCGTCCTTGAGGTGCAGGATGATATCGGTGCCACGCGTGGTCTTGTCGGCTTCGGACAGCGTGAAGCTGCCGGTGCCTTTGGATTCCCATTTCACGGCGGCTTCGCCGTGGGCCTTGGTGATGACCGTCACGTCGTCGGCGACCATGAACGAGGCGTAGAAGCCGACGCCGAACTGGCCGATTAGTTCCGGGTTGTTTTCAGCGCCCATCTCCTTTGCACGGGCAAGGAAGGCCTTGGTACCGGAATGGGCGATGGTGCCGAGGTTTTCGATGACCGCATCCTGCGACATGCCAATGCCGTTGTCCGAGATGGTCAAGGTCTTGTTTTCCTTGTCGGCGCGGATGGTGATCTTCCAGTCGCTATCGCCATCGAGCAGCTCGGCGTTGGTGAGGCCTTCGAAGCGTACCTTGTCGATCGCGTCGCAGGCGTTCGAGATGATCTCGCGCAGGAACACCTCGCGGTGGGAATAGAGCGAGTGCGTAATCAGGTGGAGTAACTGCTCCAGCTCGGTTTTAAACTTCATTGTTTTTTTTGCCATATCGTTAATCTCCTGTTTGTGTCCCGGAAGTGGGGCGGTTGTTTAAAAACGGGCGTTACTCATACGAAAGCATGCCGAGGGTTTCAAGCCTGAATGTAGACGCGGCTTCCAGCCGCGTTGCGTTGGAACG
>JAIPJC010000098.1 GCA_021734345.1 Kiritimatiellales bacterium | reverse complement strand
GGCGAGCACGAGCAGGATGCCGAGCAGCAACGCCACGACGACCACCAGGAAGAGCACGAATCCCCAGCCTTCGACGATGAACAGCGCCGACAGCCCCAGCACGGCCAGACCAAAGACAACGCGCAGCAGGCTTTGGTTGGGCAGTTGCATCGCCTTTTCGGCATAACCTTGCAGCTTGGCCCACGCCACGACACTGCCCGAAAGCGTGACCGATCCGATCACCGCGCTGAGCGCCAAGGCAACCATCCATCCGGCGGAATGCTCACTCTCCGGGGCAATGATGAACTGGGAGATCGCCACCAGCAGCGATGCCCCGCCGCCGAGGCCGTTGAGCAAACCCACCATCTCGGGCATCGCCGTCATTTTGACGGCCCGGGCGATGTAGGCCCCGATCCCGCCGCCGACCACCATACCGGCAATCACCCAGCCAAAGCCCAGCACATGCCGGTCGACCAACGTCGCAACGATGGCGATCAGCATGCCGATGGCTCCGATCATGTTTCCACGCACCGCGCTCCGCGGGGAGCTCAAACCCTTCAATCCCAAAATGAACAGGACGGACGCAACGAGATAGGCAAAATTGATAAGTTGATCCATGACCTAGTCCTTTTTCTTTTTGAACATGTGAAGCATGCGATCGGTCACCATGAAGCCGCCGACGATGTTGATCATCGCCAACACCACCGCCACGAAGCCCAGAAAGGCAGAGAAAAAGTTTCCGGCGTCTCCTGCCCCGGCGCAGAGGATCGCGCCGATCACCGTAATGCCGGAAATCGCGTTCGAGCCGCTCATCAGCGGCGTGTGCAGCGTGGGCGGAACCTTGGTGATCACCTCGTAGCCCACGAAGACCGCGAGGACGAATATCGTTAATGCGCCTATGAATGCTTCCACGGTTATTCTCCTTGTTTAGCCATCAGGGGTTTGATCATTTCATGGATAACCTGCCCGTCATGCACCAGCAGCGAGCCCTTCACGATATCGTCTTGCAGGTCGATGGCGAACACGCCTTCCTTCACCATGTTGAGCAGGAAGGTGGTAATGTTCTTGGCGAACAGCTGCGAGGCGTGGACGGACGAGCGCGACGGATAGTCGGTATAGCCGACAATCGTGATGCCGTGCTTTACGACCACCTTGCCGGCTTCCACGCCCTCGGTATTGCCGCCGCGCTCGGCGGCGAGATCGATGATGACGGAACCCGGATGCATGGATTGAAGCATGTCGTCGGTGATCAGCACCGGCGCCTTCTTGCCGGGAATCGCGGCGGTGGTGATGACCACATCGACGGTGGCGACCTTGGCCTTCATCTGTTCCTGCTGCTTCTTGTAGAACTCGTCGGACTGCGCCTTGGCGTAGCCGCCTTTATCTTCGGCATCGGCGGTTTCGAGATCGAACTCGATAAACTTGGCCCCGACGCTTTCCACCTGTTCCTTCACTGCCGGGCGGGTGTCGTAGGCTTCCACCATCGCGCCGAGCCGCTTGGCGGTGGCGATGGCCATCAGCCCCGCCACGCCCGCGCCGATCACAAAGACCTTGGAGGGGACGATGGTTCCGGCGGAGGTCATCAGCATCGGGAAATACTTGGGCAATAGGCCAGCCGCCTCAATCACAGCGCGATAACCGGCAATCGCCGCCATCGAGCTAAGCACGTCCATGCTCTGCGCCCGGGTGATGCGCGGCACAAACTCCAGCCCGAAGCCGCTGATCTTCTTGGCCGCCAGCTGCTCCATCAGATCCAATCGGGAGAAGGCATCCATCAGGCAGATGAGGGTTGTGCCGTCGCGCAGTTTAGCCGCCTCGCCCGGTTCGGGAGGACGGACTTTCAAAACAATATCGGCGGTCTGGTAGAGCGCGTCGGCGTTGGGAGCGATTTTGGCACCGGCCTTTTCATAGGCTTGGTCGTCATGGAAGCAGCCCGCTCCGGCACCGCTTTCGACCATCACCTCGAGCCCGGCCTTGGTCAGCGCCGCAATGGACGAGGGAATCAACGCAACCCGATGTTCATCGGGAAAGATTTCTTTCGGAACAGCAATCAACATAAGCTTCCCCTTCCATGTTTCAACCTGCACTAGAATGCTCGCTATATGCACAAATCACAATTCACCTGTCAAGTGAACTATCATCGGCAGGTCGGGCCGGAAACAGCATGGGAGGAAAACCTGCGCAAATGGGCTACTTCGCCGTAATAGGCGTACCAACAACCAGTATTTGACCTTCGTAGAACGACCCCTGGGGCAGCGTCTTAATAGTCAGTTGAACCTCGTGTTCGCCGGGCGGCTGGGCAGGAAGATACCAAAATCGGGCGAACGTTCGTTCGGCCATCTGCTTGCGCTCGACGGTGATGGGTGGTTTCCCGTCTATGACCGCCTCGACAACCATGGTGCCATCGTGGGGAACATCGCTAAAGCCAAGGGTGGTTCCGTTCCATCCGACGGTGATGGTTTCCCCGGCCTGGTCGCACTTCACCGTTTTGCGCAGCATGACTTCCGTGCGGTCGAGATTATCGCTGCACACTTTGTCTGTCGCGAGATCCACAGCCGTCCAACCGGAGCTGAGTTTAGCCTCGGTGATCGGAAGGAGCGAAGCGACTTCCCAGCAGGTTTCGCAGCTCGGATCGCCCAGCTTATGCTTCACCACGGCGGCGTGGTCTTGCATCTTGAGCATGGAACGGGCAACGACTTCACAGTAGATCGTATGCCCTTCCTCGCCGGGATGGGTGCCGTCACCGGAAAACAGGATCTTGCCGGCTTCCGGCTGGGCGGCATGGAACGTCAGGTTCCCTTCCTTCTCCATCTTTGCGATCTCTACCCCCATGTCGATGCTCGGAATACCGTACCGGTTGGCAACGGTTTCAAGAATAGCGCCAAAACCAACGAGCTTTCCCGCCTGGATATTTTTAAGCATCGGCTCCGAAATGGTATAGACGAAGCAAATGTCCGTTGTTGGATCATTACGCCAGATTTGCCGCACGATCCCTTCGACGGATTCCCGTTCGAACCCCCCTCCGCCATTCACCCGGCATTCCAAAAAAACCAAATCGGGCTTCTGCGGCAGGACATCTTCGCCGATACGGCAGGCGGAGAAGTCCGATCCTGTCCCCGGAATGGCCACGTTGATTTCGACGAAGGTCGCCTGCGGAAACTGCGCCTTGAACCACTCCATCGTTTTTATCCGCCAGCCACCAGCTGCCGTGATGCTTCCGCCAAGATAGGCAATACGCACCGTCTGACCTTCTTTGATTTTTTCGAAGAAATTGGGAAGGCCATCCCGTTGCCGAAACTCCTCCGCCACCGTTGGATTGTTCAGTCCCGCACCCCTCGCCGAGCATCCGGCAATCAACGCGGCCATGCAGACCGCTCCCAGTATTGTTTTCCGTCCATTCGTCATCCGCTTATCCTTTGCTCAGGGTGATCACGGTCTTGAATTCAACGGTTTCGTCGGGCTCGATAATTTTCAGCGTGCCGTTTTCCTTTTCTGCAGACTGTCCATCCGGATGGCAGTTGGCCGGTTCAAGCCCCACGACGTATCCCTGTCGGCCCATCATTTTCCATTGGGTGAAATACGGCAGTTCGGCCTTGCGGTAGGCGACTTCCATCGCCAGACCGGATTCCGGATTGCGCAGGGTCATGCGGGCCATGCCGTCCGCATCGGCTTCCACATCATGGAAGAAACATTGTTCGGCATAGCCATCGGTCGGCGGCTGGCAAACGTTCCATTCACTGAGACCCGCGGCGGCACGTTCGTTGCGCGGAACAGTGCTGGTCACCTTCCCTTCGACCACGGACGATTCGCTGAGCAATGGAAAGCCGGCGTTGATGTGATACAGAATCATCAGCGGCGACGGGCGGATGCCGCGATTGGCGACTTCATCGCAAATCGAAATCGAGTTATCGCCCATTGCCGTGGAAATCGTCCGCCGCAGTTCCAGATTTTCGCCGAAAACGCTGACTTCGCGGATTATCCCGCTGATCGAAAGGACGTATTTTCCGGTTTTCCAAACCTTGGAAACGGCAATGTCTTCTGCAGGCGTGTTGGAGAGGCGTCCGTGCAGACCCAGCGGGCCATCGACGCGCATCCCCTTCTCCGCTTCCGGCACGCCAACATTGCGCAGCCCGCACCCGACCACCAATCCACCACCAAAACTGCGCAGCCAGCGAAGACCGTCGGATTCAAAGTATGAGGGATGCACCGCGCCGACCGGCGATTGGTAGGCAAACGGAATGCCGTTGAAGGAGGCGTCGCCGATATCCATGCCGCGGTCGAGCAGAACGGTAAAGCGCAGGCCACTACCGTTGTCGATGTCGGCCATGCGGATTCCTCGGCCGCGGCCATCGTCGAGCACCGAGGTGCGAATGCGCGCCAGCTGATCCATCGAGCCAACATAGGATTTCAGTTCCTTTTCATTCATATTCATTACAAAACCTCCTGCAAACAACTCCATATCCGAACGGCCTCTTCATCCCAACGTCCCCAGAGAGATTCCAGTCCCGCGCGGATTTTTTCAACATCCTTTCCGAAAAGATCCTGCGCGGCCAGCGCCGCACCTTCGGCAAAAACCAACGATTTGATGCCCTGATTAAGAACCAACCGCATCGTGCCAACCACCCGGTCGTCCCAACTCAACTTTCGTTCGAGATCGCGGCAGACGCGGTCGACACGGTCGGTAAGAAACGGGTTGACCATCCGCACGAGCAGATCGTCGGCATAGGCGGCGAAGCCTTTCGCCGTAAAGAGCTCATCCGTCCCGTCCCACTTTTTGCAGAGCGCCGCTCCGGACTCACTTACAAAAGCCGTGCGGGCTTTGGCGAGCAATGCGGCGTCATCCGCCAGTTCGTGCATGAATTGCACGCCCTTTTGCTGCGCATGCATGCCGAGCCAAAAATGGACGGCGTTGTGGCCGTAGAGTTTGGCTTCTTCGAACGGAAGCAGGTCGTGCTTATCATAAAGTCCCTGTACCAATCTCTCGGCAACGCCGTCGCAGGACTGGATGAGAATCCGGTTGAAGGCTTCAACAAGGTGGCCGCGGTCAGCCGATGGCGTGAGCGTCGGGATATTCCGGCGCGCACATTCTTCCGTCGGGAAAATGCAGCTCATTTTTCCGATGACCGTGTTGAGATAATGCGTCTGCGGAAATGAGCCAACGGTTTTTTCCAGTTCTTCCGCCGCGTGGTTGTGGTTTTCGGCGGCATAGACCAAACGGTGGCGTTCGGGTTGCTGTTCGAACCCGGCCTTCATCCAACCGAGATATTTGAAGAAGGCGATGCTCGGCAACGCGGTTGCCACCTCGTCGGCCTGCGCAGCGATTGCCGTTAGTTTTTCCAAATCCTCCGGCACCGTCGGGTTGTAGATTTCAACTCCGGTGATGGTTTCCGTTCTAACCGCTTCGTTCGATGCGATGTTGATCTGAATGGTGCCGCCGTTGTCACGCACAGCCTGGATCAACGCCGCATCCACATCGGCAATCACTAGCCGGTCAAAACCGCCGCGAAACGCCCCGTCGAGAAATATACTGGTCTGAATCGGCCCTAGACCGATTCCAAGAAATGTTGTCATGGAAATCCTTACAGGTTTTTTAAGATGGGCTTCAGCGATGGATAGAGTTGCTGATAAAGAACATGCTTTTCAAGATAGATCGCATGCCGAGTTGCGTCCGGCTCAAAGATCCGGTCGGCGCACACAAACAGCGCCGCGGCATCCTGCGCGGAGTTGAACACGCCGGTTGCGATACCGGCCAGCATGGCGGCACCCAACAAGCCGGCTTCGGTAATGCGCGGACGGATGAACGGAATGCCGAAGATGTCGGCTCGGATCTGCAATCCGTTGTCGGACTTGGATCCACCGCCCGAAGCGATGAATCCGGTGGTGTCAATGCCTAGATTGCGAAGCGCGTCGATGCCATGCACGAAATAGAGCGTTGATCCCTCGATGATCGCCTTCAGGATTTCCCCGCGCGTCGTATGCGTTTTCAGTCCGACGATCACGCCGGACGTATCCGGCGAGTGGTGAGGAGGAACATCAAAGTGCGGCAGCACGAGCAGACGGGTTGGATCCTCTGGAATTTCTGCGTTGAGTTGCTCGTACGAAACCGAGGCATTGGCGAATGTATCGCGAAACCATTTCGTCAGCAGACCGGCCTGATTGTACAGAAAGGATACATACAGATCCGGAAGAACATGATGTTCTATGTTCAAGTCCTCCCGCAACATGTGCAGGGCGTCTTGCGGCTTTTTGTAAATAGGTGTGATGCAATCAAACGACCCCATGCCATAAACGGCACGCCCGGCGGAAATCCCGCCGCAACCAAGGGCGTTGCAGCACTGGTCGTGTCCGCCGGAAACCACCTGTACGCCGTTCGGCAATCCC
Organism: Kiritimatiellales bacterium; assembly: GCA_021734345.1. Classification (GTDB taxonomy): domain Bacteria; phylum Verrucomicrobiota; class Kiritimatiellia; order Kiritimatiellales; family Pontiellaceae; genus Pontiella. The sequence continues at coordinate 6,283 of JAIPJC010000098.1, read as the reverse complement.
AGCTCCGCGGCCATTGCATCCGCAACCGAGCCGACTACGGTACCGCCTGGAACAACGCGTCCGAGCTTTTCGCGCGGGATACCGCCCCACGCGAGCAGTTCATTCGACCAGTCGTTTTTATCGAGATCAAATAGCAGGGTGCGGTTGGCGTGCGAGTTGTTGGTGACGGCCTCGCATCCGAGCATGAAGGCGATGAGGTCGGACCAGAGCAGGAAATAATCGGCCGCCTCGTAGATGGCCTTGCGGTGCTCGCGCAACCAGAGCAGCTTGGGCATCGAATAGTTCGGGCCGAGCAGGTTCGGGTTGATCCGGTATAACGCTTCGCGTCCGAACGTATCCACCAGACGGTCGATATGTTCGGCACCGCGGTCATCGACGCAAAGGATGCTGTTATCGAGAATTTTCCGGTCTTTGGAGACCGGCACGAACGCTTCGCCGAATGCGCTGACCGACAGCGCCGTCACCGGATCGTGCTTGGCCTGCGCCGCGACTTCGGCGATCACCTCTTTTGTTTTTTTCCAGATACTGGAAGAATCAAGCTCGGACCAGCCGGGCTGCGGATGGAGCATGTCGTATTCGCGATAGGCTTGCGCGATACAGGAGCCGTCGAGACTGAACACACCGGCCTTGCAGCCGGTGGTTCCGAGATCTATACCGAGCAGACTCATAGGTCTTTGAGTTCGTAGCCGAGGTATTTGGTGAACGCTTCGCGCACCGCCGGCCCAACGTGTCCTGCCGTGACGCTGACGTGATGGCGGTAGCCTTCGTGGCCAATGTATTCCAAGGCGTTTTGCAGGTTCTCGATACGGACAACCCCGGCACAGCCAAAGAAATCCTTTGCGATTTCATCCTGCGTGAACTCGCCTTCGCCCAGATAGAACGAGAGCTTTCCATCCATTGTTTTTGAGCTGGCGAAGGTGATCGGAGCCGCCGCAATGCGACCGACGTTGCAGCCCCAGCCGCAACCTGCTCCGAGAGCCTTGGCAAACATGGGATGGTCGATGACCTGGCCCTTGGCCACCATCAAGCCCTGCGGAACCGGGCCGCAGTGGAAAAGGATGCACTTGTCCGGATCGTCGCCATAGTTGTTGTTCCAGTCGAGACAGGTCGCCGGGCGTTGCGACGCTAGCAGCAATCCATTCATGGCAACGGCATTGCAAATGTCGAGTTCGCAGGCCGAAGCAATGCCGCGGTCGTTCAATTCGCTAACGATTACGCAGGGAGAAACGCCGATCTCTTTTTCCAACTCGATCCAGCAGCGCAGCGCCATGCAGTCCATGCCGTAGTCGGCGATGATGTCATCCAGCACGACGCCGAGCTTGCAGAGCATTTCGTATTTTTCAGACGGCACGCCGTCCCAGTTGGTGTAGTTTTTCAACACATCCGATTTGGCGACAAACTGATCGCTGGAGGTTTTGACATCCCGGATCCGCATGAATACTTCGGAAAGGTCAAGCGTTTCGGTGGTGATGCCGTAGCGTTGCAACGTCAGCTCGTCGAAACGAACCGTCTTGAATGCCGTGGTGCGTGCGCCAATGGCACCAACCGTTACACGGCGCATGCCTTTGACGACGCGGCAGGTGGCGGCAAATTGGTGAACCTGCGTTTCAAAGACCTTGCTCGAGGGCGCCACGACGTGGGGCTGGATGGTTGTGAAGGGCAAGCCGTATTGGCAGAACACATCCATGACGGAGAATTTTCCGCAGAACGCATCGCGACGATCCGCAAAGCTCATTTTATCGAGTTCGTCGGGATAGGCGTGGATCAGGATCGGAACGCCGCAATCCTGCAAGGCGGCAATGGCACCGGTTTCGTCGCCAAAGTTCGGTAGGCAGAGAATTACACCGTCGTATTTACCCTGGTTCTCCTTGAGAAACTTGGCGTATTTAACGCCGTCGTCGGCCCCTTCCACCGCGCCATACCGGGTAACCGACGCATCCATCATCAAGGTTCCATATCCGAGTTTTTTCAGCGTCGAGCCCAGTTCTGCCCGCGCTTCGGCCACCAGCTTTTCTGGAAAGAAGCCGCGGTTGCCAAAGTAGAGTGCGAATGTAACAGTTTTGTTTTTCATCATGGTTAGTTCTCCGGGTTAAGGATGTTTGCAGAATCCTGCGTTTCTAGATCTTCGCGAATAACGGTCAGCATGGCGGCATAGACCGCGGCTTGCGCCGCCGGGATGCCCTGCCCGATCGTCTGTTCATACGGCTGGCGGATGGCGGTCGCCACGTTGATCTTGGCGATGCCGTGTTTGATGGAATCGATGATGTATTCCTTTCGGATACCGGTTCCGCCGTGCAGGACGAGCGGGATGCCCGTCGTCTTATGAATCCGGTCAAGGTGTTCGATGTTGAGCCGGGCGGCGACTTTTTGCTTGCCCTTCGCGGCGGCGGATATCGCCCCGTGAATATTGCCGATCGCCACCGACAACCAATCGACGCCGGTTTCCTCTACAAACCGTTTTGCTTCGCCGGGGTCGGTAAATCCCTTGCCGGAAGCAAAGAGTTCTTCGTACGGCGGGAGCGGCCCTTCTTCGTGCCCCATCACCGCGCCCAGTTCGGCTTCCACCGGAATGCCCGCCGCGTGCGCCATATCCACGATCTCCTTGGTGCAGGCGATGTTCTCTGCGAGCGGCAGGCGCGAACCGTCCACCATGACCGACTCGTAGCCCGCGTTGATCGCCCGGCTGATATCGCCAACATAATCGACGCGCAGATCGTCTTCGTCGATCACGGGGACGTGGTCGAGATGGAGGCGCGTATGGCCGGGCAACTTGAACTTTTCATATTCGTCGCGAACCGCTTCGAGACTTTTGGATTCAAACTTCACCCACTCGAGACGCGCGACCACCAGCATCCCGAAGCTGTTGCAGTCTTTCAGTGCTTTCACGACCGGCTCGACCATCGGCAGGTAGGGGATATTAAAGGCGGGAATAACGGTTCCAGCCTGGCAGGCACGCTGGACCAACTGTTTTGTTGAGGCATACGACATACAAAATTCCTTTCATTTAGAAGGGAGCAGTGTGCCATGAACCATCGGGCCGCAGAATGGATGTAGAAATTATTTCATGTAAAATACCGCAAGGTATATTACATGATCAAGAGGCTACTTTTTAAAAGGTTCGGCCGGCAGCCCCGCGCTATTCTGCAACGTCACGGGCGGTTCATTCCAATTGTGCCATGCATAACGCACCGATGCCGGAACAGGAACCGCGTCGGACCACAGCTCAACCGTGTCTTTGTCGACAATACGCGCCTGCGCCGGATAATATTTCCCGTCTTGTTCCGCCATTTCAAAACCGGGAACCTCCGGTTCTCCATCGCATGTTTTCAATCCTTTTTCCGAATATTGGAAAACCACCCGAACCTTGCCGTCTTTTATTTCCAAGGATTGGAAAGCCGGTCCGCGGGAAATCACATCCTGCCCGTAGACTTGATCGAGTGCGAGGAGGGCGAGACGCTCGCCAACGGGCTGCTTGTTCTTCGGATGGATATTATCCTTTTCACCCAGGTCGACGGCTACGGCCATGCCCGTATTTGGAACGGCATCACGGGAGGATGTCTGGGCATCCTGCACACCAATCCAGTCCGGACTCGGATGATCATACGCCGGAAGCTGGACAAAGAGGAACGGCCAGTCAGGGCGACTCGCCGCCTTGCGCCAAGCCTTGATCATGGCCGGAAACAATACCCGATATTCATCGGATCTCCCGACATTGTTTTCCCCTTGGTACCAGATGATCCCGCGGGCGGTGTACGGCAACAAGGGGGCGATCATGTTTTCATACAAGACCGTTGGAGCCTCCTGGTACCAGGGATTTCCCCGGTCTACCGGTCCCGGATTAACCGGAGCCGGCCCTTCCTTGGTCTTCTTCCACTCCCGCGTTGCCAGGTACCACTGATGGTTAGCTTCGACCTCCGCCACGCATTCCTTCTTCGGCCTTCCGGCGGCCACACCCTTGCGGATGGTGTCGGCCAGATGCTTCAACTCCGGATAGGCATCCAGCGCCCATAGCGGAGTCCAGGCCTCGCAGGGGGTGCCGGCAGCGGCACTCTGGAGAATTCCGACGGGGCGACCGGTGGCTTTCAGGATCTGTTCGGAAAAGTAGAAGGCAACCGCGGAAATTCCGGCGTTCTGTCCCGGTTCGAACGATTTCCAGGCCAGCTCGGCAGGAGTGTATTCCCTTTCAACGGGCAGCCCGGTTTTTTGAGGGATCTTGATAAAGCGAATTCCAGAGACGCTCCGCGTCAACCACTCCGGCCCCCCATCCGAACCGCCCAAGGTAAGCGCCATGTTCGACTGCCCCGATGCCAGCCAAACTTCGCCGACAAGAACATGGCCGATGGTCGATTTCTGGTTTCCGATTGAGGAAACACACGTCAGCGTCCACGGCTCGGAAGAGGCAGGCATCGGATCGAGCTGAAGCATCCATTTACCGGAAGCATCTGCAACGACGGACTTTTCCTGCCCGGAAAAAGAGACGGTCACCCGTTCCCCGGAATCAGCAGTGCCCCAGATGTTAACCGGCATTTCGCACTGCAGCACCGCACCGTCATTGAAAATCGGGGCAAAACTCAATTCCGCTGCATAAACACCGCTTAGCAGCAAACTCGCCGCCACCAACTCCATCCATAATTTTTTCATTTTTCGTATCCTTTGATTCTTGCTGCTGATCGAGTGGCAGGCGGGTGCTTCGGCTGTTTTTACGTTTTTCAATAAACACGGATTTCATAGATTCGCGCCGACGGATCGCCCCCCGTCCGGTTGACCACAACGCGCAATTGATCCGTCATGACCGGCTCAATGGTGTGTTTGCGAAACCGCTGGAAATTATTGGCTTCCGACACCACGGTTTTCCAACCGTCCGGCGTGTTGACTTGTACATCATAGGCCTTGACGGTCTCCGGCGGCATCGCTTCGTCATGGTTCCACACATCCAAATCCGTATCGAAGGTTAGATGGATGCTGCTGATTTTTTGCGGCGCATCCCACTTGAGCGCCAGCCACTGCGGCAAGGGGGCGGATGGATCCGAACGCCACATGTTGGATTCAGCATCTTCGATCCGGCTTATGCCGCCAATGACATTGGCGGCGCTGTAGTCGTTCGGATACTGCAATGGCGGATCGGTATACATCATGACCGCCGGGCGGCCGATATTCGAGATGCCGTTGCGCTCCCACACCAGCCTCGTTCCAAGATGTCCCTTTTTCGCCCAGGGCAGAAACAGGCCCGGCGAAGCGTTTATTTCGACCATGAAGAAAGGCGAGGGAACTGCACACTGGAGACTGAACTTCACGTAGCCGTCATGCAGTTCTGGAACGCGGACCGTTGCCTCTTGCAGAACGGGACATGCCGCAACATCCGTCACCCGGTTGTTCTCGACGGCCCGGATTTTAATCGGCAGGGACACCTCTTTCTCCAGGCTTGAAAAGACGCGAAGATACAGGTCGCCAATCCGTCCGTCGCTACCGGTCGGGTAGACGAGTCCATACAACGTGTACATGCCAAGGGAGCGCCCGGATCGATCCGGAAGAACGAACGCCTGATCGGTCTGGTCGCCCGCCGCAACACTGGATGCGGAAACAGACGCGTGCAAGGCAAGGTCGTCGGCATCCTGGTTGCGGATGCCGGGAACATACTGGTCGTCTTTGAGCAGTTGCTGCTGGAGTTCGCCGATATACCGCGCATCCAGCTCCCGCGGAGTGGTGTTTTTGGCCGCACACATCGCGGCCGCCGTTCCGACGGCTTGTCCGGTTACCGCGCACGAGCCCTCCACCCGGACGGTGCCGAGTGCCACATGCGTGACGCTGATGCAACGTCCGGCAAACAGCAGGTTTTCGATGTTGCGGGAATAGAGCGAGCTGAACGGTATGTTGCTCTGGGGAGCGAAGCGGTCGAAATCGTACGGGCCTCCCCGCCCCGACAAGATGCCTTCCGGGTGGTGTATGTCCATCGACCAGCCCGCATGGCCGATCGTATCCGGAAAAGCGCGCGCAGCCAGCACATCGTTCTGGGTCAGGACATGATCGCCAAGCAGTCTGCGCGACTCGCGCTTGGCCTCGGTCACCGGCACATAGGTGAGCGCGGCGTTTTCAACGGAGTATTTGTATTGCCACTTGTTTTTAATGAAGTCCCAGTAGCCGAAAATAATCCGGAGCAGCTCGTCGCGCGCCTCTTCGGCATGCCAGAGATCATCCATGTCGTTCGGATATTCCAGCCACCACTGCCCGTTGGGCGAATCCACCGACCGCCCGAATTCGGGATTCGGCGGCAGCTTATAGGCCC
>JAIPJC010000097.1 GCA_021734345.1 Kiritimatiellales bacterium | reverse complement strand
TCATTCAGCCAGGACTCTCCGACTCGGCGCAACTCGACCATGCGGTGGAACTGCTTTACCATACCGGGCGCTCTCTGCCGCACGTGATGATGATGCTTATTCCAGAAGCATGGCAGAACCACAAAACCATGTCGCCGGAGAAGAAGGCGTTCTACGAATACCACTCCACTCTGATGGAGCCCTGGGACGGACCCGCATCGATTCCGTTCACTGACGGTACCTGTCTGGGCGCGATCCTCGACCGCAACGGCCTCCGCCCGTCGCGCTATGTCGTCACCAAGGACGGCTATGTGATCATGGGGTCGGAAACCGGCATCGTGGATATCGATCCGGCCAATATTGAATACAAAGGTCGTCTCGAACCGGGCCGCATGTTCCTAGTGGACATGGAGGCCGGGCGCATTATCCCGGACGAGGAGATCAAGCACGAGATTGCCTCCCATCAGCCCTATGGTGAATGGGTGAAGAAGAATCTGGTTAGCCTCAACAGCCTGCCGGATGTGGCTGACGTCGCTATAGATATGGATTCTGTACTCGAGCGCCAGCGCATGTTCGGCTACACGATGGAGGATCAGAACCACCTGATTGGTCCGATGGCTATCAAGGGCGTAGAGCCGACATCCGCGATGGGTGTGGATACGCCGTTGGCTGTATTGTCGGAAAAATCGCAACTGCTCTATGACTATTTCAAGCAACTTTTCGCGCAGGTAACCAACCCTCCGCTAGATGCCATTCGCGAAGAGCTGGTGACGTCGCTCCTTACCAATATTGGAAGCGAGCAGGATCTGTTCATGGAAACACCGGAGCACTGCCGCCAGCTCAAGGTTGAGCAGCCGCTCCTAACCAACGAAGCCATGCAGAAAATTCGGGGATTGGATCGCGATGGTTTGAAATCGATCACGCTGCCGATGTTATACAAGGTCGCCGATGGCGAGGACTCCTTGCGTGAAGAACTGGAAAAACTCTGCGATGCAGCGTCGAAGGCGATAGAGGCTGGCTACACGCTGCTGGTTCTTTCCGATCGCGGGGCGGACAAGGAAAACGCGCCGATTCCGGCTCTGTTGGCAACGGCGGCGGTACACCACCACCTGATTCGCACGCTCCAGCGCACCAGTTGCGGAATTGTCGTCGAATCCGGCGAGCCGCGCGAAGTACACCATTTCTGCCTGCTCTTCGGCTTCGGTGCCGGCGCGGTAAATCCATATATGGTTTTCGAAACCCTCGAAGACATGATCCGGCAGGGATCCCTTCCGGATTGCAATATGATCAATGCAACGAAGAACTACATCAAGGCCATCAACAAAGGCGTGCTCAAAATCATGTCCAAGATGGGTATTTCCACGCTGCACTCCTACCGCGGGGCGCAGATTTTCGAGGCCATCGGGATTAACAGGACTGTAATTGATCAGTATTTTGTGGGCACTCCTTCGCGCATCGGCGGCATCGGGCTTGACGGCATCGCCAAAGAGATCGAAGTGCGCCATAAGCGGGCGTTTCCTTCGCGCAGGATTCCAAAAAATCTGAAGCTCGAAATTGGAGGAGCATACAAATGGCGCCGCAACGGCGAAGATCACCTGCTCAATCCGTTGGCGGTAGCCAAGCTGCAAGAGTCGGTTCGTACCGACAACCTTGATCGCTTCAAAGAGTTCTCCGCCATCATCAACGATCAGAACAAGCATCTCTGCACGTTGCGCGGTCTGTTTGAATTCAAAAAAGAACGAGAGCCTGTTCCGTTGCGGGAAGTCGAACCGTGGACCGAGATCGTCAAGCGTTTCAAGACCGGGGCAATGTCCTACGGTTCCATCAGCCAGGAAGCGCACGAAACCCTCGCGATTGCCATGAACCGCATCGGCGGCAAAAGCAACAGTGGCGAGGGGGGGGAGGATTCCGACCGCTTTGATCGCGATATAAACGGTGATCTACGTCGAAGTGCCATCAAGCAGGTGGCTTCTGGCCGCTTTGGTGTGACCAGCAACTATCTTGCCCATGCCGACGAACTCCAGATCAAAATGGCGCAAGGTGCAAAGCCCGGCGAAGGCGGCCAGTTGCCCGGCCATAAGGTCAAGCCGTGGATCGCCCGGACGCGCCATTCCACACCGTATGTAACCCTGATTTCGCCACCGCCGCACCACGACATCTATTCGATCGAGGACTTGGCGCAGCTCATCCATGACCTGAAGAACTCCAATCCGCTGGCACGTATCAATGTCAAGCTGGTCTCCGAGGTTGGTGTCGGCACGGTTGCCGCCGGGGTGGCCAAGGGGAAAGCTGAAGTGGTTCTTATTTCGGGCTACGATGGCGGTACGGGTGCGTCGCCGCAATCGTCCATCAAGCATGCCGGCCTGCCGTGGGAACTCGGCTTGGCCGAAACGCAGCAGACGCTGGTGCTCAATAACCTGCGCAGCCGTATCCGGGTTGAGGTTGACGGGAAGCTGCTCACAGGACGCGATGTGGCCATTGCCTGTCTGCTTGGCGCGGAGGAATTCGGATTTGCCACTGGGCCGCTGATGACGCTGGGCTGCATCATGCTGCGCCTCTGCCATCTAAACACCTGTTCGGTGGGCATTGCAACGCAGGATCCCGAGCTGCGGCGCAAGTTTGCCGGCAAGCCGGAATATGTCATCAACTTCTTCCGCTTTGTCGCCGAAGAGTTGCGCCTCATCATGGCTGAACTTGGTTTCCGTTCCTTGGATGATATGGTAGGACGTTCGGATCTCATCGATACTTCGGAGGCGCTCAGCCATTGGAAAGCCAAGGGGCTCGATTTCTCCAACATCCTGTACAGGCCGGACGTCAGTCCGGCGATCGCAACCCGCTGTATCGACTCGCAGAACCACAATCTTGGTGGAGCACTCGACCATAAGCTGATTTCGCTTTCGCAGTTTGCATTGCGGCGGGCGGAACCGATTGTCATCAACACCGACATTCGCAACGTCAACCGCACCGTCGGCGCGATGCTCAGTTATGAGATTTCCAAGCGCTACGGCGAGGAGGGGTTGCCGGAAGGCACCATCACGGTCAACTGCAAGGGTAGTGCCGGACAGAGCTTCGGCGCATTCAGCGCCAAGGGGATCACCTTCCGCATCGAGGGCGACGCCAACGACTATTTCGGCAAAGGCCTTTCCGGTGCGCAACTGATCATCCGTCCGCCCGAAAAATCCACCTTTATCGCCGAGGATAACATTATCATCGGGAACGTGGCCTTCTATGGCGCCACTCGGGGTTCAGCCTATATCCGCGGAATGGCCGGCGAACGCTTCTGCGTCCGCAACTCCGGAGTGCAGGCCGTCGTTGAAGGAATAGGCGACCATGGGTGCGAATACATGACCGGTGGACGGGCGATCATCCTTGGCCATACCGGACGCAACTTTGCGGCGGGCATGAGCGGCGGTATTGCCTACGTGCTGGACGAAGAGGGCGACTTTATCGAAAACCGTTGCAATCATGAGATGGTGGATTTTGACCCGCTTGAAGAAAGCGATATCGCATATCTACTTGAAAGGATCGAAAATCATGCGGAATTCACCGGTAGTTCGGTTGCCAAGCGCATCCTTGACAACTGGGATGCTTCGCTTCAGAAATTTGTAAAAGTCATTCCGGTCGACTACAAGCGCGCACTGGAATTGCTGGCCGATGAGCAGAGGACGGGAGAATAGTGGGGGAAGGCTTTGGGCTATAGGCTTTAGTCCTTAGGGAACACGAATGAGAGATCACCGGAAACTGAAAGCGTTTGAGCTGGCGGATGCGCTTGCACTATCGGTTTATCGCATGACCCGATTGTTTCCTAAGGATGAAGTGTTTGGCCTGACTTCGCAAATAAGGCGAGCGGCGGTATCGGTTCCGTCGAACATTGTTGAAGGATGTGCCCGGAAGACGGAGAAGGATTATGTACACTTCCTCGATACGGCCTATGGGTCGGCGAAGGAAGTTGAGTATCAAGCATCGCTTGCCACGCGCCTTGGTTATTTGGACACAAACGAATTGGAAGAAAAAGCGGCAGAGGTCGCGCGCGTATTGAACGCATTGATTAACGCACTAAGGAAAGGCGGAGAATAGCAAAAGGCATAGGCCGTAGACTTTAGACTTTGGGTCGATACCCGGAGACGCCTAAAGCCCAAAGCCTAAAGTCTACAGTCTTCTCCGCCTCCAACAGGAGGCACCATGGGAAAGCCAACAGGATTTAAAGAGTACAAGCGGAAGACGCCGGTGGAGCGTCCGGTCGAAGAGCGTATCGCAGACTTTGAAGAAGTCTATGAACCGTTTCCTGAAGATAAGCTCCAACGGCAGGCTGCGCGGTGCATGGACTGCGGAATACCGTTCTGCCACATCGGCTGCCCGCTCGGAAACATTATCCCTGAATGGAACGACCTAGTCTATAAGAACCAATGGAGGAAAGCATGGGAGATTCTTTCCGCCACCAACAATTTCCCGGAATTCACTGGACGCATCTGTCCTGCACCATGCGAAGAAGCCTGCGTCCTCGGAATCAATGAACCGGCCGTGACGATCGAAAACATTGAAAAAGCAATCATTGAGCATGCGTTCAAGGAAGGCTGGGTAGTGCCCGAACCGCCGGAGTCGCGCACCGGAAAAACCGTCGCCATCATCGGATCGGGGCCTGCCGGACTTGCTGCGGCCGACCAGCTCAACCGCGCCGGACATACGGTGACGGTGTTCGAGCGCGCCGATCGCATTGGCGGGTTGCTGCGCTACGGCATCCCGGATTTCAAGCTCGAAAAATCCATCATCGACCGGCGCCTTGAAATCATGGCCGAAGAAGGGATTGACTTTCGCACCAATGCCGCCATCGGAACCGTAGTGTCCACGTCTGAACTGAAAGAGTTCGATGCGGTGGTCCTATGTTGCGGTGCCACCGAAGGGCGCGATCTTCCAATACTTGGAAGAGATCTCGAAGGCATCCATTTTGCCATGGAGTTCCTGCCGCAGCAGAACAAGCTGGTTGCCGGCGATCAGGTGGAGGAAAAGATTTCCGCCAAGGATAAAAACGTTATCGTGATCGGCGGCGGCGACACCGGCTCTGACTGCGTCGGCACCGCCGTTCGCCAAGGGTGCAAATCGGTTGTCAACTTCGAGCTATTCCCGCAGCCACCGCTCTACCGCCCGTCGCACCAGCCGTGGCCATACTGGCCGATGAAGATGCGCACCAGCTCGTCGCATCGCGAAGCCGGACAGGATCCGCGCAACTATGCGCTGCTCACCAAGGCTTTTCGTGGACAGGTTGGACATGTGGTCGGCGTAACCACCGTCAACGTCGAATTCACCCGCGAGCGCCAAACCGGAAACTCCAACATCGATGAAATTCCTGGCACAGAGAAGGAGTGGAAAGCCGACCTAGTCCTGATCGCTCTCGGATTTGTCGGTCCTGAACGCAATAATGTAATTCGCGGTTTGGGAGTTGAGCTCGACGAGCGAGGTATTATTAAAACCGGCGTAAACTACCAGACCAATGTCGAAAACGTGTTTGCCGCCGGCGACTGCCGCCGCGGGCAGTCCCTGATTGTCTGGGCCATCTCCGAAGGACGCGAAGCCGCGCGCTGCGTCGACCTCTACCTCATGGGCGAAACCGAACTGCCCACGAAAGGGGATGCCGACCTTCCGCGCAGGTAGAACCTGCTTATCTGGCAAGGGAAACGTCACGCGTCACTCTGAGCGGGCGGAGCCAGCGATAGAGTGAATGCGGTTGTTCGCTAAATTGTTAATTCATCACACTTGCGTGGATATAGGATCGACTTGATCCTCCGGAGGAAATTTTAACAGCAACAGTGTCATTTGATTCAACTCCCACTTTATAAAGTTTGGCCAGCACATTGCCTTTTCCATCTTCTGTTTCAATGATGGCATGGACTTGGCTGATTCCATTCCACTCGGTCTCGATGATTTCTTTAACTGCCCCCTGAACTTCTTTTTTGTTGGGTCTATGGAAAACTCCAATGCTGAGGATCGAGAAGGTCAGCCAGACAGCTCCGACTACGCAGTAGATGTTCCAGATTTTGATTAGTATCTTTTTCATGTTTTTTCCTCTGCCGACAGTTTATTAGATGGAAACCGTTTTTTACCTGATTAGGCCGATTCCATCTAATCCAACATGCATGGAATCCGCCTAATTCCTCGAACCGATTGCGCATCTTATTCGTTCCGACTTTTTTGGCAAAGCATCCCAGTGGTTTCAGATCGATTGGCTTGGCGCAACGGCGCTTGGTTCAGCTGTTGGCCAGCATCTTGTTCATGGCGGCGGCGGCCTTGCGGCCTTCGCCCATGGCGAGGATCACGGTGGCGGCTCCGAGAACGATGTCGCCGCCGGCATAGATGCGCTCGATCGACGATTTGCCGTTTTCATCGACGATGATGTTACCCCATTTGTTGGTTTCAAGCCCAGGGGTCGTCTGCCGGATCAGCGGGTTGGAGTCGTTCCCGATGGCGACGATGACGGTGTCGAGCTCGATTTCAAACTCGCTGCCCTTGATCTCGACGGGACGGCGGCGTCCGGAGGCGTCTGGTTCGCCAAGCTCATAGCGCAGGCATTCGATACCCCGTACCCAGCCTCTCTCGTCGCTCAGGATCCGCTTGGGATTCTGGAGGAAATGGAAAATGACGCCTTCTTCCTTGGCATGGGCGACCTCTTCGACGCGGGCGGGCATTTCGACCTCGGTCCGGCGGTAGATGAGGTACACCTCTTTGGCTCCGAGGCGAACGGCGGTGCGGGCGGCATCCATGGCGACGTTGCCGCCGCCGAGTACGGCAACCCGTTCGGAATCGAAAACCGGCGTGGCGGCGCGTTCCTTGTCGTAGGCCCGCATGAGGTTGGAACGGGTCAGGTATTCGTTGGCGGAATAGACGCCGACCAGGTTCTCGCCTTCGATGTTCATGAAGCGCGGCAATCCCGCCCCGGTGCCAATGAAGAGCGCATCGAACCCGTCTTCGCCCAGCAGGTCGGAAATCTTGCGGGTGCGTCCAATCACAAAATTGGTTTTGAGTTCGCAACCCATCGCGGTGAGCGTATCGATTTCCTTCTGCACGATGGCCTTGGGCAGCCGGAACTCGGGAATGCCATAGACCATGACGCCGCCGGGTTTGTGGAAGGCTTCGAAGAGCGTGACGTCATGGCCTTCGCGCCGTATGTCCGCCGCCACGGTCAGGCCCGCCGGGCCGGTGCCGATGATGCCGACTTTTTTGCCGGTATTGGGTTTGATGGCGGGGATTTCCATCAGGCCGTTTTCGCGCTCCCAGTCGGCGACGTAGCGTTCGAGGCGTCCGATGCTTACGGCCTTGTCGACGGATTTGAGCGCCTTGCCGACGGTGCAGGGAGCCTGGCACTGGGTCTCTTGCGGGCAGACCCGGCCGCAAACGGCCGGTAAAAGGCTGCTTTCCTTAAGAATATCGATGGCTTTCTTGTTGTCGCCGTCGGCAATGGCCTGGATGAAGCCGGGGATATTGATGCTCACCGGGCAGCCCGCGATGCAAGGCGCGGTTGTGCATTGCAGGCAGCGCAGTGCTTCGAGCCGGGCTTCTTCGGCGGAATAGCCGAGCGCAACCTCTTCCATGTTCGAACGGCGTATGGCGGGATCCTGCGACGGCATCTCCTGCGCCGGAATCGCCATGCGATCCTTGGGCTTGAGTGGTTCCTTTTTGGCGCTTACTTCGGCCCAGGTCTTTTTGGCCTCGGCAGCCAATGTTTCGGCGGGGATATAGGTCATGCGGGTTCTCCTGCTTTCGTTCCGACTTTGCACTGGTGGTCGGTGGTCTCCTGCTTCTTATAGGAATTGAGCCGGTTCATCATGTTGTCGAAGTCGACAAGATGGCCGTCAAACTCGGGTCCGTCCACGCAGACGAATTTGGTTTCGTTGCCGACGGTAACACGGCAACCGCCGCACATCCCGGTTCCGTCGACCATGATGGTGTTGAGCGAAACCTGGGTCGGCACCGCATAGGGGCGCGTGGTTGCGGCACAGAACTTCATCATGACCGGCGGACCGATGGCGACGGCCAAATCCGGCTTGGGGTTTTGCTCGCACAGTTCCTTGAGCGGTTCGGTGACGAGGCATTTCCGGCCGACCGATCCGTCGTCGGTGCAGATGATGAGTTCATCCGCAATGGCGCGCATTTCGTCTTCGAGGATCAGCAGTTCCTTGTTGCGTGCGCCCATGATGATGATGACCGTGTTGCCGGCCGCCTTCATCGCCTGTGCGATCGGATGGAGCGGGGCAACGCCAATCCCGCCGCCGACGCAGACGACGGTTCCAAAATTTTCAATGTGGGTTGGTGTGCCGAGCGGCCCGACCAGCGCGGCTATTTTGTCGCCGACGTCCATTCCGGCCAGTTTCCGGGTCGTTTTTCCGACGGCCTGGAAGATGATGGTGATGGAGCCTTCCGCCGGATCGGCGTCCGCCACGGTAAGCGGGATGCGTTCGCCAAAGTCCTCGCACAGCTGCAGGATGATGAATTGACCGGCTTTTCGCTCGCGGGCGATGAGCGGGGCTTCCACCCGCATGGAATAAACGGTTTCTGATAGCCGCTTTTTGTCAAGTATTCGGTTCATTTCGTTGCACGCTCCCATATGGCAAATAAAAATCTCCTCTTCCGTGAGGAAAAGGAGATTAGTACAACCGATTGATCGCCAAAGCAATCCGGCGAGTTGTTTTTTTGACTAGACAATGCCTTGGTCGAGCATGGCGTCGGCAACTTTGATGAATCCGGCGATATTGGCGCCCATGACATAGTTGCCGGGCTGGCCATATTCCTCGGCTGCGGCGGCGGCTGCCTCGTGAATCTTCACCATGATGGCGTTGAGCTTGTGGTCCACTTCTTCGCGGGACCAGTGGACGCGCGCGGAGTTCTGGCGCATTTCGAGGTAGGACGTCGCCACCCCGCCGGCATTGGCGGCCTTGCCCGGACCGTAGAGGATGCGGTTTGCTACGAACAGATCCACGGCTTCCGGCGAGCTGGGCATGTTGGCGCCTTCGCTGACCACATAGCAGCCGTTGTCCAGCAGCGTCTTTGCATCGTCGCCGTTGATTTCGTTCTGGGTGGCGCTTGGGAAGGCGCAGTCGCACTTGATGCCCCACGGGCGTTCGCCCTCAAGGTATTCCGCGCCGAATTTCCCGGCGTACTCCTTGATGCGGCCGCGGCGGACGTTCTTGAGCTCCATGATCCACGCGAGCTTTTCGGCGGTGATGCCCTCGCGGTCATAGATGGTTCCTCCCGAATCGGAAAGCGTGACGACTTTACCGCCGAGTTCGTTGATCTTTTCGACCGTGTATTGCGCCACATTGCCGGAGCCTGAAACCGTGCAGATTTTGCCTTTGAAGGTTTCGTTGCGGGTCTTGAGCATTTCCTCCGCAAAGTAAACGGCACCATAGCCGGTGGCTTCTGGACGCATCAGCGATCCGCCCCACGTTATCCCCTTGCCGGTCAGCACTCCGGTGAACTCGTTGCGGATGCGCTTATACTGGCCAAACATGTAGCCGAGCTCGCGTCCGCCTACGCCGATGTCGCCAGCCGGGACGTCGGTGTGATGTCCGATGTGGCGCTGCAGTTCCGTCATGAAGGACTGGCAGAAGAGCATCACCTCCCTGTCGGATTTGCCTTTCGGATCAAAATCCGATCCACCTTTTCCGCCGCCCATCATCAGGGTGGTCAGGGAATTTTTGAAGACCTGTTCAAACCCCAGGAACTTCAGGACACTCTGGTTTACACTCGGATGGAAGCGCAGGCCGCCTTTGTACGGACCGAGTGCGCTATTGAATTCAAAACGGAATCCGCGGTTGACCTGTGCCTTGCCTTTGTCATCGATCCACGGCACGCGGAAGATGATCTGGCGTTCCGGCTCCACGATCCGCTCCAGAATTCCCGCAGCTTCGTACTTCGGGTTTCTTTCCATCACCGGCCCCAGCGAGTCCAGCACTTCGCGGACGGCTTGAAGGAACTCGACTTCCCCGGCGTTCCGCTGGGAGACCTTTTCCCATACACGTTCGATATAACTCATGACATCTCCTTGGTTGATTTAAGTTCACTAACTGCAATTCACTGCCGCTATTCTGACACACCTATGCCGGAAACCAAATATACCTATAGCAAATAGGCCTAAACTCGGCAAAATATTTTTTAAAAAACCTTGAGCGCATTTATTTTATCGGCAATATTGCCGCAACTAAAGGATTTCGATATGGATAAGCGGCAAAAAAAACGACTCGCCATTCTCGATGTGCTCGGCCGGAGCGGGAAGCTGCTCAGCAGCACCCGCATCACCGAATTGCTCATTGGGCAGGATATGGACATTAGCGAACGGTCTGTCCGGCTCTATCTGCGCGAGCTCGACGAAGAAGGCCTTACCGAAAACCTCGGTCGACGCGGACGTCTCATCACCGAAAAGGGAAAACACGAGGCGGACGCCTCGCGGGTGCTCGAAGGCATTGGCCTGCTCTCCGGAAAAATCGATGCGATGGCCTACCAGATGGATTTCGATCCCGCCCTGCGCCGCGGTTCCGTCGTCGTCAACGTCTCCATCGTTCCGGTCGAGGGCTTCACCGAAGAACGCCTCAAGCTCATCGCAATGGTATTCTCCAAAGGCTATTCCATGGGCACTCTGCTGACTCTGTTCGCGGCCGGCGAGAGCTGTGGAAGCTTCACGGTTCCGGACGGCTTTGTCGGCATCGGTACGGTGTGCTCGATCACGCTTAACGGCGTGCTGCTGCGCCGGGGCGTGCCCACCACATCGCGTTTTGGCGGACTGATTGAGCTGTGCGACGGGGTTCCCACGCGCTTTGTCGACATCATCCACTACGACGGAACCAGCATTGATCCCCTCGTGGTCTTCATTCGCAGCGGCATGGCCGACTACATGGGTGCGGTCACTTCCGGCAATGGCCGCATCGGTGCGAGCTTCCGCGAATTTCCCGCCAATAGCGTCGATGCTGTCCGCAGCATTTCCAAACAACTCGAAACCATCGGGCTCGGGAGCCTGCTCTGCCTCGGAAATCCCGGCCAAAGCCTCTACGGCGTACCCGTTGGGCCGCAGCGCGTCGGTGCCATCATCATCGGCGGGCTCAACCCCATGTCGATTTTTGAAGAGACGGGGCTGCGCGTCCGTTCAAGCGCGCTGTCCGGCCTCGTCGATTTCAACAACCTCTTCCACTACACCGAGCTGAAAGACCGTCTCGCCGCACTGCGGTGATTTTCCAGAGGTTGGAACCGGCGGACAACGAAAGGATGCGCTGCCATGAGTACGATAGATTCAGGCTTAACCACCGGGCTGCCGGGGCTCGACAAGGTCCTTAAGGGTGTTCTGACTGGCGACAACATCGTCTGGCAGGTCGACTCGATCAAGGAATACAAGGAACTCGTCACCCCGTATTGCGAGGCGGCGGTCAAGAACGGGCGCAAGCTCGTCTATTTCCGCTATGCCCGCCACGAGGCTCTCGTCACGGCGGAAATGGGTGCGGAGATCCATGAATTCGATCCTGAAGAAGGCTTCGAGAAATTCATTGCATCCATCCACGGCGTCATCGAACGGGCGGGGCCGGGCGCTTTCTATGTGTTCGACTGCCTTTCGCGGCTGGCAGTCGACTGGTATTCCGACGAAATGCTGGGCAACTTCTTCATGCTCACCTGCCCCTACCTCTTCGACATGGAAACCGTCACCTATTTCGCGCTCTTCCGCAACTACCACACTTCGCACGCCGTTGTCCCGATCCAGAACACCACGCAGCTGTTCCTGGATCTCTACCGCCACAAGGGCGAGCTCTACGTGCGTCCCATCAAGGTGCAGCAGCGCTATTCGCCCACCATGAACATGCTGCATGTGCGCCACGGCGCCGAGTTCAGCCCCGTCATGTCCAGCGCCGTCATCTCGGAGATCCTGACCTCGGCCAAATGGTCCGGACTGCACTCTGACAGCAGCCTCGGCTTTTGGGAAGCCGCGTTCCTCCACGCGCGCGAACTGCTCAAGTCGGGTGAATACCGCCCCGACCTGCCCGAAAAGGGGAAGGCCATCTACCAGCAGCTCGTGCGCATGGTCATCTCTCGCGACGAAGACATGCAGAAGCTCATCGGCCGCTATTTCACCCTCCAGGACATCCTCGATATCCGCAAGCGGATGATCGGCACCGGCCTCATTGGCGGCAAGACCGTCGGCATGCTGCTCGCGCAGGCCATCGTGAAAAAGAACAGCCCTCGCTTCACCGAGCTGTTCGAGGCGCAAGACTCCTTCTTCATTGGATCGGATGCGTTCTTCTCCTTCCTTGTGCGCAACGGCATCTGGTGGGTGCGGCAAAACCAGCGCGATCCCGAAAAATTCCTGGACGGTGCCGAGCAGGCGCGCCGCCGCATCATCACCGGCGAATTCCCCGAGCACATCATGAAGCAGTTCGATGAAATGCTCGACTACTTCGGCCAATCCCCCTTCATCGTGCGTTCGAGCTCGCTGCTCGAAGACAACTTCGGCAACTCCTTCGCCGGGAAATACGAAAGCGTGTTCTGCGTAAACCAGGGGCCGCGCGAACGCCGCATGCAGGATTTCCTGGCCGCCGTGAAGCGCATCTACGCCAGCTCGATGAGCGAGCAGGCGTTGCGCTATCGCGAGCGTCGCGGCATGCTGGACAAGGACGAACAGATGGCGCTGCTCGTCATGCGCGTATCCGGAACCATGCACGGGCGCAACTTCTATCCCGAAATGGCCGGCGTCGGCTTCTCCTTCAATCCCTATGCCTGGAACGAAAGCATCGACCCCAAGGCAGGCGTCATCCGGCTGGTCTTCGGCCTCGGTACCCGCGCGGTCGACCGCACCGACG
>JAIPJC010000096.1 GCA_021734345.1 Kiritimatiellales bacterium | reverse complement strand
CACATGCCCAAGACCGCACAGGCGCACATGCATCGCTCCGACCACACCTTCCGTCCGCCGTCTCCCGCGGCATCGCTTGAATTCGGATCGCCCAACGCCTGCAACCTTTGCCACAACAACAAGGAAGCCATCACAGGTAATTACCACGGGCACAAGCAGGAAGACATGCAATGGGCGGATCGGTATGTGAAGGAATGGCACGGCGAAAAGTCCGGTGCCAAAATCCTCGAACTCGGACACATCGTGCAGGCCTGCCGCGACGGCGACTGGAACAAGCTGCCCGAAATCCTCGCCTATCTTGACAACCCCGCCTGCGACCAAGCGGCCAAAGTCGGCATCCTACGCCTGCTCGTCAACTGCCCCGATCCGGAAAAATGGTCCGCCATCCGCAAGCAGCTCGACTCCCCATCGGAGTGGGTGCGTTCCGCCGCCGCCGCCACGCTGCAATACGACGAGTCGCCTGCAACCACCAAACTACTGCTCAAAGCCGTCACCGACAAGTTCCGCACCGTCCGCATCCGCGCGGCCTCGTCGTTGCTCGCGCGCAATCTGGACGGCTACAGCGAAGAAGAACGCAAGGCCTACGAAGCCGCCCACGCCGAATATTGGGAATCGTTGATCATCTGGCCCGACCGTTGGTCGACCTATTACAACCAAGGCATCTATTTCGACCGCTTGGGTGATCCGGCAAAGGCGCTGGCCGCCTACGATAAATCGATGAAACTTCGCAGCGACGTCATCCAGCCGATGATCAACGCCTCGATGGTGTACGCCCGCTCCGGCAACAGCACCAACGCCTACGAGCTACTTCAAAAGGCGCTCAAGGTGGAACCCGAAAGTCCGATGGTCAACTTCAACATCGCCTTGCTCGAAGCCGAGTTCGGAAAAATGGCCGATTGCGAAACCCATCTGCGCGCCGCCCTCAAGGCCGATCCGCAAATGGCCCAGGCCGCCTACAACCTTGGTGTGCTGCTCTGCCAGAAAAACAAGGAGGAGGGTTTCCAATGGTTGGCCAGCGCCGCCGGACTGGTTCCGCAAAACTGGAACTACCTCTCGTCCTATATCTACTTCTTGAATCAGGCGAAACGGACCGCCGAGATCGAGGCGGCGCTCAAGACGGCCGTGGCCAGCGGACAGGCTCCGGTCGACGCCTACTTTACGCTGGCCGGAACCTATCAGCGCGAAGGCCGCAATGCCGAAGCTTCCGAAATCTACAAGAAGGCCATGCTCAACCCGCACCTGCCCATGGACGCCAAACGATACGCCGCCCAAATGGAAAAACAACTGCGCACCGCCGCACCGTAACCATCGACCTGGTCAAGCGGAGGGCGTATGGTTTTAAAGAGAGCCCAATAAGCGTCATGAGCAATAAAAAAGGACTTTTCCTCACCGAAAAAGTCCTTGGAAAGTGGAGCGGGCGAACAGATTCGAACTGTCGTGACCAGCTTGGAAGGCTGGGGTTCTACCATTGAACTACGCCCGCTTTTGGTAGACAAGAGCGCATAAAGTAGCGATCTTGCCGGTATCCGTCAAGGGTTGTCGGCTAACTTTTTAGCTCGATGTTTTCAGTCGGGAAAAAGGAGTTAAAGAGACGCTCAATGTCGGACGAATCCGACGTTGCGGCGGTGCCAGCATCCACCTATTTGCGGTGGGTCAACCGCCACAGCCAAAATCGTATGCGTTGAATAAGCGGGGGCTTGTTGGCAGCCTTTTTTACGTGTGGGCGCGGGTTGCCCGGCTTCGGTTCCTTTGCCGGTTCGCGCATATAGTCTCGGTCGGATATTCCCATGGGATTAGCTTGCCCTGCTTCTTTCAATTCGCAAAAAGTATGCCCCCCATGAGTAGAAAAAAAAAGACAACATTGCGAATAGAACCCGAAAACTGGCTGGATCCATATGATTTCAAGGACGCTTTCCCACATCCAAAACGGCCGCTGGAGGTTGATATCGGTTCCGGCAAGGGACGTTTTCTGGTCGCGCGTTCCAATAAGTTCTCCGAGGTAAACTATCTGGGCATCGAGCGGCAATTGATTCGGATCAACAGCAGTGGGCGGCGTTGCGAGCGTGCCGGCTGCGAAAACGTGCGGCTTTTTCGCATGGAAGGCTATTATGCCATCAGCCGGATGATGCCGCCGAACTATGTGGCCAACTATTACTTTTTCTTTCCCGATCCCTGGCCGAAGGCCCGGCACCACGACTATCGCCTGTTCAATCCGGCCTTCATGGATGCGTTGTTCCGGACGTTGGAGGAGGGCGGCTGCCTGCATGTGGCCACCGATCACCTGCCATACTTCGAGGAAATCCACGGATTGCTCAGGCGGGATCCGCGTTTTGATGAGATCGCCGCCTTCCAGCCCGACGAGGAAGAGCGCACGGATTTCGAACTGGTATTTTCCCACAAGCAAATCGGTCGTTGTTCGTTTCGAAAGATCTGATATGGCGAAGAAGAAACCAGATGTAGGCATGCATAGCCATGGGCGGTACGCCGGATGGGACCGCGAAGGCAGGGATCTTCCTGATCTTGTAAAAATCACCACTGAAATCGAAGCGGAACTGGGCGTGGAGTTTGGCTATGTCCTGCGCATCCGCCATGCGCGCAACAGCAAGATCACCTTTCGCATCGAGCACCCGCCTTTCGTGGATGGCGATGGTAATCCGACGCCGCCTTTTGAAGGGGAGTTGTATGTGAAAACCAACGACTATCGGTTTTTCCTTGGCGACACGGTTTGGGCCCCGGTGGAGGACAAGCGCGGCGACTGGCGGCTCATCACATGGCTGGATGGCCTCATGGTGGCCGATAAAACCATTGCATTGATTTAACGATCAGGCACTTCGAGCTGAATGGACTGGATCATGAATTCACGCCCGTCCGTTAGTGCCACCTCCGTTGAACCGCAGTTTCCACAGGTGAGATGTGTGGATGCAACGTGGGAAGATGAGTTGCAATTTCGGCACCAAACCGTTGCCGGCCGTTCTTCAATCAGCAACTCCGCGCCTTCCGCAATGGTTCCTTCCGCGGCGAAAGGGAAGGCGAACTCAAAGGCTTCGCGTTCGACACCGGAATACCGTCCGATCACCACAACAACGCGCTCCACGCGCAAAGCGTTTTCGCTTTTGGCTACGCGGGCGATGTGTTCAACCAGTTCCTGTGCAAGTGAAAGTTCATGCATGGAGCCAGTTTAGCCGGTTTTCCACGGATTGAAATCGGGATTATTCTTTTTGGACTCGGTCTAAATTAGCCGGAGGGCTTGTCCTTTCTGTTTTTTGTCATATACTGCTCAGTTGAATAGGAACTTAACCAATTACAGAAGGAGACCGAGATGGGTGCTGTATCGAATCTGTTGGATGCAAAAGGGCGTAGCGTTTTAACCGTGACCCCGGATACGTTGGTGCGTGATGCCATTGACAAAATGGGAAGCGTTTCGGCTGGTACCGCCGTAGTGATGGAAGGCGGAGCCGTGGTTGGTATCGTTTCCGAACGCGATGTGATGCGTAAAGTCGTTCTTCAGGGAAAGAGCATCGACGGCGTGAAGGTGCGGGAGATCATGAGTGCGGATCTGACAACCATTACCCCCGAAACCTCGCTGGACGATTGCATGAAGTTGATCACGGAAAAACGCATCCGCCATCTGCCCGTATTGCTCAATGGAAGCCTATGCGGAATTGTTTCGATCGGCGATGTGGTCAAATACCTGATTGTCGAAAAGGATTTCAAGATCAGGAATCTTGAAACCTACATCAGCGGCGCCATGTAGTACCATCAATGCCGCATGCGTCAAACGCCCCGGATTCCGGGGCGTTTTTGTTTTCAGTCATTGAACGGTGTTCGAGGCGATATGAAAACCCATCAAGTAAAACGGGGTTTAGATTTACCGAACGAAGGATTGGTGCCGTGCTTGCCTCCCTCTATAGTGGATCCAATTTACGAATGGAGTTTTCCATGATTGATCTGCATGTACACTCGGTTTATTCTGATGGAACCAATACGCCCGCCGAACTGGTGGCTATGGCCGAAGAGGGCGGACTGCGCGCCTTGGCGCTGACCGACCACGACACGGTGGGCGGGATTTCCCGTCTGCTCTGTGCCGCGGAGGGCGCGGTGGTGGAAGCCGTGCCGGGCATTGAGCTAAGTGCCGAATGCGAGCGCGGCACGATGCATATCCTCGGGTATTTTATCGACCACACTTGCGAAATCCTGCTGAAGAAGATCGATACCGTTCAGGCTGGGCGGGAAGAGCGCAATGTCGAAATCCTGAAGCGACTCAACAAACTGGGATACGTCCTTCTTTGGAGCGATGTCGAGAAGCATGCCGGCAGGGATGTTGTCGGTCGTCCGCATTTCGCTGAAGCGCTGTTGGAGCGGGGGTACGTCAAGTCCAAGAAGGCGGCGTTTGATCTGCTGTTGGCCAAGGGGCGTCCGGGCTATGTCGAACGCTACCGCTACACCGCGCACGAGTGCATCGATCTCATCCATCAGGCGGGCGGTGTTTCCGTGTTGGCGCACCCATCAACCCTCTATATGCCGGATGCACAACTACGTGCCTTGGTGGGCGAGCTGAAGGAGCATGGCCTCGGCGGGATTGAAACCTACTATGCCGCGCATCCCCAGGACATCGTCGCAAAGTTTAGCAAATGGGCGCAGGCATTCGACTTGATTTGCACCGGTGGAACCGATTTCCACGGCGCCAACACCCCCGACCTTCGGCTGGGTACAGGCTTCGGGCAGCTAGAAGTTCCCGACGAAGCGTTGGACCAGCTTAAGGCGGCGATTCCTCCCCGCTAGAGCAACGATCCAGCGAGATCGGCAAGCTCGGAGCGTTCGCCTTTGGTCAAGTTGACGTGCGCATAGAGCCGCTGTCCCTTCATCTTTTCAATCAGGTAGCTCAGCCCGTTGGAGTGGCTGTCGAGATAGGGGTGGTCGATCTGGAAGATATCACCAGTGAATACGATCTTGGTGCCTTCGCCGGCGCGCGTGATGATGGTCTTGATTTCGTGCGGCGTAAGGTTCTGGGCTTCGTCGACGATGAAGAAGGTGTTCACCAGACTGCGCCCCCGGATATAGGAGAGGGGTTCGATCACCAGTTTCTTTTCTTCGAGCAGTTTGGAAACCTGGCTGTGCTTGGTATCGCCTTCGGCATGCTCGATCACGCCTAGGTTGTCGAACAGCGGTTTCATGTAGGGGTCGAGCTTCGACTGGATATCGCCGGGCAGATATCCAATATCCTTGTTGCTCAGTGCCACGATCGGACGCGCCATCAGAATTTGCCGATAGC
This sequence comes from Kiritimatiellales bacterium, assembly GCA_021734345.1. Lineage (GTDB taxonomy): Bacteria > Verrucomicrobiota > Kiritimatiellia > Kiritimatiellales > Pontiellaceae > Pontiella. The sequence goes on along the minus strand of JAIPJC010000096.1, from coordinate 8,068 downwards.
TTTTCTTGCGCTTGAGCGCACCGGCGAGCGCCAGCAGGGTTTTCCCGGTGCCCGCCTTGCCGGAGAGGGAAACCAGCCGGATGTTGTCGTTGAGTATGGCGTCGAGCGCGTAGGTCTGCTCGGCGTTGCGTGGGACGATGCCGAAGGCGGGAACCTTGTCGACGTGCTTGATGATGTTGAGCTCGGCATCGTAGACGGCCAGGGCGGATTTTTTCTCGCCCCGCAAAATGATGTACTCGTTGGGCAGGAGCGCCTTTTCGACTTTAAGGTCCGTTGCGGGGCATTCGTAGGGCGGCGTGTACATTTTGGTAATCAGCTCGGGATCGATATTTTCTTCGACGCGCGTTCCGGTATAGAGTTGTTGCACATCGGGGACGTGGTCGTTCTTGTAGTCCTGCGCCATCAACCCGACGGCCTTGGCCTTCATGCGCAGGTTGACATCCTTGGTCACGAGCGTGACTTCGCGCCCCACGGATTCCTTCGCGACCTGGTAGGCAATGTTGAGAATGTGGTGGTCGACCTTCTTGGTGGAAAAGTTGGCGGCAATGCTTTCGTCGAACGCCCGGTCGAGTTTGATGCTGATCTTGCCTAGGCCGGGGCCGATCAGGACTCCGCCGTTGAATAGCTTGTCGCCGCTGAGCGAGTCGAGGGTGCGGGCAAACTCGCGGGCATGGAAATTAAGCGAATCATTGCCTTTTTTGAAATTATCGAGTTCTTCAAGTACGGTGATCGGAACGACGACGTCGTGTTCGCTGAAGTGGTGGATGCAACTGCTGTCATGAAGGATTACATTGGTATCGAGGATGAAAATCTTTTTCTTGGTTGCAGGCATGTTTTCGCGGTTCCTTTCATGTTTTTGATTTCCAACCGTTGGAAGCATCGAAAGTTTGCGAAAAGGGTTGAGTCAAGTCAACGCACAAATAGTGGCTTATAGCGCGGCAGGGCACAACATGTTGTATATAGGGGGGTTCGGTCACGGAAAAAAGCGGCTGATGGAAAGGCGGTATTTAGCCACGAGACCATAGAGGCAGTCAAACAGCGGGCGTAGCAGTGGCCAAGCCGTTGGCGCGGCCAGCCAGCCGAGGCCGATCTCGCGATAGGCGGCCCGGATTACCTCCATTCGGCTAATCACGCTTCCGTCCGGCAGTACGGCGTGGATTTGTTTTTCGAGCTCCTCCATGGGAATACCGATGGTCGAAGGTTGGAAGTCCATGTCGCGAATATCCGAAAAACGCAGCGCACCCGCACGATCCCGTTTTTGCAAATAGCGCACTTTTCGGCAGCAAATCGGGCAATTCCCGTCGTACAGGATCCGGATGGCTTGGTCTTTTAGCATGACCCGAATATGCATCAGGGCGGGTTGAAATAAAAGGAGATACCGGTGGCCCTAATTCTTGACGCTCAATTAGAAATCTTGTAAATTGCTCGGCAATCAATATTTACGGCAATGTTTATCCGGGAGGGATTATGAATACATTGGCGATAATCATCGCGTGCGGTAAAGAAGAAGAAATTGCGTCGGGTACGGAGACCGCGTTCCTGACGTTAGGTAGCCGCCCCGTTCTCATGCATTCGCTCGGCATATTCCAGGCTTCGGCAGTGACGGATGGAATCATCTTGGTTGTAAGCAAGGAGCGTGTGGATGCGACCTTGCAAATCGTCAAGCGCTTTGGTTGCACCAAAGTGTGCGGCATCGTGGTGGGCGGGGTCAACCGCCTCAGCTCCTTGCGGACGGTTTTCGCCAAGTTGCCGGAGCCGGCGGCAACCGTGATCCTTCACGAAGCGTCGCGGCCGTTTGTATCGCATGCCGTGGTCAACGAGACCGTAAAGGCGGCCAAGCGGTATGGTTGCGCCATCGCGGCGCACAAGCTGCCGGATTCGATCAAGCTGGCGACCAAAGGACTTAAGCCCGAAAAAACGCTGGAGCGCAATTGCGCTTGGGCGGCCCAGTCCCCGCAGGTGTTCCGCAGCGAAGTGCTCGAAAAAATAATTGATCCAAAAAACAAGACCATCAAGCTGGTCGACGACGAATCGCAATTCGTGCGTAAACCGGGCGAGGTGCATTTGGTTGAAGCGGGCGACAAAAACATCAAGATCCGTACAACGGCCGATCTGGCCATAGCGACCGCGATCTTCAATCTCCTCTAAAGCGTCCGTTCAGCGTCCGCTGCTGAGCCGGAGTGCATTGCGGAAGGGAAGGTGGGCCGCGCGGATCTTCTTTTGGGTGGTTTCGATGTCATACTCCACCCGTCGCATGTGGATCGTCTGCTCCTGAAGATCGTAGATCACGTAGGCCGCCTTGGGGTTCCGGTCGCGCGGTTGGCCAACGCTGCCCACGTTCACCAGATATTGGAAGCCCGGACGGATCCGCAGCGTTTCATAAAATCCTTTTTCGATGGATTTCCCCCCCTTGGCAAACGCCAGCGGCACATGCGTGTGGCCGAAGAAGCACACCGGGTTGAACTGGTTGAGGAAGTTGGCATCGGCCGCCCTACGCTTGAAGATATAGTTCCACCGGTGGGGGTTGCTCAGCGAGCTGTGCACGATCGTGAAGTTTTCCACATCGAGGATAAGCGGCAGGTGGCGCAGGTATTTCCGATCAAACGGCGAAAGTTGCTTGCGTGTCCATCGGATGCTCTTCTGCGCCATCGGCGTGAAAAGCTCCATCGACTCGTTGCAGGCGGCATAGTAGTCGTGGTTGCCTTGAACGACCGAGCTTTTCAGGTTCCGGATAATTTGCAGGCAAGCTTTTGGATCGGCGTTGTAGCCCACCATGTCGCCCGTGCAGGCATAGTGCGTCACGCCCAGTTCCCCGGCATCCTTGAGCACGGCTTGGAGCGCTTCCAAATTGGAGTGGATATCGCCTAGAATTGCATACTTCATCAAAACAAAATCCCAAACTGTTCGTATTCATCCGTGGCCGTCGCCCAACGCAGCGTTGTCCGCGTGATATGGGCACCCAAACTTGAACCCTGGATGCCGTCAAGGAAACCAACCAGTTCCTGTTCGGAACCTTCGGCAACCACTTCGACCTCGCCGCTGCCCAGGTTCCTGACAAATCCCGTCACGCTGAACGACTTGGCTATGCGGCAAACCGTGTAGCGAAAGCCAACTCCCTGGACCATTCCAGAGAACAAAACCTGCATTCGTTTCATGGTGCCACCGGAACCCATGCCGTCCTTATAGCGAATGACAGTGGGGGCGCAAAGTTCCAATAGTTGGAAAAAGGGGTTTGCCTATTGCGATAATAATGCAGAATTTCGTTCGAACCACAGGAAGGGACAGGATCATGGAACACAACTTCGAAGACCGGTATCGCAACGGCGAAACACCATGGGACCATGGGCAGGTTGATTGCAACCTCGTCGACATGGTGGCACACAACGGTATTCAACCATGCCGGGCTTTGGATATTGGTTGCGGCACAGGCGACAATGCCATCTGGCTTGCGCAGCAGGGGTTCGAGGTTGTTGCGTGCGACTTGTCCGCAACGGCGATTGATCGCGCCAAGGCCAAGGCCCGCGCGGCCGGTGCGGAAAGCCGGTTTGTCGTCGCCGACTTTCTTTCAGATAAAATTGCCGGAGCGACCTTTGGCTTGGTGATCGATCGCGGGTGTTTGCACTCCGTGCCCGGCGATGAAAACCGCCGCCGGTTTGCACAACGCGTGGCCGATTTGCTACAAGAGGGCGGCATGTGGTTTTCGCTGGTTGGCAATGCCGACGAACCCGAATGGGAAGTCGGTCCGCCGCAGCTCAGCGCTACCGAACTCGCGTCGATTGTGGAACCCTGCTTTGAAATACTATCGCTTGCGACCGGCCACTTCGGTTCCAGTCAGGAAACCCCGCCGCGCGCCTGGATTTGCCTCATGCGCAAGCGCGCCGGTTAATCGTTTCCGAGTCCAAACCGCAGGTATTCCTCGGTGGCATAGCGGTCGGTGCAACCGGCAACATAATCGCATGCGGTGCGCCAGACGCCTTCGTCTGCGATACGGGCACGGGCTTTGCGGCCCATGGTTTCCGGATGTTCGACATAGTGAAGGAACAGCTTGCGCATCATCCCGACGGACTCCAGCGTGGCGTCGGCCACGCCGTGGTGGAAGTAGAGGTGCTCGAACATGAAGGCGCTGAACTCTGACAGCATGTCCGTCATGCCGGGACTGAAGCCGACGATGCGGCTTGGCGCCGCCATGATGTCGTGCACGTTTTTCGGTGCGTGTTTTTCGAGGGACAGGAAGGTGTGTTCCAGCACATCGACCACCTGTAGTTCGAGCAGGTTGCGGATCGTGGCACGCAGGAACTGGTCTTCGGTCAGGGCGGTATGCCGCGTCCGGGTTTCTGCAGCCGCCATGCGCCAGAATTCGGTCTTTTCCAGTTGGGCGAGGGTGACGATGCCCGCTTCGAGGCCGTCGTCGACATCGTGTGCCTGATAGGTCATGTCATCGGCGACATCGGCCAACTGGGCTTCCAACGACTGGAATGGTCCGATGGGATGACCATCGAGTTCGGCATTCTCCACATGTGCCTCGTGCTTGAGTAATCCGGCGCGGACTTCCCACGAAAGGTTCAGGCCGCGGAAACCGGGGTAGGGGGATTCGACGACTTCGATGCAGCGCAGGCTCTGCAGGTTGTGGTCGAACCCTCCATGGTTGATCATCAGTTCGTCCAGCGCGTGTTCGCCGGCGTGGCCAAAGGGGCTGTGGCCAATGTCGTGGGCGAGGCAGATGCATTCGGTCAGGTCTTCGTTCGCCCTGAGGATGCGCGCGAGCGTGCGGCCGACGGCGGCCATTTCCATGGTATGCGTCAGGCGCGTGCGGTAGTGGTCGGCCGTGCCGTTCACAAAAACCTGCGTCTTGTATTCCAGCCGCCGGAAGCACCGGCTGTGCAGGATGCGGTCGCGGTCGCGCGAAAAGCACGAACGCAGCGGATGGTCCTGTTCTGGATGGCGGCGTCCTAGGCTGTTGGCGCTGTGGGTGGCATAGGGGGCCAGGTTGGCCTCCTCTCCACGTTCCCAATCTTTTCTCGCGTGCTTCATGTGGGTGGACTATAAAGCAGGCCATTGATGAGTTCAAACCGGAGAAGAGAAAATGTACGAAAAGACCCTGTCGACCAAAACGGTTTTCAAGGGGCGCATCCTGAGCGTGGATGTGCTGGAGGTGGAAGTGGACGGCGGACGGACATCGGTGCGCGAGATTGTGAAGCACGGTGTGGCAGTGGCGATTGTCCCGCGCCTGCCGGATGGGCGCTTTGTGTTTGTCCGCCAGTTCCGCAAGGCCATGGAACGGATCTGCTTCGAAGTCGTGGCCGGCAACTGCGACGACGGCGAGGACGAGGCTGTTTCCGCCGCCCGCGAATTGCAGGAGGAGACCGGCTATGTTTCCCGATCCCTGGAACTGCTGGGTCCGATCTTCCCCAGCGTGGGGTATTGCACCGAACGCATCGATGTCTACTTCGCTGAAATCGATGGGCAGGGAGGAACCGCCTTCGATGAAGACGAGCACATCGAGACCGTTATCCTGACCGAGGTGGAAATGGATGAAATGATCCGCACCAACCAGATCGCCGACGCCAAGACCCTCGCCGCCTGGATGCTCTACAAAGCGAAAAAGGCGTAATATTTTTTTGCTGGCATTTTCCCGGACCATGGTGTTCCCTCTCGCATGTCAGTCGAATGGGCGGGAGTAATTCAGTGGTAGAATGCCAGCTTCCCAAGCTGGACGTGGCGGGTTCGAGCCCCGTCTCCCGCTCCACTTTTCCAGGGTTATCTTAATGGGTAATATCCTCTGACCATTTCTAAATCGCCTTTGATGCGAACACGCAATCCCATCTTCCCGTCGCCGGCTTCACCGGGGATTTAGTCTCATCGTTTTGGGATTGGATAAAGGTGTTGACTATAACCATTTGCGGGTATAGAGAGCATCGAAGCGGTTGGTAGTAGCGCACCATATCCAGAGGATTCGACCGTATGAACAACACCGTTCGCAACCGTATAATGACTAGCGTCGCCCTATGCGTTGGATCTCTTTTCCTTCAGGCAAGTATGGGCAGTGACCTCCTCGTGGGGACGGTCTCCAATGGCCAATTCAACGTGTTTCTTCCCGGCTCGGCGGCATCAAACGAATTCAGGATGCTCGAATGGTCGACCAACATGGTCGACTGGGAACCGGTCGCGCGCGACTATGGCTTCGACTGGCAGAATTCATTCCCGCATGCCTTGCCGGTTTCTACCGTCGGGGCGAACCAGGTGCTTTCGGATCCGACCGACGCCACGGCGCGGTTCTTCCGCGTGCTTTCCTCGGCCACGAGCGGGCTCAACAACTCGAACTCCGTTTCCCGGTTTCTGCAACAGGCTACGTTCGGCCCGTCGTTCAGCATGATTACGAATTTCCCGGGGCTTGATTCGGCGGATCTTAACGATGCGCCCTACACGAACTACGAAGCGTGGATCGACGACCAGTTCGCCAAGCCGGTCAGTTCCCACCGCGCATTCTGGCGGGAACGCAGCAATCCCAATTTCGTGGACAATCCGGCCAACGCCGCTCTTTACGAAGTGGGGAATGTGTACGGCTTCCAGATGTCGTACTACGAAAACGGCATCCAGATCCTTGCAAAGAACAATACGAACGACGCGATCAATGCCGGAAGACCCGTTAACGACGTCAACATCGCCCCGGCGGAGAACCGGGCGACGGTTTGGTATGGCATCGCGCTGAAGGGCGAAGATGCCCTTCGCCAGAAAACGGCGTGGGCGCTGAGCCAGATTTTCGTGGTGGGCGAGGATGGCTCCAACCAGCCGGCATACACGGAGCGCTGGCTGGTCTATTACGATATTTTCGTGCGGAACGCCTTTGGGAACTTCCGCGATATCCTTGGCGAGGTTACCTATAGTCCGCACATGGGATACTACCTGACCTTCGACAGCAACAAGTCATTGGCCTATAGTGGAAATTATCCCGACGAAAACTATGCCCGCGAGGTCATGCAGTTGTTCACCATCGGGCTATGGAAGCTGAACCAGGATGGAACCCCCATGCTGGATCCGAACGGGAATCTGATTCCCACGTACAGCAACGACGACATCACCGAATTCGCAAAGGTGTTCACGGGGTTGCGCAGGCAGACCGGCTCCAGGCCCAACTATGAAGCGGGGCCAGCCTATACTGATCCAGTCCAGATCACGTATGCATGGCACGACTGGGATGCAAAAACCTTGCTGGATGGCAGCACGCTGGGACCATTTGCGCAAAGCACAGCCAATGTCCGCGCGGATGTCGACGGGTTGCTGGACTCTCTTTTCAACCATCCGAACACCCCGCCGTTCATCGCGCGCAAGCTGATCCAGCGATTCACCGTTTCAAACCCTTCCCCTCAATACATCCATGACGTAGCCCAGGCCTTCATCGATAATGGCAGCGGGGTACGGGGTGATCTGGGCGCCGTGCTCAAGGCGATCCTGCTTCATCCGGAAGCGCGGGAATCCGCTTTGGCCTACGATTCCGCCCATGGCAGGTTGCGCGAGCCGCTTCTGCGTCTGATGGCCTATGCCCGCGCATTCGACATCTACTCGCTGCAAACCTATGGCCTGTTCCCGTTCTATCAGCTTGAACAGGTTTTCGGAGAGGCGCCCTATACCTATCCATCCGTCTTTAATTTCTATCTGCCGGACTACCAGCCGACCGGAATCATTCTGGCGCGCGATCTGGATGCGCCCGAGTTCCAGATCAACAACGACGTTACATCGCTGAACCTGCTGAATGCCATCCGCACCCTGGTCGAGTCCGGAATTCAGCAGCCGATCGGCGCACGCTTCTACTCCCAGGCGGAACTTGACTATGCCCGCCCGAAGGCACTTGCGGCGGACTCCGGAGCCTTGCTGGATTATCTGGATCTCATGATAACGGCCGGACGCCTGACACCCGCCAACCGGGCAACCATTGCCGGCGTGGTCGATGCCATGCCCGGCGGCAGCGATGCCGACCGCGAAGCCCGGGTTAAGACCGCCCTGCGGTTGTTTGCACTCCTGCCGGAATTCAATGTGATCTACTAGAGGATTGACTATGGGTACTCGCCGA
>JAIPJC010000095.1 GCA_021734345.1 Kiritimatiellales bacterium | reverse complement strand
GCTCAAAGTAGGATCCACCACGGCGCCGTTGGATTTACTGCCGGACGAACCTATCCAGTTGCGTATCTTCGTGGATCGCAGCGTGGTGGAAGTGTTCGCCAACGACCGGCAGGCTGTGGCCAAACTGCACGGCTACGCCGCGGGCGATGTCGGCGTGTGCCTGTTCAGCAAAGGCGGGCAGATGAAGGTCCGCGAGTTGAAGGCCTGGACGATGGCGGCCTCGAATCCGTGGTAACCGCAAGAAAGATTTTGAGTTTTGGGTAAGGAAGAGCGGACGTGTTTCCATGAAAATGGCAGCAGAATGACCCGAAATTAAACGAAATGATAAGAAAGAGCAATGCCAATGAAAATAACTAGATCGCTTTGGAATCGCGCATTCGCTTGCATTCGGATGGTCCCCATGGCTTGCATGGAGTGCTGTTCACTCTTGGGCATCACTCACGCGTCTGAACCGCCATCAGAATTGGCGTTGTGGTACGACAAGCCGGCAGCGAAATGGCTGGAGGCCCTGCCGGTCGGCAATGGACGGATCGGCTGCATGGTGTTCGGCGGTGTCGAGTCCGAGCGGCTGCAGTTGAATGAAGTCAGCGTCTGGTCGGGCTCGCCGCAGGACAGCGACAACCCTGACGCCTTGGCCGCGCTGCCGGAAATACGCCAGCTCCTGTTCGACGGCAAATACGACCAGGCCAAAGAAGTGTCCGCAAAGAAGCTCATCTGCAAGGGGGTCGGGACGAGAGGGGCAGCCTCCGCGAATGATCCCTTCGGCTGTTTCCAGACGCTGGGTGATCTGACGCTGAAGTTCGACGCCCAAGGCGGCGCTAACAATTACCGCCGCACGCTGGATCTCGAGACGGCGGTCGCCACGGTGAGCTATCGCGCGGGCGACGCCACATTCAAACGCGAGGTCTTTTCCAGCGCGCCGGACCAGGTGCTGGTTGTGCGCCTGACCTGCGACAAGCCCGGCAAGCTCGGCTTCATGGCCGGCCTGACGCGGCCGGAGCGTTTCGCCACGGCGGCCGAGGGCAGCGACGGGCTGGTCATGCGCGGCCAGTTGAACGACGGCCTGAACGGCACGAACGGGATGAGATACATCGCGCGGGTCAAGGCTGTCGCCGAGGGCGGCACGGTCAATACCGACGGAAACAGCCTGCGCGTGGCGGGGGCGAATTCGGTCACGCTGTTTTTGACCGCGGGCACGGACTATAAGCTCAATCCGCCGTATCGCGGCAATCCGCATGAAAAGGTGACTGCCAGCCAGCTTGCGGCAGCCGCAGCCAAGCCCTACGACGAGTTGCGCAAGGCGCATGTGAGCGATTACCAGAAGCTTTTCCGCCGGGCCGCGCTCGACCTGGGCGGCCATGAAGCGCGCAAGCTGCCCACCGATCAGCGGCTGGCCCGCATGGCAAGAGACAAGACGCCCGATCCGGATATGGAAGCGTTGTTTTTCCAGTTTGGACGTTACCTGGCGATTTCAAGTTCCCGCCCCGGCAACCTGCTCTCCAGTCTGCAGGGGATCTGGACCGAGTCAATCCAGACCCCGTGGTGCGGTCAGTATACGGTGGATCTCAACGTGCAGATGAACTGCTGGCCGCTTGAAAGCGCCAATCTATCGGAATGTTTCCAGCCGACATTCGATCTGATTGATTCGTGGCGCGTGCCGGGCGCCAGGACGGCCAAGGTGCATTACAACGCCAAAGGATGGATCGTGCATACGGTCGCCAATGTGTGGGGCTTCACCTCCGCGCCCGAGCATCCCGCCTTCGGAATGTATATGGGGGTAGGCGCCTGGCTCTGCCAGCCGGTGTGGGAGCACTACGCATTCACCGGCGACCGCGAGTATCTTAAACGCGCCTACCCGGTGATGAAGGAGTCGGCGGAATTCTATCTCGATTGGCTGGTGAAGCATCCGAAGACCGGCAAACTGGTCTCCGGCCCGTCCACCTCGCCCGAGCACGAATACATTGCCGCCGATGGCCAGCGCGGCTGGCTTTGCATGGGGCCCTCGATGGACCAGCAACAAATCCGGGATCTGTTCGGCAACGTCATTGAAGCCGCCAGTGAGTTGGGCATAGACGACGCATTTGTTGGCCGTGTTCGCGATGCAAGGGCGCAGTTGGCAGGTCCGCAGATAGGATCCGACGGACGGCTCATGGAGTGGCCGGAGGAGTTCAAGGATTCCGAAAATGGTGGCCACCGGCATCTGTCGCACCTGTTCGGATTGTATCCCGGATCGCAGATCACGCCGCGCGCAACTCCGGAATGGGCCGCCGCGGCCCGGAAATCCCTGGAAGTCCGCCTGGCGAACGGCTCAAGTCAGGTCGAGTGGAGTTCCGCTTGGACGATCAACCTGTTCGCCCGGTTCCTGGACGCAGAGAAGGCCCATGAGTATATCCTGTGGCATCTGAACAGAATGATCGCGCCTAACTTGTTCGACTTGTGTAACGGTACTTTCCAGATCGACGGAAATTTCGGCTACACGGCGGGTGTTTGCGAAATGCTTTTGCAGAGTCAGGAAAGAACAGAAGACAGAATTCAGAATCCAGAAGTCAGAAGGAAAGAAGCAGAGTTTGTGCTGGATCTGCTGCCCGCGCTGCCGAAGGCGTGGCCGAGTGGATCGGTCAAAGGATTGAAGGCCCGCGGCGGCTTCGAAGTGGATATGACGTGGGAGGATGGGAAGATTGTAACGTTGACCCTCAAGTCCGGCTTGGGCAAGCGCTGTCGGATCAGGTCGGCGACTCCACTGCAGATGGAAGAAGGCTGGTTCAAGGCTTCAGTAAAACCGATTGACGCGAATGTCATCGATTTCGATACGAAGGCGGGAAAGACTTACACGTTGGCGGCGTTGCCCGGCAACTTTAAAAGCAACAAGTAGACAAACTGCTCAGATACTCAGGAATCAAACAAATGAATACAAGAATTACTGGACTGATGGCGGTGGTTTTAGGCGCGCTGGCTGGTGATCCGGCGAATGGCGCAGGGGTTGAGCAGTGGACTGTGTTTGAAACATCCTACGAGAGCGCGAAGGCGTACTCGAATGCGTTCACAGAGGTGGAGGTCGATGTCGTCTTCAAGCAGGGCGATAAGCAGTGGAAGGTCCCGGCCTTCTGGGCAGGCGACAAGAAGTGGACGGTGAGGTTCGCGCCGCCAGAGCAGGGGAAATATACCTATCGCGTGGAATGTACCGACAAGGCAAACAGCGGCCTCAATGGAAAAGAGCAAACGCTTTCTGTCGCGGCTTACACGGGTGACAACCCTTTGCTGAAGCACGGCTTTGTGACGGCTAAGCCCGGCAAGCATTACTTCGAACACGCCGACGGCACGCCGTTCTTCTGGCTGGCCGACACGTGGTGGAAAAACCTCTGCAAGCGCATGGCGTGGGAGGGTTTTCAGGAACTCACCGCCGACCGCAAGGCCAAGGGTTTTTCCGTGGTGCAGATCGTCTGCGGACCCTATCCCGACGAGGACTTCTTCGCGCCCAGTCTGGAGAATGAGGGCGGACAGCAGTATCTGGCGCAGGACATGAGCGTGGTCAATCCGAAGTACTTTGACTATGCGGACCGGCGGCTGAAGCATCTTACGGATAATGGAATTGTGCCTGCAATTGTAGGGGCATGGGGACGCGGGGACTGCAACAGCATGCAGAAATTCGGGGCTGCCAGCATCAAACGGCACTGGCGTTACCTGATCGCGCGTTACGGCGCCTATCCGGTGATCTGGATCCTGGCAGGCGAGATTCCGGAAGAGACAAAAGCCGGGAAAGGCCCTTGGGCTGAAGTGGCGACCTATCTCCGTAACATCGATCCCTATCATCATCCGCTAACCTGCCACACGGGTCATGGGCGGAAACTTGCCAAGGATGACATCCCGGTGATCGACTTCGACATGGTTGGCGGGAACCACGATGAGCATGCTGCCGTGGCGCCGCAATCCGTGGCAATCGTTTCCTCGGCCTACGCGACCAAGCCGCCGATGCCCGTGCTGGTTGGCGAGACCTGCTATGAGGGGCACATGCAGCAGGGCTTCGGGGATGTTCAGCGCCGGATTTTCTGGCAGAGCGTCCTGAGCGGTGCCGCCGGACACACCTATGGCGCCGCAGGGATCTGGCATGCCGGCGTGGAAGGCGATCACGGCAACTGGGGCGCATGGGGTCGCCAGCCCTATGACTGGACGACCTGGAAGGAAGGGATGAACTATCCCGGCGCCACCCAACTCGGGCTGGCCAGGAAACTGCTTGAGCAGTATCCGTGGCAAAAGTTTGAGCCGCACCCGGAGTGGGCGCCGGGCTGCTTTGCCGCCGGCATTCCCGGCGGGACACGCATCATCTACCGTCCGAGAAAGGGCATCTACGATTGGAGCGGATTTACCGTGAACAACCTCGTGGCCGGATTGCCTTATGCCATCTTCTATTTCGACCCGGCCACGGGCCGACGCTTTGACAAGGGAATCGTGCCCCCCACGTCCACGTCATGGAACACGCCCAATGTGCCCTCGCCCCAGGATTGGGTCCTGGTCATGGAGGCGCCGGACATGGGGGCGCCGGTGATCCTTCCGGGTGCAACGGCAGGCAAGGCCTACACCGGCCGCCTATTACCGGAGGGCGCCGTCTTTGCCAACCGGACGGGTCCAGGCTGGTTGACGATACAGCCGGACGGCCGGGTTTCGGGTACGCCCGGAGAGGACGATGCCGGTGCCAATGCATGGATTGTTTCGGTGACGAAGGCCGGCAGTCCCGCTGCGATGATCCAACTCCAGATCACGGTGGCCGGTGCGGCGGGCGTTCACTTTTCGGAGAAGTTCAACCGTTACAGCGGAAACCAGAACGCGACGCAGGACCAGAGCGGGTTGAAGGTGGCCCACAGCGGTACGGTGGCCGGATGGACCCACGCGGGAGCCGGCGCCATGCATGCGGTTGACCGCGCCAATCAAACCGGGCAGTCGAATCCGTCGGACTGGGCTGTCATGATCTGGCAGGACAACGTCATCACCTCCAAAGCCTTCGCCGCGAATGTCGCTGGAAAGACTTACCGCGTTAACTTCGATGTCAGCGCCGCTGTTTATAACGGAGCATCCCAGGCGACGCAGGCCGGCGACGCCTTGCTCATCGAGGTGCTGCGCGCTGACAACAGCGTGCTGGCCAGCACCACAAAGGTACCCGGCGCATGGACCGGCAAGATGACGTTTACCACGGCGAGCCTCGACTACAAAGGCGATGGCTCGGGCGATCTCCGCCTCCGCATCGGACCGGCCGGAGCCGGGAAGAGCGGGCGCTTCCATGGCGCGATTGACACTATCATTGTGAAGGAGATGAAATGAGAACAAACAAGGCAGCACTATTGATTCTGGGATTGGGTATACTGGCGCGGGCATCTGCACAGGGCGCAGCATTTGAGCAGTGGACTGTGTTTGAAACATCCTACGAGAGCGCGAAGGCGTACTCGAATGCGTTCACGGAGGTGGAGGTCGATGTCGTCTTCCAGCAAGGCGAAAAACAATGGAAGGTTCCCGCCTTCTGGGCCGGCGACAAGAAATGGACGGTCCGCTTCGCGCCGCCGGTGCAGGGAAAATACACCTACCGCGTGGAATGCTCCGACAAGGCTAATTCCGACCTCAACGGGAAAGAGCAGACGCTCTCTGTCGCGGCCTACAAAGGCGACAATCCGCTGCTGAAGCATGGCTTTCTTCGGGTCAGCGCGGACAAGCGCCACTTCGAGCATGCCGACGGTACGCCGTTCCTCTGGCTGGGCGATACGTGGTGGAAAGGGCTTTGCGGCCGGATCACCTGGGAGGGCTTCCAGCAGCTTGCGGCGGACAGAAAGGCCAAGGGATTCAATGTGGTTCAGATCATCGGCGGCGGTCCCTTCCCGGACGAACCGTTGTTTGATGAGCGCTGGAAGAACGAAGGTGGGATGCCGTACGAAAAGGACTTTGAGCACCTCAATCCGGCTTATTTCGACAATGCAGACCGCAGGATCAGGCATCTTGTGGAAAATGGAATGGTTCCCGCCATGGTGGGCGCCTGGGGTTGGCACACGTCAATGATTTCCAACGAGACGATCGATGGAGGGAAGGGGCAATGGTTTAACCGTCACTGGCGCTATCTGATCGCGCGCTATGGGGCGTATCCCGTCATCTGGATCGTCGCGGGCGAGATGCGGCATCCCTATCTGAATGATGTGGCGAAGTATGTCCGCGAGAACGATCCGTACAAGCACCTGATGACCATGCATCCGCCCGGTGTGCCGGAGATGCAGTCGGGCCGGAAGGTTGTGAAGGATGAGGCCCTGGTGGATTTTGATTTTCTCCAGACCGCGCACAACGAGTGGGCCAGCGCTCCGATCACCGTGTCGCAAGTCACCATGTCTTACTCTAAAACGCCGCCCATGCCGGTGGTGAACGGAGAAGTGACATACGAATGGCACAAAAACCAGAGCCGGCATGATCTCCAGCGTTTCATGTTCTGGACCTGCATGCTTAACGGCGCCGCCGGTCATACCTACGGGGCGGGCGGGATCTGGCAGATGAACACCGAAAAGGTTCATGGCAGCACGGCTTATGAGACCATCCCCTGGCATGTGGCCATGCATTACCCCGGGTCGGCCCAGCTTGGCCTAGGCAAGAAACTGCTGGAGGAGTATCCGTGGTGGCGCTTCGAGCCGCACCCGGAGTGGGTTGAACCTCACAGCACTACTCTGTTAGAACCGCATGCCGAGTGGTATGACAATCACCGGAAGTGGGCGGAGCTGAAAGGACGTTGGGATCTGCCATACGCGGCCGGGATTCCCGGCGAAGTGCGCTTTATTTACATTCCCGGCAACGATTCGTATCGGGTGAAGGCACCCCTTGTTAAGGGGCTTGAACCGAATGTACGGTATCGCGTATTCCTGTTCGATCCGACCTGGGGCAAGCGAATTGACTTGGGAGTGGTTGAGCGGATTGCCGGTAGTAATGAGTATCAACCCTCGCAACTGCCTTCACCCCAGGATTGGGTGTTGGTGCTGGAACGGGCGAAAAAACAAACGAGAAGGCGATAAATGGAAAAGGGGTTGTCAATGTCGTTTGGGCTGGGCCTGCTGTTTTGCACTGCCGCGAAGAGTGTGATGACTGAGGCAGGAGGGTATAGGCTGGCCAACGATAAGATCAGTGTCACGGTTTCCGAGGCGGGCAAGTTGGACTCGGTCGAAAACCGGCTGGCGGGGGACACCTACCGGTTCAACGCAGATACTTTTTTGCTGGAAACGGATCAGGGAGTGTTTTCAAACGCGACCAGCCAGCCGTCCAAAGTGACCGCCGGCAAGGATCGCATGGCCTTCAGCTACGCATTCAGTCCAGGCATCAGCGTGGACTTGGTTTACACGCTGAGCAATGACAACGGATTTTTCCGCCGCACACTCAGCCTTTCCAACGCCACGCCGCTGCGGCTGAAGAATCTGGTTCTTGGCGCCACCGCGTTCGCAAGGCCGGCGGCAGAGGTCGTCCACTATGTCACGTTCATCGCCGCGCCGACGGTGGAGTTCATCCGTCATGACAAGGGCGGACTCTTCACCGGCATCGAGAATCCGTATTTCAAGGCGGATGTTTCCGAACAGGGGGTGGCGCTGGGTTTCGAGCTGACGCTCAATGGCGGGAAGGTGGCGCCGCTGCGCTGGGATGATCCTTCCCACAGTGCGGTTTTCGATCTTACAGATCTGGTGAAATATGGAGGGGAAAACAGCGTCACTCTCTTCCTGAAACGCATGGCCTCGAATCACTTTATGGGGCCGTATCTCATTTATCCTGAAGAAGGCTCCACAGACAAGTTGTTGCCGGGTCCGGGGGCGGCTGACCTGCGGGTTGTTTACAAGCAGTCACTGGTGCCGGCCCTTCCCACCCGTTATCGCAAGAACGCCGGGCCGAAGGTGATCGAAGCGAAAATGATGGAGAATGTGACGCTGAGGGAAGCTGCCGAACTGCGGGTCACACTCGACCTGCCGCCGGAAAAGATCAAGCGGGTCATGTTCTTTGAATCCGGCTTTGGCTGGATGGGACAGCATGGTCTCGGTTATAACAAAAAGGCGCAATGCTGGACCGCCAGGGTGACGCCCGGCCCTAGAGCCGCCATTCAGGAAAACGACTTCATCTACGTCTGGACCGAAGGCACCGATGGCTTGCGCAGTGATTACTATCCGGTCAACGTCGGCTGGGATTTCACGGCGGCGCGAAAGGCGAAGGTTGTTGCCGGCGCGATCGAAGCAGAGTTCCTGAAAGTCCAGTCCAAGAGCAGGAGCAAGGTCGAGCCTCAGGACATGGCTCCCTACGGCAATCACTGGAGCGGCGGTAGCCAGATGGTCTGGTGGGGGGGATTGGAACAAGGCGACAGCATGGTGCTGGAAATTCCTCTCGAGAAAGCCGGGGTGTATGCCTTGGCCATGCACCTGTCCAAAGCCGAGGATTACGGAATATTCAGCGTCCGGTTGGACGATGGTCCTGAGACTGAGGCGATGGACTTCTTCCATTCGAAACTACAGCCTCCAACGATCATCACGCTCAAGCCCATGACACTGGCGAAGGGGAAGCATTCCTTGAGGATCACCTGTCACGGAAAGAACCCGAAATCCAGCAATTCCCTGATCGGTATTGATTGCCTGGAGTTCAAAGAAACAACGCGTTAAGCTGGGGCCCGATTGAAACAGCCCAGACAAGAAACATCATGAAGACAATGACCACGAGTTTGGTGATCAGTTTCGCAACGCTCGCTCTTTGCGGCGCGGCGGTGGCAGGCACCGACAAGACGCTGGTGGGTTCCACAACGGCTCCATTTGAATTGAAGCGCGGCGAGGATATCCAGCTGCGTATTTTCGTGGAGCGCAGCATTGTGGAGGTTTTTGTCAATGACCGGCAGGCGGTGGTTAAGCAGCATGCCTATGCGCCGGGCGATGTGGGCGCGTGCCTGTTCAGCGAAGGTGGCAAGATGGAGGTCCGTGAGTTGAAGGTCTGGACGATGGCGGCCTCGAATCCGTGGTAACCGTAAGGGCGATTTTGAGTTTTTGGTAATGAAGAAACGTTAAACAAAGATAATAAGAGTTAATGATGAAGAAAGTACTAGTCAGTATGGTGGTATTGGGATGTTTGATTCTCAGCAGTATTGCGGCAGATAAGTCGAGCTATCCTGAGGAAAAGCCGGAGGAAAAGAACCAGGCGAGGGAGGATCCCGTGAAATCGCGAACATTCAATGTTTTGAACTACGGGGCGGTGGGCGACGACAAGACGGACAACACCGAAGCGTTTTCGGCCTGCCTGAAGGCGGTGATCGCGGCCGGCGGCGGGAAAATGTTTATCCCTGACGGGATCTACCGTGGCAGAATTGTCATTCCCGGAACAAAAGAGTGGATCACCGTGGAGATCGCGGGCGAGAGCGACCCAACCCCGGTCTGGGGGACGATCGGCACGTTTCCGTTTCCGAAGAATGGCACGATTATCAAATGCCTGTCGGAATCGGGGCCGGCGGTCATCTCTTCAGCCAGCGTCCCCGATAAATTGTACATGCAGTTTTCGGGGATCAACGTGAGCCTGCGGAACCTGGACGTCCGCACTTACGACAATCCCGGCATCGGCGGCATCGATCTGCTGAACGCGGTGCAATGCAAACTCGAGAACGTCTCCGTCAATACCGACATCTACAATGTGCAGGCGTCCAAGCCCACCCGCGGTACGGCCGGCATCAGTACGCCGGCCTGCAACAACGGGGCCCTCACGATCCTGCGCAACGTGATCGTGACCGGATATCATACCGGGATCGTGGTCAACGAGCATACCGACGGCGACAACATCAACTTGGGTTCCAACATCAACGGCTTGGAATTCGTCCTTGCGCATCATGCCTCCCGCTTCGGCCGGGTGTGTGCGCAACGATGCACGCACGCAATCGCAGTGACGGGCAAGCACGGCTTTTCGATCGAACAGCTGGATATCGAGATTGCCGGTCCCGGTCAGACCGACGACAATAACAAATGGCAGGCAACGGCATACGATATCAATGACCCCAACAGCCTCGGAAGCGCTGACCTCAAGTACTGGGTTGTCGAGGGGAATGTGGGTGCGGTCGAGAAGTTTACCCGCAACGGTGGTGCCTCGATCCGCGCCCGTCGGATTGGCTCTCTGGCAGTCGGTAACAAGTAACTAGGAGCAATTATGAAGAAACCGGTGATTGTGTTGTTATTTGCCATCGTTGCGCAGAGCGTCCACTGCGCCCCGTCGCCCTATCAATCGCCCCATGCGCCGGCGACGAAATCGGCGTACCTGACGTTGCCGCCGGGTGCGGTCGAACCGCAGGGTTGGTTGCGCGACTGGTGCGAACAGGTCCGCGACGGGTTCACCGGGCGGATGGAGGATGTCGATCCGGCCTTCAAGCAGGCGTGGGCCGCTGATTACCGTATCACCGGCCCCAATTTATACTGGGGCAAAAGCGGCTGGCCGTATGAGGGTGGCGGGTACTGGTTCGAGGGGCTGGCCGGAATGGCGGTTCAGTTGAAGGATGAACGCTTAATCTCACTGGCGAATCGCCGCTTCGATGCCGTCGTGACCAACATGAATGAGCGCAGCATCCTGTTCTACTGGTGGCTCGACCGCACCAACGCCGAGGACGTGAAGGCCGCTGAAGGCCGTTATATGTCGGAGCCGGAATGGCCGATGTGGGCGGCGGGTCTGCTCGGCCGGGCGCTGGTCAGGCAGTACGCTGCGACGGGCGACGCGCGGGTGCTCGAGGCGCTCGAGACCGCCTATGCCGGCAACCGCGAATGGGTCAAACTCGGCTGGGCGGGATCGAACCCGTGGCCGGCAATTGCGACCCACGGTTGGACCGGGAACCCGAAGATCGCCGAGGCGTTGACTGCCTTCTACAACGAGTTAGGGGACGAGAAGAAGAACTCCTCTCTTCAACTACATCCGAATTGGAGCCGGTACCGGCGGATGCCGGCACCGGCTGATGGCAACGATCACGGCGTGCATTTTCTCGAAAGCACCACCGCGTGGGCGCTCGGTTATCTCTGGACCGGCAAGCGCGAGTTCCTGGAGGCGTGTCTGGCTTGGCACCGACAGGTCGAGCGCGACTGCATGCAGCCGCATGGGGTACCGGTGTTCGACGAGTTATACGGGCCGACCGGCGCGGGACGAAAGACCGAGACCTGCGACGTTGCCGGATTCATCTGGAGCAAGAACATGCTGCTGTGGATCAGCGGCGACGGCGCGTTGGCCGACCAGACCGAGCGGGCGTTCTTCAATGCCGCCCCCGGCGTGTTCGGCCGCAATGGTCAGACCCATCTGTACCTGCAGCCCGCCAACTACCTCCATGGCAGCGGCCAGAGCATTTACGGGCGGTCGCACTATCCGCTGTGCTGTTCGGCGGCGTTAAACCGGATCCTTCCCGAGTACGTCGGAGGGATGTGGTTGGCGAGCCAGGATCGCGGCCTGGTCGCGGCCTGCTACGGGCCGTCGGTGCTCAACGCGGTGGTGGCCGACCGGGTCAAGGTCCGCATCGCCAGCGAGACGGGTTATCCGTTCACCGAGACGATTACGATGAAAGTTGAACCCGAACAGCCCGTCGAGTTTCCGTTGTCGCTAAGGGTGCCAGGATGGTGCGCGGCCCCGGAGATCCGGGTGAACGGCACGGCCATCACTCTCGCGCCGGCCCAGGGGTTCCACCGCATCCAGCGCAAGTGGAAGGGCGGCGACCAGGTCACGATCCATCTGCCGATGCGGGCGGCGGTCGCGACAGGCTTGGATCGGAATCCGAAAGGACCACCGGCACCGTTTACGTCGGTCAGTTATGGTCCGCTGTTGTTCGTCCTGCCAATTGCCGAGACCAAGGACGGCAAGGGTGCCGATCCGGTGGTGCCGTGGAAGTTCGCCGTGGCCGGCACGACCATCAAGGTCGAACGCGACACCATGCCTGCCCGGTGGGAGTGGCCGCTGGCCGCGCCGTTGCGTTTGAAAGTGCCGGCGCAGGCGTTTGACTGGCCGGGCAACGATCCCAGGGCCTTGCCGGGCCTAGTGGACGATGCCAGCGCGACGGAGGTCACTCTCGTGCCGTATGGCTGCGCCAAGTACCGGGTCGCGCTGTTTCCGGTAACCGCAACGGCTTGGCGGGCGGCGGGTGGCATTGAACTGCCGAAGAGGCAACTGGCCAGGATGCTCAAGCTCCGTGAGGGTAAAGGTGTCACCTACGCCTCGGACCTGAAATGGACAAAGGCCAGCGCCGGCGCCGAGACCGTGCTGGTCGATCAGAATTACAAGAAACAACCACTGAACATCGGCGGCCAGAAGATCCAGAAGGGCATCTGGACCCATGCATTTCAGGATGGCAGTCCGGCCGATACGGTGTTCGACCTTCAAGGCCGCAACTTCGTCGCGTTCCGCTCGCTGGTCGGCCTGGACGAACTCGGCGTGTCCGGCAGCATCCAGTTCCAAGTATTGGTGGACGGCAAACTCAAGGCCGAGACGACGGTGTTGCGCGCTGGCGAATCTTTGATGCTGGATGTGAATTTGACCGGAGCCAAGGAGATCACATTACGCGTGCTCAACGGCGGCGACGGTTACAGCTACGACCAGGCCATCTGGGGTTTGGCCCGGTTTCTTGAATCCGGTTCGACCGATGTAGTTGAAGATTGGAACGATGCAACAGAAAAGTGAACCTGGCCATCAGAAGAAGGAAGAAGCAAATGAAACAGGCTATGAAACGTATAAAGAATGTATTATGCGTTGTGGCTATTCTGATGGTCGTATCACAGGCTTGCGGGGCGTCATCGGCCGAGGGGATGAAATCAGTTCGGCTGATTGTGCCGCGACAGCCCGGCCAGGTGGTCGAGAACACAGGCAAGGTTCTTACGCGGCAGGTCATGCAGCGCTGCGAGGCCAGGGTTGTCATGTCCGGCAAGGCGCCGCTGACGGTGGAGTTTGTTGTAGAGAAGGGCATCGGCGCGGAAGGCTACCGGATCGAGGACCGGAAGGACGGCGGCGTGCGGATCGTCGGCAATGACGAGCGCGGCGTGTTGTATGGTGTCGGAAAGTTTCTGCGGACGTCGCGCTACGACCAGGGCGGCTTCACGCCCGGTACGTGGCGCGGCACGTCGGTTCCGCAGAAGCCGGTGCGCGGCATCTACTTCGCCACCCATTTCAACAACTTCTATCACGACGCGCCGATCGAAGAGGTGGAGCGGTACGTGGAGGAACTCGGGCTGTGGGGCTTCAATACGGTCGCCTTCTGGTACGACATGCGTTATGCCGGAAGGGGCTTTGACGATCCGGATGCCGTCCATCTCCGGGCGCGGCTCACCCGGATCGGGCAGGCTGCAAAACGGATCGGGCTTGACGTCGGCATGATTTTCGCGGCGAACGATTCCTATCAGGGCGCGCCC
>JAIPJC010000094.1 GCA_021734345.1 Kiritimatiellales bacterium | reverse complement strand
GAAGACCCGGAAGGCAGCGAACGTTCAGCGATGGAAGGCAACGTAGAACCGATCAACAAAAAGGAAGCATTAAGGGGCCGTTGAGAAACGGCTATGGAAGGGTATTTTGTGTTTGACCGGAACCTCTAATGGGTGACCCTTTTCCCTTTTCCCTTTTCGGCGCGCAAGAGCCGATAAGGTGCAAGGCTTGGTTCGCACTCCTTACCAGTGCTTTCTTCTTTCCTCAATATTTTGGAAAAACTCAGGAGTCCACATATTGGCGGCATGCGTCCGCATGGCCGAGGGCAGATCAGGTCTGTCTTCGAGGCGAAATGTGTGGTACATGTTTTCATTGTCTTCGACTATGTATGCCAGATTGGTCAGGCTGATCTCCTGTTTCTCCACTGCTTCCTGTCCATTGTAGAGCCACGTGTAAAAGCACGGCGAGTA
Source organism: Kiritimatiellales bacterium (assembly GCA_021734345.1). GTDB lineage: Bacteria > Verrucomicrobiota > Kiritimatiellia > Kiritimatiellales > Pontiellaceae > Pontiella. The sequence goes on along the minus strand of JAIPJC010000094.1, from coordinate 12,984 downwards.
GTCTCTCAAATCCATAACCGGTAGGTAGTACATGTTCGTGATACCATGTTCGACCGATCCTGGGACTGGACGTCGGCGTGTACGCTCATACTCAATTTTGGCGCGCACGAATCCGCTCGGTAAAATCGACTTGCAGGCGAAGTGGATGGTCTCTGCGACAGTGTCTCCGCTGACGGATGCAAGAAAATCGTTGGTGATTACACAGTCGGAGGTCCGCGTCGAATCAACGATTCGACAGCGCGCATTCTTGCCAGGAATATCAAAGGCTAGGTTCAGGTTTTGCATCATCTTGCTATTGTTCGTAGGTGAGTAGATTTCAAGCACTACTGCCGAGTCCGAAGTCTCACTAACCGTGATAACCGGATGTGGCCGGGCAGCCAGCAGTTCTTCTTGGGCGATGCGGCTTTGAAGGTATGGATCCAGCCAGATGGAAGCCAGAGCAAGGAGTGAGGCGAGAATCAAGAGCACAAATGATAACCATGTTGTTAAACGGAAAGCCCACGATTTTTTGTTCTCCATCTTCCAATCCCGAACGAAGAGTAGGATTGCAGGGGCTACGACAACGACCACTGAGCAGATTTTCAAAAATTGAGCTAGAATTTTCATTTCTCCGTGCGAGTAGTTGATTGGGCAGAAAGAGTCGACCCATTGGAATGCCTGCTTGCAGGGCAAGGTAGCAGGAAGGATCGGCGGTGGCAAAGTGTTTCCAAGCCGTTTCATCCAATTCCTCGAACAGATGCGTGTAGGCCATGTTCCCGACATGGCGTGCGGAGAAGCGGCCGGTTAAAGGGGATGCTGTGGGAGGGGTCGTTGACCCCGGATTCGGCGGGAAGGCCAGTCCCCTGTGGTGCGGGGTCGGCGACCCCGCCTACAGCGTCGTGCTCTACGCGCGTTTTTGCTTGGCGCTCTTTGCGGATGTTTTGGCGTAGATCAGGATGGCGGCGACGATCATGAGCGCGGAGTAGAGCTGCCCCTTGGTGAGCCAGCCGAAGTAGATGGTGCTGTCGGGCTCGCGGAAGAATTCCATGGCGATGCGGGCGAGGGCGTAGAGCACGAGGTAGCTCGCGCTCAGTAGGCCGGGGCGCTTCGCCCATGCCGTGCGGCGCAGGAGCAGCATGATGCCGAAAACAAGGAAGCCTTCGGTGCCGGCCTGGTAGAGCTGCGAGGGATGGCGCGGTAGCAGTTCGCCGGCTTCGACCAGGTTGCGGATCATGGGAAGATCGTATTGCCCATGGTGCATTCCAAGTTCCTGCGGGAAGATGACGCCCCATTTGACGGCGGTGACGCGGCCCCATAGCTCGCCGTTGATAAAGTTGGCGAGCCGCCCGAAGGCAAACCCGAGCGAGGCCGTGCAGGCCATGTTGTCGGTCAGGTTCCAGAACGAATGCCGGTGCTTCTTGGCATACCACAGTATGAAGAGGATGACGCCGATGAATCCGCCGTGGCTGGACATGCCGCCTTCCCAGACCTTGACGGCATAGAGCGGATTTTTCAGGAATTCGTCGAAGCCGTAGAAGAGGACGTAGCCGAGCCGCCCGCCGAGGAAGACCCCGAAGAAGGCGAGCATCACCACAAAGTTGCTGACTTCCGCCAGCGGCACGTCGAACTCGCCTTTCTTCGACCAGCGGCGCAGCAGCAGGATCGCCGCGATGAAGCCGAGCAGATAGGAGAGGCCGTACCAGCGCACCGCCAGCGGGCCGCCGATTTCGAATACGATGGGATTGATGTTGTGGATGTAGTGCGTCATGGCCAAGCAATATATGGAGCGGTCTCCTGAAAGAAAAGCGATTCATCGAGATTTCCAAGCACGGGACGTCGTGGCGGTGGAGAGGGGTGGAAGACCGGCCCACATGACCCATTTGAACGGAACCGTAACCGGTTGATCCTGCCCTGCTTGAAAAAACATTGAAAAATAGTTTGGAAAGCGTTTGACCTGCGGTGGCGCGAAGTGGCATAAAATCCCATCAAAGGGAGCAATGTGGAGGAAATGATATGACAGCGGTTCAGGAAATACAGGCCATGTTTGTCGGTTCATTCACGCATTCCCTGGATGCCAAGCACCGCATCATCTTCCCGTCAACGTGGCGAAACATGATCGGCGAGAGCAACCGGTTGTTCGCTTTCCCGCATCCGGACGACAAGTGCCTCTACCTCTATACGGCGGATGAAATGATGCGTCGGCTGAACCAGCTGCGCTCCGGCGGCCCGATCGATCAACGGGATCAACAGGCCATCCGATCCTTCACGGCGGGGGCGGACATGCTGGTTTGGGATGCGCAGGGCCGCATCCGCATCGGCGACAACCTGCTGGCGCACGCGGAGGTCAAGGAGCAGGTGGTGTTGGTGGGGACGCTCACGCGCATCGAGCTGTGGAGCTTGGAGAATTTTGATTTGGCGCTGCCGCAGGATTCGTCCGCGGCGGAAAATATTTTTTACGGCGGTTACTAAAACAAAGGGGGAAACCGGATGAGCATGTTGGATGTCGCAAAGTGCCTGTATTTTTCAAAGTCGATCGATCTGTCGCACGAGGAGGATCGCTACTTCAATGTATCGATGGCGAACTCGGGCCATCTGTTTTCCCGTCTAAACCTGGATCGGATCTGCATGGACGTTCCGCCTTCCTGCGTACGGAAACCGGTAGTCGATGAACGGCTCCCCCTGTTTGGAAGAAGGAAATAGTGCATATACCCGTCATGCTCGCAGAATGCCTGGAAGGGCTGATCACGGATCCTGCCGGGATCTACGTGGACGGCACGCTGGGCAACGCCGGGCATGCGGCGGCCATTCTGGATCGGCTGGGCGAGGGCGGAACGTTGGTCGGTTTCGACCGCGACGCGGATGCCATCGAACGGGTGAAGGAAAAGCTGGTGGCGGGCGCGGGCAAGCGGGTGGAACTGGTCCACGACAACTATGCCAACATGGCCGCGCAACTTGATCGGCTGGGCATCGGCAAAGTGAATGGCATCCTGCTCGATCTCGGCGTGAGTTCCTTCCAGCTCGATCTCGCCGAGCGCGGATTCAGCTTCATGCACGACGGACCGATCGACATGCGCATGGACCGGACGTGCGGACAGACGGCCGCCGAGCTCGTCAATACGGCCTCTGAGCAGGAACTGGCCGACATCATTTTCCGCTATGGCGAAGATCGTTCCGCGCGCCGCGTGGCCCGGGCCATCGTCGAGGCGCGCGCCAAGGTGCGGATCGAAACCACCGCGCAGCTGGCGGGGATCGTCGAGCGCGCCAAGGGTGGACGGAAAGGGAAGAAAATCCATCCGGCCACGCAGACCTTCCAGGCGCTGCGCATGGCGGTGAACGACGAACTGGCGAGCATCGAACGGGTGCTCGAAACGATGCTTGGCCGCGTGGTGGCCGGTGGCCGGATCGTGGTGCTGACTTTCCATAGCCTGGAAGACCGGCTGGTGAAGCAATTTTTTAGCCGCCATGTGCCGCGCGAGGAATCGTTGCAGCAGGGCGGAGTCCGGCTGATCTATGAAGAGCCGCCGGTCGAATGGGTTTGGAAGAAGCCGTTAACGGCCGACAGCGGGGAGCAGGGTGTAAATCCGCGTTCCCGTTCGGCCAAGCTGCGCGTAGTGGAAGTGGGGGTATAGACATGGCGACAAAGTCCAAAAAGAAACAGATGAGGAAAAACCAGGTCAAGGTGCCGTTTCCGGTGCTGCTTGCAAACGTGCTAGTGCTGGTGACCGTGCTGGGTCTGAGCTACATGTGGCTCTGCTCCCGCTGCGACGCCATCGGCAAGGAGATCAAGCGCAAGGAAGCCGAACTCACCGCCGCGCAGAAACGGCTGGTGGGCGAACAGGATCGCTGGTCCTACATCACCTCGCCGGCCAACCTCGAACGGGCCATCAAAAAGCATCGGATCAACATGGTCATGCCGGGCGAATCGCAGATTGTCCGGGTGCGCTACCGGCAGGATGCCGACACCGTTCCGCTCGCCTTCAACAAATAGAAACCTCGGCATGGGGGTAGCGATACAAGATGGCAGAGGTACGGCACAAAGGAAGGATTGCACTGCTTGCAGCTGCAATCCTGATTGTTTTTACGGGCATTTCCGTCCGGCTGGCCTTCCTTCATCTCAAGCCCGAAGAATGGGTGCGCGAACCGATCGAGGAAGGTCGCATGATGGAGTCGAAGCCGGCCGGGAACCGCGGTCGCATCGTGGATCGCAATGGTGAAATCCTCGCCATGGATCTTTCCTCCTACCATGTGTATGCCGACCCGAAATACATCGCGGGCTACGGCGATATCGATGCGGTGTGCAAATACCTCGCCCTGGAGTTCCATGTTCCGGAGGGCGAGATTCGCGACATGCTCTCGGACCCGACCCGCCAGTATGTCCGTATCAAGACCTATGTTCCCGGAAACCAGCTCAAGCGATTCAAGTCCAAGGACTACGGCGTGATGTATACGCCCGCCCGGCTCGTCAACGGCGTCGAAACCAACATCTACCTGCGCGGGGTGAAACTTGAAGAAGCTCCGGAACGCAACTATCCGAAGGGTGCGCTCATGGCCCATGTGGTTGGCTTTTCCAACCGCGAAGGTGTGGGTAGCGCCGGCGTCGAGCAACGGATGGACGACTATCTGCGCGGCAAGGAAGGCCTGCGCGTCAGCAAAAAGGATGGCCGCCGCCGCGAAATCTACAGCACCCGCACCGTCGATATCGCCCCCGAGGACGGTGCCAATGTGACCCTTACCCTCGACCAGCAATTGCAATACGTGGTGGAAAAGAGCATCGAAAAAATGTGCGCCGACTTCCACGCCAAGGCGGGGTGGGCCATCGTCCAGCAGGTGCGCACTGGCGAAATCCTGGCCATGGCCTCGTTCCCGACCTACGATCTCAACCGCTACGGCAGCGCACCGGTCGAATGGCGCCGCAACCGCGCCATCAGCTTCAACTACGAACCCGGCTCCACCATGAAGGCCGGCGTCGTCGCCGCCGCGCTCGATCATGGCATCGTCAAGGAAAACGACATGATCGATTGCGAAAACGGCTATTGGGTCTATGGCGGCAAGTCGCTGCGCGACAGCCATGGCATGGGGGTCGTTTCCGTGGCGGACGTCATCAAGCATTCCAGCAACATCGGCACCGCCAAGATCGCGATGCAAATGGGCGAGCAGCTGCTCTACGACAGCCTCAAGTCGTACCATTTCGGCGAACACCTTGGTCTGGATATCCCCGGCGAAGAGACCGGTATTTTCTACTCGCCGAAGACGTGGTCGAAGATCAGCATCACGCGCATCGGCATGGGGCAGGAGATCAGCGTCACCGCCCTGCAGGTGCTTTCCATGATGGACGCCATCGCCTACAATGGCGTGCAGATGAAGCCGATGATTATCAAGAAGGTAACCGCGCCCGATGGCACGGTCCTTGAGGAGAATCAGCCCGAAGAGCTGGGCCGGCCCCTTTCGCCATCCGCCGCGCGGCGCATGCGCAAGCTGCTCGCCCGCGTGACGGAAGAAGGCGGAACCGGCACCGAGGCGGCGGTCGAAGGTTTTGCCGTTGGCGGCAAGACCGGCACGGCGCAGAAGATCCGCCCGGCGTCCGAAGGCGGCGGCTATTATGAGAAAAACTTCACCTCGTCGTTCGTGGGGTTCCTTCCGGTGGACAACCCCGAAATCGGTATCATCGTTGTCGCGGACGATCCCGGCGAATACAACGAATCGGGCCGGAAGATCAAATATTTCGGCGGTACGGTTTGCGGCCCCGTGTTCAAGGAAATCGCCGAATTCGCCGTGCGCTACCTGCGGATTTCTCCGGAAGGAAACCGGGTCTATGTTGCGGAGCCGGAACTATGATGCTTGAAAAACTATTGGAATCGACCACCACGCTTTCGGTCCGGGGGCCGGTCGCGGTCGAGATTGCCGGCATGGCCTACGACTCGCGCCAGGTCAAGCCCGGCTGGTTGTTCGTGGCGGTGCATGGGCATCGGCTCGACGGGGCGGAATACATCACCGCGGCCGTGGCGAACGGGGCGGTGGCGGTGGTGTCGGAAAACGATCTCAACCTCGGTTCCCACGTCGCGCACATCCAGGTGCCGCGCGCGCGGCGGGCGCTCGCCGAGATCGCCAACGCCTACTACGGCGACCTCTCGCGGCACATGCAGGTTTTGGGCATCACCGGCACCAACGGGAAAACCACGACCGCCTACATGATCCGCGACCTGCTGCGCGATGGCGGGTTCCTGCCCGGACTGCTCGGCACGGTGGCCTACGAAGTGGGGGAACGCTCCATCCCGGCCTCCCGCACCACGCCGGAAGCTCCGGATCTCCACGCCATGTTCCAGCAGATGAAGGAAGCCGGATGCGATAGCGTTGTGATGGAGGTTTCCTCGCACGCCATCGCTTTGGAGCGCGTGCATGGCATCGATTTCCGCATAGGTATCTTTACCAACCTTACGCAGGACCATCTCGACTACCACAACGACATGGAGAACTATTTCAGCGTGAAGGCCCGGCTTTTCCAATCCTTGGAAAACCAGCCCGACCGCTCGACCGTCATCAACCTCGACGATCGGTGGGGACGCAGGCTGGTCGAAGGGCGCCGGCCCGATGCCCACGTGGTGACCTATGGCTTCGATGAACGGGCGATGGTCCGGGCCTCCGAGGCTTCGGTGGATGAAGACGGAACGCGCTTTCAAGTGGATACTCCGTGGGGCCAGCGCCGCGTCCACCTCCAACTGCTCGGCCGCTTCAACATCCACAACGCCTTGGCAGCCCTCGCCGCCGGTGGATTGTGCGGGATCGACCTGAAGGTGATGGTCCAATCGTTGGAACGCATCCGTAGCGTCCCCGGGCGGCTGGAGCTGGTGGCGAACCGCAAGAACAAAAAGGTGTTCGTCGACTATGCCCACACCGACGACGCGCTTAAAAACGTACTCTCCACCTTGCGCGAAATCTGCCGCGGCAAGTTGATGGTCGTCTTCGGCTGCGGCGGAAACCGCGACCGCGGCAAGCGCCGGTTGATGGGAAAGGTGGCCGCCGAGTTGGCCGACTACTCCATCGTGACCTCCGACAATCCCCGCAACGAGGAGCCGGGCGCAATCGTGGCCGATATCATGGTTGGCTTCGGCAGCCAAACGCAGTACGAAGTGGTGCTGGACCGGCGCAAGGCCATCGAGCAAGGCATCGCCAAAATGGGACGCAAGGATATCCTGCTCGTCGCCGGCAAGGGCCACGAAACCTATCAGGAATCGAAGGGCACCATCGTGCCGTTCGATGACCGCGAAACCGTCCGGGAGATTATTGGATAATGCCTACGTTCCGTCCAGGAGAGTTGTCGCAGTGGGTTTCCCGACTTTGGAAAAACGGGATGCCCGAAGGGGTGATTACCGGGTTCTCGAAAGATACCCGCACCCTGCAGCCCGGCAACCTGTATGTCGCCATCCGCGGCGAGAATTTCGATGGCCACGACTTCATCGGCCAGGCGTTTGCCAAGGGGGCGGCCGGTGCCCTCGTGCAGGAACGGTGCACATGGTCGGATGCGCCGGTGCTGCCGGTGTCGGACACCGTCAAGGCGTTGCAGGACATGGCCCGGGGCTATCGCAAGAAATGGCTCGGCACCGTCGTCGGCATCACCGGTAGCGTGGGCAAGACCACCGTCAAGGAAATGTGCGCCGACGTGCTTGCGGCCAAGGGGCAAACGCATCGCACCGCGGGCAACTACAACAACCACATCGGTCTGCCTCTCACCATGCTGGCCATGCCGCAGGAGGCGAAGCACGGCGTGTTTGAAATCGGCATGAACCACGCCGGGGAGGTCGGCGCGCTCGCCTATCTGCTACAACCCAAGATCGGCATCGTCACCGACATCGGCAACGCGCACCGCGAACACTTCCATTCCGAGGAGGAGATCGCGCACGAAAAGGCCAAGCTGGTTGAACGGTTGCCCGGCAACGGAACCGCCATTCTCGACCGCGATAGCCCGTGGTATGCCGTGATGCGCCGCCACACCTGCGCCACGGTGGTCACGGTGTCTCTGGGCGGCGTGGGGGATTATGTAGGACGCCCGGTCGGCAACGGCTTGATGAACGTGAACGGTTTAAACTACCGTATGCCGCTACCGGGCGAACACATGATGCGCAATGCGCTGCGCGCCATTGCGCTGGGCCTCGAACTGCATATGGCTCCGGAAGAAATCGCGGCGGGGCTGGCCAGGTTCCGGCTGCCGCCCATGCGCTGGGAGGAGTCGGAGGTCAAAGGAGTACGGTTCATCAACGATGCCTACAACGCCAACCCGCTTTCGATGCGCGCCAACTTGCAGACCTTCGCCCGTCTGCCGGGGCAGGGGAGAAGATGGGCCGTCGTCGGCGGCATGCGCGAACTCGGCGAGACCGCCGAAGAGGAACATGCCGGGCTGGGACGCTTTATCGATGGCCTTGGCCTCGACGGCGTCGTTACCGTCGGCGAACTGGGGCGTTTGATTGTGTGCCACGGCCCGCAGCGGTTTTTCCAAACCGTGGACGCCGCCGAGGCTGCTCGGATTTTGAAGGAACAGTTGCACTCGGGTGACCGCGTGCTGCTGAAGGCGTCGCGCGGCGAACGCCTTGAACAAGTTTTGGAATGCTATAAGGAGACCTAGGATGCTGTATTATTTGACCCACTTGGAGAGCCTGTTTTCACCGCTGCGGTTGTTCCAGTATATTTCGTTCCGCACGCTCGGCGCAGCGGCCACCGCCTTCATCATTGCATTGCTGATGGGCCCGGGCTTGATCAAGCGCTTGCGCATCATTAACTTTGGCGAGCAATCCCCCGACGCGCGGGTCGACGGGCTCGACAAGAAGAAGAAGGTCGGTACGCCGACAATGGGCGGGTTGATGATTATTATTTCCGCCGCCGCCGCCACGCTGCTGTGGGCGATCCCGACCAACCTGTATATTCTGCTGACGCTCGGCACCTTCTGCCTGATGGGTGCGATCGGCTTCGCCGACGACTACCTGAAAATCAAACGCAAGAACGGCTTGAGCGTGAACGCCAAGTTTGCGGCGCAATTGGTCTGGGCGGCGATCGTCTTTACCGTACTCTGGTCGATTCCCGACATGCAGGCGCGCGCCCGCGAGCTGATGGTGCCGTTCTTCAAGAACCCGATCCTTGACATGGGGCTGGTGGGCGGATTCGTTTTCATGGTGGTTGTGCTGGTTGGCGCGTCCAACGCGGTCAACCTGACCGATGGACTCGACGGACTGGCGATCAGTTGTTCGAACTCGGCAGCGCTGGCCTATCTGCTGCTGACCTATGTGGCCGGCCACTTCACCTTCGCGCAATACCTGCAGGTTCCGTTTGTGCTGGGCAGCGGCGAATTGACGGTTTTTTGCGGCGCGCTGCTCGGCTCGGGCCTCGGCTTCCTGTGGTACAATTGCCATCCCGCCAAAATCTTCATGGGCGACACCGGCAGCCTGGCGCTCGGCGGGGCGATCGCGATGCTTGCGATCCTGATCAAGCAGGAGCTGCTGCTCGTCATCGTTGGCGGCGTCTTCGTGATCGAGGCGGCGAGCGTGGTGATTCAAAGTACCTATTTCAAATTCACCAAGAAGCGCTACGGAAAAGGCCGCCGCGTATTCAAGTGCGCCCCGCTGCACCACCATTTCGAGTTTGTCGAAAAAGAACGTGCGATGGATGAAAACCGTCTTCCGGAGCTGGTCGAAACCGTGATCGTTACGCGCTTCTGGATCCTCTCCATCATCTTCGCCCTAATCGGCATCGCTACGTTGAAGATCCGCTAATGCCAAGGATTTTCCATAAAATGTCCGCGTTGACAGTTTTGATACTACAGTAGTACTATCTTTTATGCCAAAGAAGATTAGAGAGCTGATTCAGGAATTGAAGACGGCTGGTTTTGCCGACCGGGGAGGCAAAGGCAGCCATCGCAACTTCAAGCATCCCGCTGGGTGGAAGATCACCATCAGCGGAAATCCAGGGCATGACGCAAAGAAGTATCAGGAACGGGAAGTGGAAAAAATTATCCGTGAGGTGGGAAAATGAAAGCGAGCGATCAGTACCTCAAAATTGTTGAATGGTCGGAGGAAGACCAATGCTATATCGGCTCCTGTCCGGGGTTGATGAAAGGGGGGGTACACGGCGACGACGAAGCCCAGATATACAAGGAACTCTGCGAAGCGGTGGAGGAGTGGATTGTGATCCACCAAGAAGATGGAGAGCCCCTACCTGCGGCCACGGCCGGAAAGGAATATTCCGGAAAATTTGTCGTCAGGGTCGGCAAGGAACTGCACAAGGCTCTGGCTATCGAAGCACTCCGCGAAGGTGAAAGCCTAAACGCCTACTGCGTACATCTGCTGAAAGAAGAGAGCCCTCGGTATGGGACAAAGTGATGAAATAGTAGGACGGGTATCTTTTCTGAATTTAAAAAGGTCATCCTGCCCTCTGAGTTCGAGTAGAAGTAGGTTAATACTCCAGTATCGACCCCTGCGGCTGAGGAACGCAGCTGGAGCTGCATCCTAAAGGGGTTCGACGAAGCGGCGCTTTCCAGCCGGGAGTTGCGGGAGGGAAGTCCGGATACGCAATACACAGTACGTAATAGAATCATGGAAAAGTATCACACAGCGTTAATTCTTGGCTATGGCCGCAGCGGGCGGGCGGCGGAGCGGTTGCTGCGCGCCGAGGGCGCGGAGGTGTCGGTGCTGACGGAAGAGACCGCCGGGTTGCCGGAGGTTGTCTATATGCTGGAAAACGGCCGGTTCGAGGTTTGTATCGTCAGCCCCGGATTTGCGTTGGACCATCCTTGGATGTGCGCCGTGCGCGATGCGGGAATCCCGTTACTTTCCGAACTGGAGCTGGGCTGGTCGCGCCATCGCGGCAAGACGGTGGCGGTGACCGGTTCGAACGGCAAGAGCACAGCCGTGAAATGGATCTGCGAAATACTGCAATTGGCCGGATTGCGGGCGGAAATCGGCGGAAACTACGGCATTCCCGCCTGCGAGGTGGTGCTGGAGCATCCCGATCTGGACTGGCTGGTGCTGGAGGTCAGTTCGTTCCAACTGGAAACGGTACGGGATTTCCGTGCGGATGTGGCGGTATTGCTGAACGTCCTGCCAAACCACCTCAACCGCCACGGCACCATGGAAATTTATCGGCGCACCAAGGCACGCATTTTCGGTTCCTCCTCCCTCTCCGGGGATGCGTGCCTGGTTCCCGTCGATTTGCTATCGCAGTTGCGGGCCGATCTCGACGGCGCGGAGCGCCGGTGGATTACCTTCGGGAAAACGGCCGACGCCGACTATTTCTTCGAAAACGGGCAGGTTTTTCACGGTTTGGATGGGTCGATCGACCTGTCCGGCACGCTGTTTGCCAGCCCCATCATTGGTAGCTGCACGGGGGCGGCCGTGGTGGCCGTAGCCGATGCCTGTGGTATTGCGCGCGCGGTTGTCGTCGAGGCGGCCCGTCGGTTCCAGCCGTTGCCGCATCGGTTGCTGTGGGTAGGGGAATTCGACGGGGTCGGCTATGTGAACGATTCCAAGGCGACCAATCTGGCGGCAACCGCCGCTGCGCTCCAGGCATGCGGCAAAACCATCCTCTTGATCGCCGGAGGGCTGCCCAAGGAGGCAGACTACACTTTTATCAAAGAAATACTGGCGGAACGGGTAAAGAGCATATACCTTCTTGGCCAAGCATCCCGAGCAATGTATCAGGCTTGGAGCGGGGTTTGTTTGTGCGTGGAATGCGGTACGCTGGAGGTGGCCTTCCGTACTGCAAGAGACGCCGCAAATCCGGGGGAAACCATACTTCTGTCCCCGGGTTGCGCAAGCTTCGACCAGTTTAGGAGTTTCGAGGAACGCGGAGAGCGGTTTGTTGCGCTTTTCCGGGGTCTGGAACCGGGCGGAGGTGATGCTGCATGAAAAACCAGTCGTTCACAGATAGAGCGAAGTCGAAAAGGAGTTTGATTATGAAGGTCGGATCAGCAGTTTTAGGATTGCACGTTGCTGCAGTTTGTTTGTTTGCCATGACGCAAGGTTGCGTCACTAGCGAATCGCAGGGCAGTGGTCGTGGAGCAGGCGCGCGGCATAAGGGCCCGTGGAAGCATGAGTATAAGGGACCGTCCACCGAAGGAACGGCCGTGGCACAGGATTATGGCTACAAGCCGGTTTCCGACTCGGTATTTGATTCGCCCGTCATTACCAGCTCCGATTCCCGCTCTTCGGTAGAGCCCTATGCCCCGCCGAAAACCAAGTCGACGGCTGGAACCGAGGTCTACATTGTGCAGAAGGGCGACATCCTCTCTCGCTTGGCCTCCGATTTCAACACTACCACCAAAACCTTGATCTCGATGAACAACCTGTCGAATCCGGACGTGCTTTATGTTGGACAGGAACTGCGTGTTCCGGCCGGTGGCGGAAAGTCCTCGCATTCAAGTTCGTCGTCGAAGAGTTCCTCCTCATCGGTGAAGAAGGGTGGCGATTATGTCATCCAGAAGGGCGACACGCTTTCCGGTATCGCCGTGGCGGCCGGTGTGAGCATCGACTCCCTGCGTTCGCTCAACAACATCAAGGATGACAAGATTTTCGCTGGTGAAAAGCTGTCCATTCCCAGTGGTGGAAAGATTCCTTCAACTTCGCACAAATCCACGCCAGCCAAAGCCAAGACGGAACCGACTCCTCCGGTCGAACCGGCACCTTCTGCCGTTGCCGAGCCTGCACCTGCTCCCGTGGCTGCTCCCGCCGCCGAGCCGGTTGAATCCACCAGCAGCATGTCGGTGGATGCCGTGATGGACCACGTGGTCTATCCGGGCGAAACGCTGGATGACATCTCGCGCTCCTACGGCGTAAGCAAGAGCGACATCATGCGTCTGAACAATATTTCCGATGCATCCACGGTCAAGGAAGGTCAGCGCCTGCGCATTCCGATCACCGAGTAAACTTGGAACCGGGTATCGATGCGAAAAACCATATCGTTGTTCATTGCCATCGTATTGATACTCGTCACCTTGGGCATCCTGATGCTGGCCAGCGCCAGCTC
>JAIPJC010000093.1 GCA_021734345.1 Kiritimatiellales bacterium | reverse complement strand
TTCGGCAAAATCCGCGCCTATGATTACTTTTCTCGAAGGCAAGCTCGACCAGAAGCAACCCGCACGCATCGTCATGGACGTCGGGGGCGTCGGCTACGAGGTGTTCATCCCGCTGTGCAGCTACGACCGCCTCCCGCCGGAGGGCGAAACCTGCCGCATCCTGACCTACCACCACATCACCGAGGCCGACCAGAAACTGTTCGGATTCTTCATCGAAGAAGAGCGGGACATGTTCATCCGCCTGCTCACCATTAGCGGCGTCGGGCCCAAGCTGGCCATCAGCGCGCTCAGCGGCCTGCCCGTGCGCGAACTCAAGACCGCGCTCATCAACGGCGATATCAAGCGCATCTCCTCGATTTCCGGGATCGGCAAGAAAACCGCCGAGCGCATCATCGTCGAACTGCGCGACAAGTTCAGCAAGGGCGAACAGCTCGACGCCTTCGCCGGCGGCAAAGGCGAACTCGGCGACTCCCGCCTGCGCGACGCCGCCCTCGCCCTCGGCGCCCTCGGCTACAAGCTCGACGACGCCCAGAAAATGATCAAGGCGGTCGCCCCCCGGCTTGCCCCCGAAACGACCGTCGAGGACATCATTCGCCACGCACTGACGCAATAACAAGTAAGAAAGCGCCTACTCCTTGATCAGGGGAATCGCGATTACTAATTGCGCTGAGCCGGATGTCTCGACCCTCAAAACGGCATTCGGTTTGACCGCATCGGGCATAATGGCAATCAGGCATTGCCATTTACCCTTGGTTAGCTTTTTGATTTTCACCGATCCATCGGCGTTTTCGAGCGTAGCCGAAAGAATCTCAAATGGACGCCCATCTCCGCTACGGAGCATCACGAGGCGTTCGATTGCGTTGATGGAATTGGCGGACAATTGAATGCGATCCGGCACAGCTTGAATCACAGGCCTCACGGTTCCAATAACTGGAACATTCACCATCCCCGATGAAAAGTTGAGCTGAAGCTGTCCGCTGAGTTTGCCAACAGGCAACGCTCCCGATGAACGCAGAAGGATTGTCCAACTGCGGGTGTCATCTTGTAGCCGCGATCCAGGATCGCGGATTTCCACTACCTCGGCCTTCATCCCCTTGATTGTTGTGGAAACCGATTCCAACCCCACCGCTGTTTCCAGCAGGTTGGTGGCGGTAACGGTCTCCGATATGACGCTGGCGGGCAGTAGATCGCCCAACCGCACCAGACGCGGGCTGACTTCAACAGGCCGCAATAGCGTCCCCGTCATCTTCAGCTCAAAGTAGGGATGCCTCGGATCGTTCGACGCAATCAGGATTTGCTTGTCCTGTTGCCCATAGCGGTTGCGCGTTGCAAAGACCGACTTGCACACGGCGGTCGACCCCGGAAGAATTTCCATGGGAGTGATGGTGGATTGCGTACCACAGCAATTTTTGATGCTCGAAATTTTTATCGGCTCGTCGCCCCGGTTCCACAGCGTGAACTCGTAAACGATCTCGTCCAGACCAATCACCGTCCCGAAATCGAACTTCGGCGCATCGCACTCGATACGCGGCGAACCTATCACCTGATTGGCCACGGAAAGGCACAGAAAACACAAAAATCTTGAACCACTGATCATCACTAATTCGCACTAATTCTTCGAGTTCTATGCGTTCCTTTGCGGCCAGTGAACTCAGTGGCACCGAGAATCATTCTGTTCATAATTATTTTGCACAACCACCTGCGGCTTAGTTCCGACTGTCCATTTTCGCCAAGGCCATCTGGGCGGCATCGGCAATTTGCTTGTTGCCGTCCAAGAGATAGGACTCCAACAGTTCCCGGTCATCAGGAGTCCCAATTTCCCCCAGCGTCACAATCGCCGCCGAACGCAATAGAACCGTCTCTCCCGTCTGAGCCAGCGAACGCGCGGCACCAACTGCACCTTCATTTCCTTCGCACATTGCAGCAAGACGCAGAGCCGTCATGCGGGACTCCGTGGAAGCCATTTCATCCGAAGCTATCTCGGCAGCCTTCGCAATAATGATCTTGCGATCAAATTCATCGTGGGTACGGGAGAGGTTTTCCAATCCAATCAAAGCAGTTCCTGCCAGCGTGCTCCCCCGCTCGTCCAGCGCCGCAAACATCGCATTATGAATCGCTGTTAACTCATCAAATGCATTTTCACCACCCGCTGCGCTAGAGGACGCAGAGGTTGCAGAGGTTTCTCCTCCGCGTTCCTCTGCACTCTCTGTGGTTGAGTTGATTTCACTGACAGCTCGATCATAGAACGGCTCCATGAATTGCACACAATAGTCCCGCCAGACCGGATCGTTTTCAGCATTCCTAGCCATCTCCACCATCTGGAGCCCCAGACCTTCAGGTAGACTTTTTTGGCGTAGAAGTTTATCTAGTACATCGTTTTTCACTGCATTGATTTCAATGGGACGCATACCTTCTGGGAAACGGTCATTGGGGAAATTGAGCATTTCCATCAGGGTGGCCACGTCGGCAGAAGCGATTTCATAACCCAACTCATTAATTGCCGCCAACAGCTCAGGATAATTATGCAACTTTCCATCCTTGCCGATCAGGGCTTTCACCGGAGTGGACAGCACTTCATCATCCATTGATTGCATGGATTCTGATTCTAGAGAGAAAATGTCCTCGTTTCTCGTGGACGCCGTGGACGGCGGCGTCCCTCTAGTCTCCGACACCGATCCTTGATCCGAGCCGTTTCCTTGCACTTTATCGCGGCTAATCAAAACCACTGCGCAAATTACTATTGCGAGTCCTGCAACAAAAACTACTTTCTTCATATCAACTCCTTGCACCCAATAAGCAGAAAGCATGCACCAACCAACCGGTTTTAGTGCATGACTCATCAAAGCGTCTCGATAAAAAGTCTAATGATCCTTCTCATCGAGGAAGATCGCATCCCCGCATCCCCCCTTTGCCCATCACGTGGTAGACGCCCCCGCAGACTCAACTCTAGGAGTTTTCTTGGCATCTACAACCTATGTCGTCACTGACCCCTTTCAGGATTTTTTACTCGCAGAAGATAACAAGTGGTCATTTCTTTTTTAGAGTCGAATTCTTCAGCCCCCCCAAGGACAATCCAATCCCCTAATACAATAGATACATCCGTGTTGATGTTTCTCACATTAAAGTAAGGAATTTTTACTTGGATGCCACCTTTTACAGCAATTTCATCATATCCCTTAAGTTCTTTTTTTGAGAAACTAAGCTTCATATCTACCACGTCATTTTCTACTCTTGATAGTTCTGCAACGATTGATAACCCTAGTTTCTGAATTTTTTCCTTAGGAATGGCTTTCCCATCAATAATGTCAAAGTCCTCAGGAAAAGCGACAGAGGTTGTTTGATCATTTGTAACTGTAGTTCCCACTGCTGCATAGAGTGTGGGATACTGAGTCAGCGTATTCGATCCATCTTCAAACATCGCTTCTGGATCAAGGCCATAGCCTGACGTTAGATCTATTTTCTTGGGGTGTTCGACTTTAACTACTTGAACTGCCAATTTTTCTTCTCTTGGTTTTGGTTCCGAAGGGATCCCAGAATAAACAGAACATACTGCAATAATACAAACTAGCCCAACAATTACTTTTTTCATTTCATATTCCTTTCTGATTCCGAAAATTATTTAACACAATCAGCCTTCCTTAACTTCATTAATTATATAGATACCTCTGGCTAAAGCCGTGGTTCTTTGACTTCGTATTACACTCCCCATCGGAGCTGACTTGAATTTTCCGTGTATTTGACAGGCCATTTAATCGTCACTTTATCAACTCTAACGCTGCTGATGAAGTAGCCCGGCGACCACATATTGTTTCCCTTCCAATATACCTTTGAGAGCCACTTGAATTTCTTTCGCATAACCGACGATTATTGGTTTTCAAACGCCTCATCTCTTCGACCGCGTTACAATAAATGCACGCAGGCATGGTCGGAAAATGTAGCGGTTCCCACAATGTTATGTTCGATTTCTGAGCCACATACTGAGCCGCAATTCTGGCATTGATACTGTATTAGCTTCCAATTGCAATGATCATAAAATTGTATGTATCCGGAGCAGGGGACTCCTGCAATCGTTTCTCCACAGTTTACGGTTACGCCGTTCTCAAATTCGTATCCACTGTCGATCACTCCCCCAGTACTTTGACAATCATGCCCATTTGCACAATTAGCTGCATAACATACAGCAACCACCAAAAACAATCCCGCCAACACAAAACGTAATAGCACACCAGCATTACGTCCCTTGGTGTATTTCCTCGTTTTTTTCATATTATTGTCCTTTGAGTTTCTTTTAATCCCCAATCCTACTCTTCTTCTATGTCATTCTGACCGCCACTAAAAGCATTACCGATTAGTATCCCGTCCTGATATACCTTGAATGTATGGCAGGTGGAGCCGTCCTTGTCGTTCGGATGGAAGAGGCGAAAGTTGTATACGCCAATTTCGTCGTAATCGGAGGCGGTGAGCCAGCGTTCTAGGGTGTAGTCGTCGAGCGTGACGCCCGCGGAGATGACCTTGATCTGGAGATCGACGGTGTCGGGCAGATTCTTGACGATGGATTCAACTTCCCACAGCTCGCTGTCTTCGTAGCGTTCGACGGTGTTAAAGTAGCCGTCAACTGCATTCTGCACCCAGAATGTGTCGAGTTTCGTTGCGGCCAATATCGGCCCTCCCTCATAAAGACGCGCCAGCATGATATGGTCGCCGTTGGTGTCGTTTGCTTTCAGTGAGACGGATCGAAGTGTGGAGTTTGTAGTTTGAGGTAGTAGGGACAGCTCAACCGTATCGTCCACTTCAAAAACCATATTGGTTGCCATATCCTCGAAACTCCATGTGCGTTCACGGCCTACTAGGCAGGCTGGATTTTCTTCTGGGAAGGTTCCGTCAATGGCGATCACCTGAATCGAAGCCTTCACCCTGTCGTTGCCGTGCGTATATTCGCCGCTGACCGTATAGGTTCCCGCTTCCGGGAAGAGGTAGATCAGCGGACGGGTGTTGGGCGAACGAACCGTTTCGCCCTCGACGTCGAGCAGGAATTCAAGTTCAAACTGTCCACCATGGGCATCGTCGGGCAAAGCCACAAACTTCACCATATCCCCCTTGCGGATAAGGAGAGTTTCACCGTTGTGCTCCATGAGGTTTAGCGGCACCCAGTCTACACTGATCGGTACTTCCAGTGCCCCGCTCTGGAAGGAGGCGGTGGCGGTGGTGGTGCCGTCCTGCTTCAGTGGCAGGTTGGCGTACCAGCGGGCTCCGGCAGACTGGGCGTGCGCCACGCGACTGGAAGCCGAGTCCACGATTTGCATGAACGACGCATACCGGGCATCGCCTTCGATGCAGGCGGGGGACACATAGGATTTGATCATACCATCAACACCAGCCATGGCGGCGACGCTGGTTTCGACCCAGTCTTTAGTTCCGTTGTTATCCACATCGGGACCGCCGAGGGACTGGAGCTGGAGCTGGTTGATCGTGACGGCAAGTTGCTTGCTGGTGTTTTCCCAGAAGAGGCGGATGGTGTGTTCGCCGACAGGAAGCACCGGTAGGAAGGCACGGATATCGACATAAACACCGTTGGCTGAAATCAACGGGAACTTACCAACATAGGTGCCGTCGACATAAACAAGGAACGCGCTCGTATCAATCGGGACAACCGGCGTACAGGAACTCTTGCTCCAGATATGCGCAGCATTGACGCTCAGGTAGTAGAGATCCTGCCTCGGGAAGTCGAAGGTGTATTCCACGAAGCCACGACGGCTCTTGGAGAGCAGTTCCGATCCCTGGATTTCCCACGTTCCGGTGGCGTTGTTGGTTTGCGATCCCGTCAGGGAAGCCACCACTTCAACCGTTCCGTCGAAGTCGGCCACGAGCGGGTTGGTAAGCGATCCGTGTACTTCCTCTCCATCCAGCACGCCGTCTCCATCGCTGTCGGCATTCAGCAGATCGGTTCCGCTAAGCAATTCCTCCCCGTCGGGAAGTCCATCCCCATCGGAGTCGGCGTTCAGGGGGTCGGATCCATGGATCCGCACTTCGTCGTCATCGGAGACCCCGTCGCTATCGGTATCCCCTCCCGTTCCAAGCCGGGCCTGCATCCAGTCGGCGACCCCGTCGCCATCGGCATCGGCACTATCCACGGCATAGGCTTCGATGGCCTCGATGGTGAAGGGGACGAGGGTTGCTGGCATGATGGTGCGTACCTCCAGCGTATGGGTGCCAGTGGTCAGCCATGGGGAAAAGGTGGCATATTCCGGCAGGCTGGCGGCGCTGTTGGCCTCCAGCATGCCCACGCTATGTCCGTCGAAAAACAGTTCAAGGCGCGGAAAAATTATGTTTTCTGTTCCATTGGTTCCGCTGTAGGTCTGGAGCGCAATGCGGTAGATTCCGGACGTATCCACATTCAACTCATAGGTGGCCGATGATAACTTGTGTGGACTCGATAGCGTAAGCAAATCCCCGTTCTGACTCCATGTGGCGCTGATGTGCGCATCGAACCAGCCGGTGGCGTCCGCTCCGCGGATGCTCCAGACGGGATAAAGGTCGTTCACCCCGTTGGCATTGCTGTCCGCCAGCAGCGGGTTGGTTTGCGTAACATGTATTTCCTCCCCGTCCTTCAGTCCATCGGCATCCGTGTCCTGGTTGAATGGATCGGTTCCCTGCACGAATTCCTCCGGATCGGACACGCCATCGTTGTCGGTGTCAGGCGTGCCTGGATCCAGTCCCGAGGCCACCTCTTCCGAATCGGACAACCCGTCGCCATCGGTATCGGCGACATACGGACTGCTATGCCAGGTATTCATCTCTTCGCCGTCCGAAAGCCCGTCTCCATCGCTGTCGGGATTCAGCGGATCGAGCGGGGTCTCGTATTCCATTAGATAGGCGTGGAGATCCAAGGCGGCCCCATCCATCCAGTTCAGGCCGGCCCCATAGTGCCCGCAGTAGTCGTCCATTTCATTGTCCAGAATGGCTAGGTTCCAACGCTCGTACCCGAACGCTTCGCCGGTCACCCAGTTCCAAGGCTCGTAGTCGCTGGCCTGGATGGCACCGATCCAAGGCATGGCGCTCTTTATCACGTCGGCTCCCACGGCAGCCAGCAGCGCCAGATGCTCCTCCTCGCTGGTAATCACCGCCAGATGCCCGCCGCGCAGTTCCGCTTCGGCCTTCGCTGCCGGCCAAGTGACCGGACGGTCAACCATGAGGTGCCGGAAGTTCGCTTCCACGCCATCCAGCAGCCCGTCGCCGTCCGTGTCCGGGTTGAGCGGATCGGTTCCGGCGGCCACTTCCGCACTATCCCCGAGGCCATCCTGGTCGGTATCCGCCCGCCCGGGATCAGTTCCCAAGGCGACTTCGCCGGAATCGGTGATCCCGTCGGAATCGGTGTCGACGGCATGGGGATTGATCCCACGCTGCATTTCCGCAAAATCAGCCAGTCCGTCGCCATCGGTATCCGCCGTTATAGAGTTGGTGCAATCGTCGTACTCAAGGATGTAGCCGTCGCGATTCCCTCTCCACGGACGCCAGTACTGGCCATTGCCGGAATTTATCTGATAGGCCACATTCAGGCCAGCAAGGCCCGGATCCAGTTCGCCACCCCACCACCGGGCATAGGCGAACGGTTCGCCGGTAATCCATTGCCATGGACTGGCTTCATCGTTCCTGAACGCCCCAAGCCAGCAAACGGTTTCCTTGAACGCCGCGGCACCGACCGCCGCCACCTGGCGGTTGTGCTCCCCCTCGCTGGTGATGGTGGCCAAATGCCCGCCGCGCATCTGCGCATCCGCCAGCGCGTTCGACCATGAGCCGGTTTGCTGCACCATAAGATAGTACGAACCGCCAAAGGCGACGTAGTCCGGAATGCCGTCGCCATCCGTATCCGCCGACAGGGGATTCAGCCCGGCGGCGCGTTCCTCGCCATCGCCCACGCCATCGCCATCCGTGTCCGCCAACAGCGGATTGGTCAGGATGACCAGGACTTCGTCGCCATCGGTCAGCGTGTCGGCATCGGTGTCGGGAAGGAGCGGGTCGGTGCCGTACACAAGCTCGTCCCCGTCGGAAAGGTTGTCGGAATCGGTGTCGGGCAGCAGGGGATCGGTATGGGTAACCATCACCTCGGCATAGTCGTTGAGCCCATCGCCGTCGCAATCCCCATTGGTGTCGAGCGTGCCGACCTGAAGTTCCTGGTCAGCATCCAGGCCATCCTGGTCTTCATCCACATAGAGGCTGCTGGTCAACAGGTAGTAGGCAGCGGCATATGCATCTGCCCGAATCACCACCCGTGTCGCGCCAGGATAGTCTGCCAACGGGAGCATGTAGCGCCGGAACACCTTGCTGTTGCCTTCGCCCGTGATGTCCCCGAACAGGTCGGTCGCAACGGCGAGGCCGTTCCCGTCCTCCAGATCCACCGTTACCCGGCTACCGGCCATATCCCAGTGAAGCAGATCCATCATGAGGTTGCTGCCGCCGAGCACCGCGCGGTCGAGATCGATATGCAGCGAACCCTGCTTGGACTTTCCAACCGCCCAGCGCTTTCCAAGCTGCCATACGCCGCCATCCTTGCCGGCACCCAGCCACCATTGCGGCCCCGTATAGACATAGGCATCGCCTTCCGTGAAATCAGGATGCCCCCACATGATCAGCGCGCGGCTCAACGCATTGGAGTCCGCACCGTCCTCGAAACCGTCGGCATCCGTGTCCGCCGAATTCGGATCCGTCCACATCAGCGCTTCCACGAGGTTGGTCAGCGAATCCGCGTCATGGTTCTCCAGCGCATCCATGCTGTTGGTGGGGTTGAGCTTGAAGAAGTTTTCGTACTGGTCGCTCATGCCGTCGTTGTCGGTGTCCACCGCAAGGACAATTCCGATCCCGACGATCAACACAAAGATGAAAAACAACTGGAACGACTTGGTTCTAAACAATGCTAGTTTCGACATGAGGTACTCCTTTTTTTCGGTTTAGGTCGTAAGGAATACCCCCCCCCTATAAACTAAGACAATATTTATTTTATGCTTATTTTAGTACATTTTACTAAATTCATTTTATTTACTCGGATTATCAACCCATATATTTTGGTGTAAAATCTATTTGTGCATCAAAAACTTTGTTTATTTACCACCAGTCGGATATGTGAACGGAGCACGGCTCCCGGTCTCGCCTCCAACTTAACTTCTGGATTAAAAGTCCACGAAGGAAGAGGAACCCGTTGAAGAATTGCGCAGGCCAATGGAATGGATCGCTTGACCGGGCTATCGAATTCAGGAAAATTTAAACCTGTAATCCTTCGGTGAAAAAGGATTTGATAGGCCGCAAATGAACAACGAAATCATCACACCCGACAAGGAGTTCGAGCAAAAGCTGCGGCCGTCGCGCTTTGCCGACTTTACGGGGCAGGACAAGATCCGCGAGCGGCTGGAGCTCTTTGTGCAAGCCGCGCGCCAACGCAACGACGTGCTCGACCACGTCCTGCTCTCGGGCCCTCCCGGCCTTGGGAAAACCACCCTTTCCTACATCCTCGCCGACGCGATGGACGTAAACATCAAATGCACCTCCGGCCCGGTGATCGACAAGCCCGGCGATCTGGCCGGACTGCTCACCAGCCTCGAGCGCGGCGATGTGCTCTTCATCGACGAAATCCACCGCATGCAGCGCTCGGTCGAGGAATACCTCTACTCCGCCATGGAGGACTTCGTCATCGACATCGTCATCGACCAGGGTCCGAACGCCCGCTCGGTACGGCTCAACATCCAGCCCTTCACGCTGATCGGCGCAACGACCCGCGCCGGCATGCTCTCCGCCCCGATGCGCTCGCGCTTCGGGCTGGTCAACCGGCTGGATTACTACAATGCCGCGGATCTATGCACCATCATCAAGCGCTCCGCCCGCATCCTGAACGTGGAGCTCGAGGAGGAGGGCGCGATGGAGATTGCCACGCGTTCGCGCGGCACGCCGCGCATCGCCAACAACCTGCTGCGCCGCTCGCGCGACTATGCGCAGGTCAAGGCCGACAACCGCATCACCCGCGCCCTCGCCGACCAGGCGCTCAACCTGCTCGACATCGACGGCGACGGGCTCGAAGAGATGGACAAGCGCATCCTTAGCTGCATCATCCACAAGTTTGGCGGCGGCCCCGTCGGGCTCAACTCCATGTCGGTATCGGTCGGCGAAGAGGCCGAGACCATCGAAGAGGTCTACGAACCCTACCTCATCCAGGAAGGCTACCTCCAGCGCACCGCGCAGGGCCGAATCGCCACCAAGCGCGCCTACGAAAAATTCGGTCTAAAACCCACCAAACCATAACGCGCGCGGCAGGCGCGAAAGAACCACTTCCCGATTGACCCGTTTCGGCACACTCGGTACTGTGCGCGGGTTCTTTATACATATATTAAACGGAGCGAGGACAAGACTATGGCAATGTTGATTTCGAAGTTTCACAGAATTATCCAGTCGAAAGTGGTGTGGGCGGCTTTTGCGGTGCTGATCAGCGTCGCTTTCGTGGGCGTGTACACCCCGGGAGCAAAGAGCCGCAGCCAGGCACGACAGGAACAAAAATCCGGACAGTTGGCCGGCCGACTCTATGGCGAGGACGTGAGCCGCATGGAGTTCGGCAGGGCGTACCAGAACATCCATGTGATGTATACCATGATGTTTGGCCGCGCCATCAACATTACCGACGAAATCGACAAGGTCTTCCGCACCGCCGCCTGGCAGCGCATCGCCACCCTGAAAAAGGCGCAACAACTCGGCATGACGGTAACGCCGGACCAGATCGTCTCCATGATCCAGCGCCAACCGATCTTCCAGAACCAGCAAACGGGGCAGTTCGACAAGAACGCCTACAACGCTTTCGCGGGAAACTTCCTGCCGCGCGTCGGCATGGGCCCCAAGGATCTTGAAAACCTCTTCGCCGAACAGGTGCTGATCGAAAAGGTCTCGCAGATCCCGGCACAGGGAGCCGTCGTTTCCGAAGACGAAATCAAGAAGGCCTTCCATCTCTATACCGACATGCTGACGGTCGAGTATGCCGCCATCCCGCGCAGCCTTTCCACCGCCCCCGCCGTGACCGAAGCGGATGCCAATGCCTATTTCACGCACAACACCGAACAGTTCCGCATGCCGGAAAAGGCGATCGTCGACTATGTCAAGTTCGCCGTGGCCGACTACATGGCCGGAGCCGAGCCGACCGACGAAATGATTGCGGGCTACTACGAAAACAACAAGCAGCGCTACCTCAAGGATCCTGCCGCCGACATGGCCGCAGGTAGCGCGCCGGAATACAAGCCGCTCGAGGAAGTGAAGGGCAGCATCGCCGCCGACCTCAAGCAGGCGCTGGCTCGCAAGGCCGCCGCCGACCAGGCCGACGCGCTCGTCTCCAGCCTCGCGGACGAATCCATGACCTTCAAGAGCGCGGCCGAAAAGGCCGGGCTGACGATTGTCGACAACACCCCGGCCTTCACGTTGACGGATCCGGTCAAGGGCGTCGACCCCACCGCCCCGTTCCAACGCGCCGCCTTCGCACTTGAAAAAGACGAAACGCACTACTACAGCGACCCCGTTGTTGGCCGCGACTTTGTCTACGTCATTGCGCTGACCAAGAAGCTGCCCTCCTTCCTGCCGTCGTTCGACGTCGTTCGCGAAGCCGCCACCGAATCCGCCAAGATCGCCGCCGCCGAAAAAGCCTATGTCGAAAAGGCTGAGCAGATCCACGCGGAAATCAAGGCCGCCCTCAAGGCCGGAACCGCCTTCGCCGATGCCGCCGCCAAATACAAGCTGGGGCTGAAGAAAACCGAACCCTTCAACGTTGCGAGCGAATTGACGGACGATTTCGGCAAGCAGATCAAATCGGCGGCCATCCAGCTTGGCCAAGGCAAGTTGACCGATCTCATCTCCACGACGGATGAATATCTCGTGGCCTATGTCGCCGAAAAGGTTCCCGGCGACGAAAACACCGCCCTTCCGGGCATGCGCGCCGAACTCGCCAACAACATCAGCAACGAAAAAGCCTCCCGTCTCGTCGCCAGCTGGCGCGAAGCCCTGCTCGACGAAGCCAAGTTCGAGGATCTGACCCTGCACGCCGACGACAACGACAAGTCGTAGAACCCAGGAACCGCGATGCCGCTCTATTACCTCATAGCGCTGTTCATCGGCTTGCCGATCGTCGAACTGGCGCTACTCTTCGAGGTGCACGGCATCGTAGGCTTCCTACCGACCATTCTGCTGGTTTTCTGCACCGGCATGCTTGGTGCCGTGCTCGTACGGCGCCAAGGCCTGTCGATTCTGGCGAAAATCCAGCAGGAAATGGCCTGCGGCAACGTCCCCACCCCGCACATGATCGACGGGGTGATGGTTCTCGTTGCCGGCGCGATGCTGATCACCCCAGGCATCATCACCGACGCCTGCGGCTTTCTCCTGCTGGTTCCGTTCATTCGAACCAAGATCCGCTTTTGGCTGAAAAAGAAACTCGAAGAAAAAATCCGGCGCGGCTTTGTGCAGGTCAACGTGAAACGTGAAACGTGAAAACCGTTCTCCAAAGGTCAGGAATCCGTCAATCATGTTTCACGGCCCACTCGTCAGTTAGGAAATGAGCGAAACCACATCCATTCCATTATGCGTGGATCTTGACGGAACCCTCGTCAAGCTCGACACGCTGCACCAGGCGCTGTTCCTTTTGCTGCGCCGCAGCCCAGCCAGCATCCTCCGCATTCCCGGATGGATCGCCAAAGGCAAGGCGCACCTCAAGGACCAGGTGATGCAGCGCGTCGCGCTCGACGCCACCGTCCTACCCTACCACAAGGAATTCCTCGCCTATCTCCGCCAGGAGCATGAGGCCGGACGGCAACTGGTGCTCGCCACCGCCTCGAACTACCGCACCGCCAACGCCGTGGCCGACCACCTCGGCCTCTTTTCCGAAACGCTGTCCAGCAACGAAGCAACCAACCTGCGGCACTCCCGCAAGCTGGAGGCGATCACGACCCGCTTCCCGAAGTTCGGCTACGCCGGCAACGATGTGGCCGACTTTCCGATTTGGGATGCGGCGGCAGAGATTATCCTCGTCAATCCCTCCCAGCCGGCCCAAGCAAAGTACGGAACGAAAGCGAGCCGCATATTCATCGAACGCCGACCGGTTCCAAAAATGCTGGTCAAAGCGATGCGCTGCCCGCAATGGCTCAAGAACCTGCTGATCTTCGCCCCCGTGGTTCTCGCGCACAAGTTCGCGGATGCCGGGGCCTTGATTCAATCGATCACCGCCTTCTTCGCGTTCAGCTTCGCCGCCTCCTCGATCTACGTCCTGAACGACCTCTTCGACCTGAGCGCCGACCAACACCACCCGCGCAAATGCCAACGCCCCTTTGCATCCGGGGACCTATCCATCACCGGCGGCGCATTGCTCATTCCCCTGCTGGCGATTCTTAGCCTGATCCTCGGAATGTTGCTGCCGCCA
>JAIPJC010000092.1 GCA_021734345.1 Kiritimatiellales bacterium | reverse complement strand
CCCCGGAAGGGTTCGCCATGGGTTTCTTTGGCCGGTCGGCGCCAACCGGCGGATCCCCTGCCCTGCTCCAGATTCGTTTTGGGATTCCAGTGCAGCCAGTATTCCTGGTCAAGACCGCCCCCCATATGCATCACCTGATCATCTGCGAACCGATTCCGTGGAGCGACAACGGGAAACCGATGGAGGAGCAGGTGCACGAACTCACGCGCCTCCATCAAGGCCTGTTGGAGGACATGATCCGGAAATATCCGGAACAATGGTTCTGGATGCACAATCGCTGGGGACTGCGCAAGGGCGACCGATGAAAACCGCACTGGTCATCAGCGACGGAAAGCCGGGGCACTTCAACCAGTCGATCGCGCTCTGCAAACACCTTGGGCTCGCATATGAAGTCGTGGAAATCGCCTACAAGAGCCGTCCGCACAAAGCCCTTTCCTACCTGCTCGACCGCCTTGGCATCTATTCAGAGAAGCTGTTCCCTGCTTCAAGTTTCAAGTTTCAAGTTTCAAGTTTCCACCTCATCATTTCCACCGGTTCAACCACCTACTACGCCAACAAGCTGCTGGCCAAACGGCTCGGACTTCCCAACATTGGAATTCTCTATCCAAAGGGCTACCGGCTCAACTTCAGCCACATCTTCTGCCCGTTCTACGACCACCCGCCGAAACGCAGGAACATCACCGAACTGCCGCTGAACCTGTGCGTGGCGAATGAAACCTTTTTCAACGAAAAGACGAACGAATTCAAACTGCGGCACTCCTTGGGAAAACCCGCGGTCGGCATCATTATCGGCGGACCGAATGCCGTATCCGACATGGACGCCGTCGAAATGGAACAGCAGCTGGAACGGATATTCGAAGCAACCGAAGGAATGGAACGCTGGGTCACCACCTCGCGCCGCACCCCGAAGCAGATTGAAGGAGTCATCGACGGATTCAAGTTCGACTACAAGCTGATCAACTCGCGCGATCCCTACAACCCCATCCCGGCCTTTATCCAGCTCTGCGACCGGCTGTTCGTCACCAGCGATTCCGCCTCGATGATCAGCGAATGCGCCAGCTTCGGCTCCGCCAAAGTGGAAGTGTTGATGAACCGCCAACTGAAGACCCCGAACAAATTCGAGGAACTCATCCAAGGATTGGCAGCCCGCAATGCCGTCCACGTCTTTGAAGGCACCCTCGGCACCGCCGACCAGAAAGTCGATCTGGGTTCGCTGCTCCGTCCGGCATTCAACGACTTGGAAGCTGCCTCCCGCTCCAGCGGATCAAATACCTCTGTGACCGATGGGTGAATTTCTGGAGGGGCAATGTCCTCATTGCCCATGGACGCCGAGGACGGCATCCCTCCAGCCTAGCGGCTCTCGTTTTATGAAAGCGCCTAGTCGAGGAAATAGTTGTAGCCGCGCGCATCTTCGCCTTCGATCACTTCCATCGCGTCTTCGGGACTGATGGCGGCGACGAGGCGGGAGCGGATTGCTTCGTCGCGAACCATGGAGGAAAGGCTGGAAAGCACCTTGAGGTGCATATCCCTTTTATCTTCCGGGGTGACGATGAGCATGATGATTTTGGCGGGTTCGCCATCGGGCGCATCGAAGTCGATCCCTGTGCGGCAGATGGCCAGCACGCCCTGGATGGCCGGCCCCTTCGTGATGCGTCCGTGCGGGATGGCGATCCCACGCCCAAGCGCCGTCGACATTTCCTGCTCGCGGTCGACAACCGATTTGTAGAGCTCCTCCTGGGTGACGTGCTCGACGCGATGCGTGCGCATCAGGAAGGCGACCATTTGGCGGATGGCATCCCACTTATCGCGCGCCTTGAGATCGACCACAATGAATTCCTCGGCGAGGAAGTCCACCAGGAGCTGCCGGTCGCGCCCGGCCTCGCCGGAGCGGGCCAGCGCAGCCTTGGTGCAGAAGGGTCCCGCCACTTCGGCAATGGCGACGCCGGCGAGAATGATGGCGCCGACGGCTTGCCGGATCTCTTCGGGAATATTGACATCATTGTTGAGCAACACCACCAAACCGATGGCAATGCCCGACTGCGGATACAGTGCAAATGCCATGTTCTGCCAAATGCGCGGCGAGCACTTGCCCATTAAACCACCGAGCGCCGCCCCGATGCTTTTTCCGAGGACACGGGCCATGACATAGACCAGCGCCATCAAGCCAACCGCCAGCATGGCATCAAGGTGGAGCGAAACACCGGCCAGCGTGAAGAAGCAGACGTAGAGGATCGGTTCAAGCGGCACCAGCGTGGTCAGCTGTTTTTCGGCAACCTGCGAGCTGTTTCCAAGAAATACCCCGAAGAAAAGGTTCACCAGCAACGGACTCAGTCCGAAATAGGCCGCAAGCCCGTCGCATATCATGATCGCCAACAGGATGGTGCTGAAGTCGTGAAACTTCGGCCTGCCCACCACAATCTTGCAGAGCCATCCGGATGCAAAGCCCAATGACAGGGCGCCGAGCAACTGATAGGCGGAAAGGATCAGGGCATCGTCGATCTTCCCCACGGTTTCACCACTCTCGAAATAGGCGGAAACAAAGGTGCGCATCATGACAAAAAGCAGAATACAGACGATGTTGTTCAGCGCGACAACCGAGATCAGTGTTTTGACAAACGGCCCCTTGGCCCGCATCTCGCGGATCAGCGCAATCGTAGTGGCGGGGGCGGTGGAGGCGGCAATTCCGCCCAGCAACAGGGTCATCGGCCAGTTCATATGGAACAGGCGGGCTGCCAAAACGACCACGGCGACGGCGCACCCCACCTCGAAGATCGACGTGAAAATAATCCGCCGGAGCGAGTTGTGGATCCGCCGGTAGGAAAGATGTCCACCGATGCTTACCGCCACCAGGCTCATGGCGAAGGTGGAGAGCGGTTGCAGATCGTGAAGTTGCGCAGGCGTTCCGATCAGCCCCAGGCAGGCAGGCCCCACTACAATGCCGCCAAGAATGTTGCCGGTCACATGCGGAAGCTTTAGCAACCTGGCCACCCAACCGCCCGCAAATCCAGCCAGCACCAGAATGCTCATTACCAAAAACGGGCTCAGTTCGCCAGAATCAACCATCGAATCGAAAATTTGTTTCAACGCGTCCAAATCAATCTCCCGTGCGGACAAACCATACCCTGCGGATTCTGCGGCATTCTGGCAAAGCGGGTTGTCGATGGCAAGTAATCTGGATGCAATCTAAACAGGGGGCCATGAATCAGGCGCGGGGATGGGCCAGTTGGTAGACCTCTTTGAGGCGTTCGACGGAGACGTGGGTGTAGATTTGCGTGGTGGAAAGCGATGCATGGCCGAGCAGTTCCTGCACGCTGCGCAGGTCCGCGCCGGCATCGAGCAGGTGGGTGGCAAAGCTATGCCGCAGGCTGTGCGGCGAAAGCTCGGCATTCAGCCCGCAGAAGAGCACATACTTCTTCATCATGCGCTCAATGGAACGGGCGGTGATCGCGCCACCGTTCTTGTTCAGGAACACCGGACTGCGGGCGTCCTTCTTGCCTTCCAGCAGCCAAACGTTTTCGCGTAGCTCCATGTTTTTTATCAGCGCGCGGATGGCTGGGGAACCGAGCGGACAGAGCCGCTCCTTCTTGCCCTTGCCGCGCACGCGCGCCACACCGGAAAGCAGATCGATGCTCGACTCGGGAAGCTTGACCAGTTCGTTGATGCGCATGCCGGTGCTGTACAGCAACTCCAGAATCGCGGCGTCGCGCGCAACCATATATTCGCGCCACAGCTTTTGCTTGGGATTGGTGGAGAGCTGCGTCTCGGCATACTTCGCCGGCGCGTCCAATAATTTTACAATTTCGTTCACCGACAGGATTTCCGGCAGATAGTTTCCCTTCTTCGGCAGGTTGAGGCCGCTGAAGGGATTCAGCTCCACATACTCCTCGCGCATGAGAAACTTGTAGAACGACCGCAACGCGGAAAGCTTCCGGCCGGTCGTCGCTGGCGAAAGTTCCAGCTTCTGGAAAAAAACCAGGAACTTGCGCGCCGTGAAACGGTCGGCGGTTGCCCACTTGTAGGGTGGCTGTGCATCCTCGCCAAAGACGATCTCGCAGTACTGCCGGATATCGATCAGATAGTTGCTGATCGTATGCTCCGAGGCGTTTTTTTCGCCTTCGAGATACTGCGCAAAATGCTCTACACACGGATCGTTCATAAAAACCAGATGATTTCGAGCAAGGAACTCCGAAGGAAGCAGACCATTACTTCTGCGGTTCCCCGTCCTATATTTGCGATTCGTTATTCAGCTGTGTTGGCCGCTCTTGTTTTGGGTTTGCAAATCAGTCCCGTCGCCCACTCATTAGAAAAACGGTGAAACGGCGCTCCCCGCCTGCGGCGATTGGCTTGGTCGTTTCCGCAGCCAACACATCGTGGACATCGCGCAAGCCTGCCCGTATCAGCATGCCTCTCAGTTCATCCCGATCAAAACCGGAATGAAACACGCCGGTTGGATCTTCATGGAAGAGGCCATCATCCAGATCCAGATCGGCAATGCAAAGCGTGCCCGATGGCTTGATCACCGCATGCAGTTGCCTGAGCACCAACTCGATATCCTGGATGTGGTGAAAGACCATGCTGCTGACGACCAGATCATATTGCCCCGAAATCACATCGCCCTGATCCGGATCCAGATGCATGGTCTTGACATTGGCCAGCCCTTGCCGGACAGCTTTCTGTCGCAACACCTCCAGCATGGCCGACGAACTATCGATACCGGTCAGCGACCTTACGCGAGACGCCAAATGCAGCGACAGCAAACCGGTACCGCAACCGAAATCAAGCACGTCCATTTCAGGAGTCGGCACGACCTGCGTCAAAAGCGTCGCGGCAATATCGCCAATCAGTTTGACCCGGGGTGGATGCTCGTCCCAATCGGCAGCCACGATATCGAAGTCTCGGCGTGATTCCATTCTACTCCTCGTTGGCGGCGGCTTCTTTCTTCGCCTTGGGCTTGCGGGGGGCGGGCAGATTGTATTCCTCCTGCAACTCCGCATAGTTCGGGATTTGCGCGGCGTAGCGCGCAACCATCTTCTTCAAGGCCCCGAGTTGACGCTCGGAAAGTGCGCCCTTGCCTTTGAACTGCGCCGCGAGCGACTCGTAGAAGGTCTTGTCGTTGAATTCGCGCTTGCCACGCTTGACCGGCTCGTCCCACTCGCCGACTGAAGCCATCATATCAAGGATCGGCGCCGTGGATGGATCCGCCTCGACCTCCTGCTTCTCGTCCAGTTTGAGTTCGACCCTAATGGCCTCGAAGTTTTCGAGCTGGTCGGAATATTTGGTGAGCAGCGTGTCGAGATAGGCCACCTGCCGGTCGCTCAAACGCTTGCCCATGGTAATCTGGTCGCTGAGCGACTTGACGAACTTCTTGTCGTCATAGGTGCGCTTACCGACACTGCGCGGCTCTTCGAATTTGAGATGGGCAAGCAATTCCAGCTTGCGCGGCGTATCGCTACGCACGGCTTCCGGCTCGACCAGTTCCAGTCCTGCCGCCAGCGCTTCGGGAATCTGCTTGATGTAGCGGCAGCACATCTTGTGCAGCATTTCACCCTGGCGCTTGGAGAGCAATTCGCCGGCAGCCGTTTTTTCGGTCAACTCCTCGACGGTCTTTTTGTCGTCGTAGGTGCGGCGTCCCGACTTCATGGGCTCGGCCCATGCGGACACGCTGCCCAAGGCCTGCAAGCATCTGGAAACGAATGCGGGTTCGGCCGTTTCCTTGGCATGTTCGATCCATTCGAGCAGCGAAGGATAAAACTCCTTCATCATCTGCGTCCACTCGATCTTGCCCTCTTCGACTTCGTCGAGCTTGGTTTCCATGTCGGCGGTAAAACGGGTTTCGAACAGGTCGACCTTGTTGTTGGATTTCAGCTTTTCCTCGGTCGTGAGCACGAGCTCGATCAGCTCCATGCCCAGCGGCGTCGGAACCAGCGAACGCTTTTCCTTGATCACATATTCGCGCTCGTCGAGTTTCGACATGATAGCGGCATAGGTGCTCGGACGCCCCACCCCGTTTTCTTCCAAGGCCTGGATCAGCGAAGCTTCCGTGAAGCGCGCCACCGGACTGGTTTCCTTCTGCTCGGCCAACCACTTGAGAACATTCAGGTTTTCGCCCTGCACCAGCGGCGGGAGTTTCTCTGTTTCGGACTCGTCGCCTTCGCCATTTTTTGGCTTGTCGGCGGCGGCTTCGATCCCGCTGGCCCTCATGTAGCCAGGGAATACGATATCCGATGCCGTCGCGCGGAACAGATAGGTATTGTCGGCTCCGGCTTCGATTTCCACCGTGCGGCGGGCGATGCGCGCGGGCACCATCTGGCTGGAAACAAAACGTTCCCAGATCAGCTTGTAGAGTTTTTCCTCGGCCACATCGAGTTGCATCCCTTCTTTGCCGGGCAGCACGGCGACGTCGGTCGGCCGGATCGCTTCGTGGGCCTCCTGCGCCGAACCCTTGCTCTTGTAGAAGTTCGGGGCTTCGGGCAGGTATTCCGAGCCGTAGGAATTCGCAACGAATGAACGGCATTCATCCAGCGCCGTCTGGGCAATGTTGAACGAGTCGGTACGCATGTAGGTGATCAACCCGTTTTCATAAAGCTTCTGCGCAATGCCCATCGTGCGGGCGGGCGCATAGCCCAGCGCACCGGAGGCCGACTGCTGGAGCGTGCTGGTGATGAACGGCGGCCGTGCGCGGCGGGTCACCTCTTTGGTGATCACATCGCTGACCTTGAGCGGGCTATTCTCCAACTCTTTCTGGATGCCTTCGAGCTGCTCCTGCGTCTTGACCGCACCCGGCAACAACCGGCGATCCTTGATGCCAACCGGCTCGCCGTTGATACGCGCCAGTTTGATCGTGAACGGATCAAGCGGAGCCTCCTGCTTGCGGACTTCCGCGCCGACCGTGAAATAGGTTTCCGGCTTGAAGTCGATGATCTCCTTTTCGCGCTCAACGACCAGGCGCAGGGCGACCGTCTGCACGCGACCGACGCTATTGGCCCCGCGGATCTGCTTGCGCACCACCGGGCTACCCTGGAAACCAACAAGACGGTCGAGAATACGGCGCGCCTGCTGCGCGTTGACCCGATCCATATCGATCTTTTCCGGATGCTCGAATGCCGCGAGGATCGCGGGTTTGGTAATTTCGTTGTAGGTCACGCGGAAAAAGTTTTCTTCGGGAACGGTCTTCTTCAAGGCCTCGAATAGATGCCACGCAATCGCCTCCCCTTCGCGGTCCGGGTCGGGCGCAAGATAGACATTCTCGCACTTCTTGGCTTCCGCCTTGATTTCCTTGAGGATTTTCTTGCCGCGCGTTGTATCAACGTATTCCGGCTCGAAATCCTTCTCCACATCCACGCCCAGCTTCTTGGCCGGCAGGTCGCGCACATGGCCGACCGACGCCATCACAATATAGTCCTTGCCGAGGAACTGGTTGATTTTCTTCGCCTTCGCCGGCGACTCCACAATCACTAGATTCTTGCTCATTTTCTCTCCACTATTATGTACTGCGTATTCCGTATTGCTAGCTACGCATTGATTTCAAATCTTCCGCCAATTCCACGACTCGTCCGGGCAGCATCCTGACCACCCGCTTCATTTCCAGACCCAGCAGTATGCCGCTGAGTTCGTGGCTTTTAAATCCAACCGCGCGCGCCAGCGAATCGACGTCGAGCGACTCCTGCCACAGCGTTTCCACAATCTTCGATTCCTCTTCCGACAGCGGAACATCGGGCCGCGCCGCAGCCGCCGACTCGGGGCCGACCCGCTCCTCCGGCGGAATCAGGAATTCGTATTCATCTAGAATATCGTCAAGCGACTCGACCAGCTTCGCGCCGTTTTTAATCAGCATGTGCGGACCGCGCGCGCCGGGCGTGTCGATCCGCCCCGGCAGGGCGAACACCGTACGGCCCTGCTCCATCGCCGCCTCGGCGGTATGCATCGAACCGCCTTTGATGGCCGACTCGGTAACCAGCACTCCCATGCTCATGCCGCTCACAATGCGGTTGCGGTATGGGAACGTCATGCGATCCGCCTGCCGTCCCATCGGATACTCGCTGATCACCGCGCCGCTCTTGGCGATCTTTCCGGCCAGCTCCGCGTTGTCCGGCGGATAGAGGCAGTCGAGCGCGCCTCCTAAAACAGCAATGGTGCGCCCGCCGCTCTTCAGCGCGCCGCAATGCGCCGCCGTATCCGTTCCGCGCGCCAAACCGCTGATGACCGTAAAACCGGTCTTGCCCAGTTGGTAGGCCAACCGGTCGGCGGCCGACAACCCGTAGTGGCTGGTCGAGCGCGACCCGACAATCGCAATCGCCTTGCCATCCGTCGGAAGAATCCGCCCCAGAACATAGAGCGCCAGTGGCGGATCATGAATCGTTTTCAACGCGGCCGGATATTCGTCGTCAAGCGGCGTGATGATCCGTGCACCGACTTCGGCGGCTTTTTCGATCTCGGCGACCGCATCGATGCCATCGCGTTGGGTAATGATTTTGAGCGCGAGCTTTTCGCCGACGCCGCGCGCTTTCATCAGCTCCTCGCGGTCGGCCTCGAGAATGGCCTTGGGCGAACCGAGCGCGTCGATCAGGCGGCGAACGCTCACCGGACCCAGCCCCTCGATCATGTTCAAGACAATATAGGCGTTGCGCTGTTCCATTAGCCCAGGTTGTTCCAAATTTCTTCCATGAGGGCTTCGGGAATCTCGTTGCCGATGCTGGAGGTTCCAATGCGCGGAACGAGGACGAACTTCGGCATGCCGGCCACGGTCTTCTTGTCGACCGCCAGCGCGCCGCGCAAATCTTCCCACTTGTAGCCCGGCGCATGTACCGGGAGTTGCAGCGCTTGGAAAACCTGTTCGATGCGATCGCACTCGGCTTGCGAAAGCCCGGCCAGCGCCACCGAGGCGCGGGCGGCAAAGATCGAGCCGATGGCCACCGCCTCGCCATGGACGTATTCGCCGTAGCCCGCCACCTTTTCGAGCGCGTGCCCGGCGGTGTGGCCAAAATTCAGAATGGCGCGCAGCCCGCCTTCGCGTTCGTCTTGCGCAACGACGGCGGCCTTGATTTCGCAGCAACGGCCCACCACCTTGGCGAGCAAGTCCATGTTTCCAAGATTGGGCAGTTCGGCAATGTTTTGTTCCAAGTTCTGGAAAAACGGTGCGTCGTAGATGACTCCGTATTTGACGATTTCGGCCAGCCCGGCACGGTATTCGCGGATCGGCAGGGTTTCCAAGGTTTGGAGATCGGCCAGCACCAGTTGCGGCTGATAGAACGCACCGACGAGGTTTTTACCCTCCGGCAGGTTGATTCCGGTCTTTCCACCGACGGAGCTGTCTACCATCGCCAACAGCGAGGTCGGCACCTGCACAAACGGGATACCTCTTAAGTAGGTGGCGGCCACATAACCGGCGAGATCGCCGATCACCCCGCCGCCGAGGGCAACGATAAACGAATGGCGATCCAGCCCCGCTTCGATGCAGCGGCTGTATAGCGCGAAGACCTGCTCACCGCACTTGGTTTGCTCGCCAGCAGGAAGCGTGGCAATCTGAGCCACAATTCCTGCACTTTCCAAGGATTGGAGGGCGGTTTTGGCATAGAGCCCTCCGACGTTTTCGTCGGTGATAATCAAGCACTTCCCCTTCAGACCGGCCGCGGAACAGAGCCCGCCAAGCTGATCCAAAATACCCGCCCCAATATGGATTTTATAGGAGCGATCGCCAAGGTTTACTGGTACGTCGTATAACATAGCTCGAAGTGTGTAGGGGCTCTCAGGGGGGCAAGTCAACCAAAAAGAAAAATGGCCGATCCGCTCCGGCACATGTGGTTTGCCCCGAAGTAGGCCCTTTTCCTGCCCCTTTTCCTGCGCACTAAAAAACCTATTAAATTTTGTTTGCCTTGGACGGATCAACTCATTAGTTTCCCCGTCTTTACTTGTTGGAAGCGTAGCTCAGTTGGTAGAGCAGCTGACTCTTAATCAGCGGGTCCGGGGTTCGAGCCCCCGCGCTTCTACCATTTTATCCCATCTCCCCTCCTCTGTACGATTGATTCGTTTTCGTTGTTGATTCGCCAAACAAATCCCCCTAACTTAGATGCATTCAGTCCTATTTAAGGATCAGCATATTAACCCAAGGAAAAAAATGAACGTTGACCAGCATCTGAAAGTCGCCTCGTGGCACATTGAACAAGCCCGCCTTCACGCTACCGTTGAAGCAGGCCATAAATGCGGTTGCCCCCTGACCGAAAGCTACCAGAAAATCATCGACCAGGTAGAAGCCGGAAAAATCGTCGACGAAGGCCATTAGGCCCTCCGAAACAAGGACATGCAAGAACCGCCCCACCGGCGGTTCTTTTTTTTCAACATTAATCCCGGCTTAATAAAACTGAAAAACCAAGTAGGGATTTTTTGCTGTTTTTGGTTAGAATGCCGCCATGTGTTTATCTGGAAATCACTTACCCGATCTGATTGCCTACGCTTGGGGATTTATAACCTGCGGCCTGGTGTTGCTGGCATGGAGGTTCCATCGCCTGCGGAATCCAAAATTTTCCTCTAATTCCAGCCTTGCGGCTTCGAATATCGCCGACAAAAACCTAACTACCGGAAGCACCATGCCGGAAGCGCAGACGATTCAGAAAATGCTAATGCGTGAACTCCACGACGGAATGGGAGGAATCGCAACCAACATGGCCTTTTCGGCCACATTGGGACGGAACGAAGCAGACTTGCAGAAAAAAGACGAGTGGCTCGACAAGCTCCAGGTGCTGGCAGCTGAAGCCAGTGTTGAAGTCCGCGAACTGATGAATGCACTCGAGTGCACCTCGATGGAATGGACGGACGTTATCGATGCTCTGCGGCGCATATCCAGCAAGGTTTTGGGCGAACAAGACATCACGGCGCGCGTACATGTCGAAGGTTCATGGCCAACGGAAGAACCTGGTCTACTGGCAGGCATGTCCCTGATCCGAATGGCGCGGGAATGCATAAGCAATGTTGTACAACATGCGTGCGCCGATCAGGTCGACATCACCGCCTACTTTTCCAAAGACCTTTTCAAGTTGTCTATTTCAGACAATGGCTGCGGATTCGACCTTAACACCGTTCGGCGCGGGCGCGGCTTCAACCGCTTAGGGAAACGCGTACCCGAGTTGCAGGGATCGTGGCATATCGACTCGGCGGACGGAACCCGGATCATAATCGACATCCCCCTGCCCCTTCAGGCTGCGACAGGCAATACGACCAAGGAATCCATTAAATGAAAATTGTAATTGTTGAAGACGACATCCGAACGCAAGAAAACCTGAAAATATTGCTGCAAGGCGAACGCAATATCGAACGCGTCGAAACCTTCGACACTGCAGAGCAAGCCATGGCAGGTGCCTCATGGAATGATACCGATATTCTACTCGCCGACGTTGGATTGCCCGACATGTCAGGTGTTGATTTAATTGGCTGGGCCCATTTGACCCACCCCCATGTAAACGCCATGGTCTACACCGTTCATGAAAACAGCGACACCGTCTTTTCGGCGATCAAGGCCGGGGCATGCGGCTATTTGCTCAAAAGCAGCACGCCGCGCGAATTGATCGAATCCCTTGGCGAACTCTACGCAGGGGGTGCGCCCATGAGCCCCAAAATCGCGAGAATGGTTCTCCGCGATATCCACCTCCAAAAATCCACGCACACCGAACCCGAAAATCTTCTAACCTCCCGTGAACAGGTAATCCTGCGCAATATCGATGACGGTCTCTCCTACAAGGAAGTGGCATCCGATCTTCACATCAGCCCGCACACCGTTCATACCCACATCAAAAAGATCTACGAAAAAGTACAGGCCGGTAGCCGCGACGAAGTCATTCGCAAAGCCCGCTGCCTCGGTTGGATCTAAGTTCCAAGGACTCCCCCATACCCCGAAAACACCCCATGCCGGGTATAGGAAATACCCGGCATGGCATGGCACTGTCTGCCCAATTCGAAACCACATTGGTTCGTAAAACCGTTAAAAAAAGGAACTGCATCAAATGAACACTGGAAACATGATAAAAGGAATAGTTTGCGGAGCCACGTTGTTAATGGCCTCCGGAATCGCACAGGCTGCCGTTATAACCCAAACAAAAACGTTTTCTGGGCAACCTAATTATTCCTCGCCATTAACCTTCAATAAATTCAATGACAATGGAGGCACATATACCCTGAACTCCATTTTAATCACGGTTCAGCTGAACACCGAAGCAGGAGCAACCCTTGGCATCGACAACGACGGTGTCGACCCTGCCTCTGGCAGCGTTGAATTCGGATCAAGTGGATCCATCACAAGCTCGGATGTTACACTTGCCAAAGCAGGTGGGGGTCTATTTCTGGCATCACTCAGTTCGATCACAACAAAAAATATGAATCTCTCTGGCGATGATGGCGATACCACGGTCTACAGCACGCTGGGCACTGACTTTGATTCACTGGTAACCACTGCCACTTCAACATCTGACAGTACCTTCATTAATTCATTTTTCTTCAATGAATATACTGGGGTTGATGCGTACACTATTACGTATGGTGTCAACCAGTTTATCAACATGGGAGCATTCAGTGGCGCTCAGTTTCAGGGCAATCCAGTTGGCGCAAACGGATCAATAACGATTGAATACGACTACGCGATTCCGGAACCTGCCAGCATCGCCATGATCGGCGTAATCGCCGGAGCCTGCATATTCATTCGGCGCATGTTCCTGATCTAAACACTTTTGCCGGCATGCACAAAGCGACCTGTCCACTCCGGTCGCTTTTTTTTTATGCCCGGCACACGGGACTCCCCCGAATATACCCACGGCTGGGTATAGGAAACCCCGCATGAATTCAGCATCCTCTTTGCATGTATCGCGACAACAACGGCACCGCAAACTGAAAAAAGGAAATAGATATGTTCCCTGCCAATACCGATCTCTCATCGACCGAAATGGACGTTCTCAGGATGGTTCATGATCTTTACGGGAAACGGCATCACCATGCGCGCGAGTGCTTCATAAACGACGAGGGCGAAAAACTGATCTTCATCAAAAAGCGAAACGGTGAAGCGCAGTTTGCCGTCAACATAACGCTACTGGCGAGAATCCGGCATATTTTCACCATCCAGTTTCAGGAAAAATATCTCATGCCGGATCTGGCAGGCAAACCCCACCTGCCCAGTGGCGACGGCGATCCCGCCTGCGAATATTATACATTCCTCGACGACCAACTACGGGCAGCTTCTGCAAAACAGAATAAACGTCTAGCATCCTGACAAGCGAGGCCCCCACTGTCGATTACCGCCATCGTCGATAGAACCCGTTCGCCATGCGAGGTCCTTCACGACTACACGACGAAGAACTAGGCCGGTCCCGAATGGCACTAAGTTAAGCCTTGATTCCACATCCCCCGCAAGCAGGCGAGACGCCTGCGGTACAACTCGTATCGCCGCCATCTTGGCGGCTCCGAAGCCCGCAGTAGGCGGGCGGTACAGAAAATGTATCGCAGGCCGCTGGCCTGGCCGGTCGCATGGTGATCCTGCACAAGAAATG
>JAIPJC010000091.1 GCA_021734345.1 Kiritimatiellales bacterium | reverse complement strand
CATGCACAGAGGGAAGCTGTTTCATCGCTTGGTGCAGCAATCGGTGACATCAAGGCCGAAAACGGTCAAGGGGTTCTATACGACCAGGCCACAACATGTAGAGGTCACTTGAGTAAGTCAGCTAACCATATAAATAAATAATGCGCGCGGATCACACAGACCAGCAAACCCTCCCCGTTCACCCAATAATGCCAAGGAAGAATGCCCGTGCCGTATTGCTGATATTCATGCACAGCAACCTTTCCGTTTTTAAAAGGAACCTCCAGCAAACCGGAGTAAACCAAATGCTGCCCCGGGCGCAGAGCCATCAAAGACTCCAGCATATCAAACCGCAGGTTTTTCAACTGCTGATGGTGTATAATCGGCAGTGCCGCAAATAGGGAATAGTCGCAGGTGTATGCTTTTTCAACACGCAAAGCGGGTACCCGGTTTTTGCGCCACAGGATTCCGTTTTTCACACATCCCTCACCCGCCAGTCCGGTCATTTTTTCTGCATCATACGGGTTGTTGATAAACCGCTGTGAAAAGTTCCAGCGCAAGGGAGAAAGCAGGGCATTATTTTCACAGAAAATCTCAGCAGAAATCAGTTCGCTCGTCAAAGGAACCTCCGGCATGTTCACATGCTCGACATGAAGAACCGTTTCCTTGCCGGAGGGTTTGACAGACAAGGATAAGCCGCCCTCGTTTAACACGGTTTCGCCGCTGGGGGAAAATTGCACCATATTCGGCCAGACGGTGCGGATGGCATAGTGGGCCTCATAGTCGGCTTCTTGATCAAACGCCTCTCCGTCAGGAGCTGCAAACTCTGCAAGAGCTTTACCAATCAACTTGTTTTTCCATGCATCCATATCAGAAACCGTCCCTTTCCATGAGTACCCACATACTATCGTGTCTCTTCTCGCACTCCTCTTGATACCCATACCGGGCTGGACCAGACAAACTGCTGCTTGTTTCGCATGGAAGCCTCCGCATTCTTTTCCGGAGCCAGCGTCAACCGCACATAGTAGTAGGCATCCCGAACGTTCTCTTCCTGCCAGCTCACGTCAACTTGCCGCCCATGGGGGTCCTGGCTGTGGACTATTTCGCCGTCGCGAATGATCTCAAGTTTCTGGATCGGCTCCGGCGCCGCCGCCCGTATGTTGAAGGTTGGCGGTTTTTTGCACGTAATCTCCTGGCCCATTTCTGAACCATCGACGCTGAAATGCAGAATGACCCGCGCATCGGTCGTGGCATAGCACCGGCGGATTTTGATGCCTTGATAGATCGCATCGCGGGTCAGCGCAGGCGCCCACACGCCAGTCAAGCCGCACGTGCCGGGCCGGGCCCAGTGGTCGTCGCTGTTGGCAATGACTCCCAATTTCTTCCCGGCATTGAGCTGATCCACCCAGGTGTCTCCTTCCAGCGTTGCGGTGCCGTGGCCGCTGTAGGCCGGATCGTTCCCGAAAAACTCGCCCCGCCCGTGGTTTGAAAATATTTCGCAGACCGGCTGTAGCGCCGGATTGAATACAGACCAGTCCCAGGGGCGCATGCTCTGGCAGAAGTGGTGTGGAGGCGTAAGGCATTCGATCCCCCGCAGTTTCTCCCATGCCGCTTCGCGGTTTTTTGGATCGGCGGCATCGTGATCCAAAAACGAAGGGGATGCGCCCGCATAGTAGACAATCTGGTCGCCCTTCGGCCCGGAAAGTTCGGCGGCGATCAACGTTGCAAAGCGACCGGGTTCGTTGGCCTCGTTCGTAATGCGCCGCATCGTTTCCCAGTCGTCCGGGCCATAGTTGCCTTGCCGGACGCCTTGATGGTCGCTGTTGGCCTGGAAATCCAATGCATATTGATACCGCCCGATGTCATAGCTGCCCGCATAGGAGGAAACCGTGTGCGCCGAAGAACGGGCATCGGCCGACATCTCGGTATGGACGTGGAGATCTCCCCAGTAGAGCCGCATTTTCGGATCGGTCGCGAACACTTCAACCGGATTGCTTTCCGCCTCCATCCCGTCGCTCGACCTAATCTTGATCCAGTAGAAGCC
The DNA here is from genome assembly GCA_021734345.1 of Kiritimatiellales bacterium. GTDB lineage: Bacteria > Verrucomicrobiota > Kiritimatiellia > Kiritimatiellales > Pontiellaceae > Pontiella. Next base: position 11,532 of record JAIPJC010000091.1, on the reverse strand, counting down.
CGGTTTCGAAAAACTAACATCGCATTGCGCCGCGCCGTGTGCAGAGATATCAACGTCTTTCGGAAGAAGAACGCCCCCTTGGTCGCAAGCAACCGTCAGCCGGCCGGCATAGCCGGACGCCGGATTGTCCAACGCATCGAACGCGCACACGTTCAAGCGAACCGGCTCCCCAATGATGGTCGTTGAAGCAATGCGGGCCAGCATGCGAACAGCCAGGCCGGGAAGTTTGGGAACCGCCGGAGGATTGGGGATCAGCTCCGCAAATCCGTCGGCATCGTGATCAACCGCAATCTGGAAGAGCCAGTGGTCTCCGTTAAAACGTCCTGCCCGGGAATCCACCTTCACGTTCTTCCACCGGAACCGCAGCGCTTTACCGGGAGGTAATCCCTTGGGCAGTTTCACATTCACAAACCGGAACGAATTCGGATTCTTCCCGTTATACTGTTTCCAGAAATTCACCACATCCAATTCCGTCTCAAACGGAACCGAGGTTTCGATCTGCACGAAACCCGGCTGATCCGGATGTTCCAATTGAGGATTGGTCGCGCCGTTCGGGCACCACAGCTTGACGAGTCCACCCGGAGCGATTCCTGACGGCGAAGAATAAGCAATGACCGTCTCTGGGATCGTTTCCGCAACCTGCACCTGCGTCGGGGACTCGACCACCGCAGAACCTTCCCCGTGGCCTTTAGTAAAATATTCGTAGGCCGCCAGCGTATCCTTGCCCGGATAGAGCGACTTGCACGTGGCCAAAACGCCCGCTGGCCCGTCCGCAACCGCCATGCGAGCGAGTCCCGCAAGCACACCTATGGCGAAGACGCCCCGTTTAAACATCCGTCCCGTTCTCTTTCTTTTTACCATCTTGCTGTCTCCTGTTCCGCTGGATTTTTTCCCAGCCTCATCCATCGCTCTTGCACGTTCATCCAAAACAGTCTACCGGACCATGCGACTCGTCGCGTTACCGTTTGATTGGATCAGGTTCCGATAGTCATGAAAGCTCTTTTTCGGAGTACGGACACCGGTGCCGAAATCGACATGCACCAAACCGAAACGAATGCGATAACCTTCAGACCACTCGAAATTATCCAGCAGTGTCCAAACAAACCAACCGCACAGGTCCACCCCCGCCGCACATGCTTTCCGCGCTTCCGCCAAATAGTCGCCAATGAACGCGGAACGTTCCGGATCGTCCACCGCCGTTGCAACGTCGTCGGCCATGAGGGCGGTTCCGGTTTCGGTGATATAAACCGCTGGACGGCCGTAGCGCGCATCGATCCAGCAAAGCAGCTTGCGCAATCCTTCGGGAACAACAGCCCATCCGAGGGCATTGGCGGGACGATCGTCCATGCGGACGATCTCCACTTCCTTCGTCCCGAAGATTCCCGAGTTGCCTGTTCGGTTCTCGCCACCTTGTTCCACCGCACGGATCCAGCAACTGGAATAGTGGTTTAGCCCGAAAAAGTCGGAGGAGCCCTTCAGCAGGGATTTTTCCTCTGTGCTGAATCGAGGAAGGGCTTCCCCCAGCCGAACCTTCATGCTTTCGGGGTAATCGCCGTTCCACAGTGGGTCGGCAAACCAGCCCAGCATGAATTCGAGCGACAACTCCGCCGCAGACTGATCGTCCGGAGATGCCGTGTACGGTTCCCGCCAATCGCAATTCAAGCTGATTCCGATACGGCCCTGCTGCCGCGTCTTGAATTTGTTCCGGTAGCATTCCACCGCCCGGGCATGGGCCAGTAGAATATAATGGCCGGCGATCCAAGGTTCCGTGCAGCTTTGGTGTCCAGGCGCATGCACGCCCATGCCATATCCAAGCACGCAGGAACACCACGGTTCGTTCATGGTGATCCAGTTTTTAACGCGATCGCCGTACCGGTCGAAACAGTAGTCCGCATAGGCTGAAAAATCGTTGACGATCCGCGGCGAGAGCCACCCGCCATACCGTTTGTGCAGCGCAAGCGGAAGATCCCAATGATAGAGCGTCACCCACGGTACAATGCCGGCATCAAGCAGGCCATCGATCAGCTGGTCGTAGAACCGCGCTCCCTCTTCGTTCGGGCGGCCGTTTCCATCGGGAAAGATGCGCGGCCATGCGATGGAAAAGCGGTAGGCGTTAACTCCCAGCTCCTTCATCAAGGCGATGTCTTCGAGCCAACAGTGGTAGTGGTCGCAGGCGATATCCGCAGTATCGTTGTTCGCTATATTTCCAGATGCTTGCGCGAAACAATCCCAGATGCTTTCCCCTTTCCCACCCTCGTTCCACGCCCCTTCGATTTGATGCGCCGCCGTGGAAACGCCCCATGCAAAATCGTTTTTGAATTTTACCATATCTTCCTGCCGTATTTTATTGTCCGGAAACACCGACTGGCATCCGATAAACCCGAAAGATCAGCCCCGGACGCGCATCGTATATGTCCTTTTCAATCCATGGGCACAAGGATGGATCACTTCCGTAGAACCCGCCTTCATGATTCCGACAATTTCAAGCATGCAAACGACAATGCCCATGAAGGGATGGAATCCGGTTTAACAGGAAAAAGGCCTCCTAACCTAAAACCAATAAAATGGAATCGTACGAAAACGGATCATGGCTTTGGCATCCCTCCGACAGCAGTCTTGCCAAGCCGACCTCGAAGCAATATAACATGGCGTCTCTAGAATCAACGACCCCACATATGAGCGGACAGATTCCAACCATCCATAGCGACTACGTCTTCTCGCGGGACGAACTGCCGCTCGCCACCAATTTCAACCCTGGCCATCCGGACTATCCAGTGCATCGCCACGAATTCGAAGAACTGGTCGTCATCAAAGAGGGCTTCGGCATCAACATCGTGGACGGCATAGACCACCCGTTGCAGGCAGGGGACGTCTTTCTCATTCCCCGCGGCCGGGCGCACGCCTATAGCCACATGAACCGTCTTTACTCATACAACATTTATTTCGACGCCCGGAAGATCGACATGAAACGATGGACCACCCGCGCCCTTCCCGGCTTCCAGGCCCTGTTCGTGATCGAACCGTCCTATCGCCACAACAAGGAGTTCAACAGCCGGTTGCGGCTGGACCAGGCACAGCTCCTGCGCATCTGGAGCCTCGCGGAATCCCTGGACCAGACCCTTGCCGATAAAAAGCCGGGATTCCGTCTCATTGCACTTGCCCGATTTATGGAAATAGTTGGACTGCTCTCCCGCTACTATGAGGAAACGTCCCACAGTGATTCCCGCAAGGTCTTGCAGGTCGCCGAAGCCATCAGCCATATGGAGATCCACTTTGCCGATGAAATAACGGTTGAAGACCTGGCCCGCATCGCCCACATGTCTCCCCGGAACCTTCAGCGCCTGTTTCTTGCCGCCACCGGCAAAACTCCAACAGCCTATCTGATCGGATTGCGCGTTATAGAAGCCGCCCATTTATTGGAAACCCCCGGCAAAACCATTACCGAAATCGCTTTTGAATGCGGGTTCCAGGACAGCAACTATTTCTCCCGCCAGTTCCGCAACCTGATGAATGAAAGCCCCACGGAATTCCGCAAGCGAATCTCCTGATGCCGACGAAGCATTGCCGCCCACGCCCGCCACATGGCAGCGCCCTTATCCCGCTATCCTTTCACCTTCCCGGTTTGAACTCGGCAAAGGGATGCGGCAACGGCGCAAGCGACTGCTTCATCAACGTGCGCATTTCCTCCAGCTTCGCCGCATATTCGGGATTCGCCGCCAGGTTGTTCTGCTCGTACGGATCCGTCTGTAGATTATATAGCTGGTCCGCATCGCAAATATTAGGGAACGTTGCGCCCTTGCCGCCCAGCTTGCCGCGGGCGGAAAGATCGGGCTGGTTGTCGAAGCGCCGCATGATCGATTCCTTGCGCGCTTCGGGATAGCGCACGGCGATGTAGCGCCAGTCCTTCCAGACCACCGCCCGTCCGTAGCCCATCTCGACCAGCACGGGACGCTCGGGATCGCTTTGCTCCGCCGGGTCGAGCTCGCCGCAAAAACGCTCGCCGTCGACCTCGGCATCTTTCGGAACGGTTCCTCCGGCAAGCGAGATCAGGGTAGGAACCACATCGACACTTGAAACCCACCGGTCGCAGACGACGCCCGGCTTCACCTTGGCAGGCCAGCGCACAAGAAACGGAACATGCGAGCCTTCGTTGCACGTCCACTTTCCCCGACTTTGCTGGTCGCTGGAAAAGATGACGATGGTGTTGTCGGCAATGCCATACTCTTCGAGCTTTTTCAGAATCGCCCCGACGCCGTCGTCGAGCCACATCGGCGTGGCCGCGGTATAGGGGAAAACCGCGCCTTGGTTGACGAGCCCCAACGCCTTTATGCGCGGAATAATTCCATCCCGCGGCGGCTGGCTGCCCAAGTGCCAGTCGACATAGCCTTCCGGTGTCGCGCGCGGATCGTTTTTGATAAACGTGTCGCCGAATGTTCCGTGCGGCACGTTCGGCGCAAAATACAGGAAGAACGGCTTGTCATGGCTTTGCTCCAAAAATCGGAGCGCACCTGCCGTAAACCACTCCATGTTGTTTTCAGCAATTGAAAGTTCTTTCGGCAAACCCAGGTTGTTCCCGTTTTCCTGATAGACACTGGAAACATAGTCGAACCCGTGGTTCGCCTTGATGTAGTCCACGCCCTGCCGGTAAACCTTGGCCACCCGTTCGGCCACGCCGGGATCCGTCATTTTATCCGGCCCGGTCGACTTCCCCTTGTAGTCGGTGATCGGCGGCCGGATCACGCCTTGCTCCTCCACCTGTTCGCCCAAATGCCATTTGCCAACCATGCCTGTCGCGTATCCCGCCGCCTTCAACCCCTTTGCCAAGTTCCATTGCGAAGGCAGCAATTCCGTATTGAACTGAACGTCGGCATATCCGTTCGTTGGGCACTCCTTTTGCAGCGTTCTGGATCGGCTGGCGTACTGGCCGGTCAGGAGGGCGTAGCGCGAAGGAGTGCAAACCGTGGCCGCAACGTGGAAGTGCGTGAAGAGCATGCCGTCGCGGGCCAGGCTGTCGATGTTCGGCGTCGATGGCGGCTGCGGATAGACGCCCCACATCTTCTGGGAAGCGTTGCCTTGATTCTTCCCATAGGTGTACCCCAGCTTTTGCGCCCCGGTATACGTCGGATACTTGATTGGATCGTAGACCCCGATTTCATCAAAATCCAGATCGTCGGTAAAAACGATAATGATGTTGGGGCGCGTCGCTCCGTCCGCCGCAAGGCATGCCAGACCCATCAGCATTGGAACGGCGGCAAGGGAAAACAACGATTTGATCATATGCATCCTACTTTTGGAGTTCGAGAATGTGCTGCATGCGCTTGACCCACCAAGGCGTGTCCTTTCCGTAATCGACGGTCTCCCCGAATTCTTCGCATAGCCATCCACAGGAAAACATCATGGCCGGGACAATCTTCTTGGCATTGGCCCCCTTGAATCGCGGCGGGTTTTCAATGATCCCCTTTGCAAGCGAAGCGCCGGGCTTCGCCTGGTCGCCAATCTGGATCAATGCATCCAGTGCCGCCATCATTTCAAGGGGATCTTGGCGATCCTTGATCGTCTTCAGCAACACCTCCAGACCGGCGTCGACCCGTCCGGCACGGCAAAGCGCTTCGGCGGAGGCGATACGCACATCAGGGGACTCGTCTTCGCGCGATAAGCGCTCCAGCCCGGCCAATGCCTCCGTCGATTTCCCGTCGATGCGCATGAGGCCTTGGACGGCCCACCAGCGGATGGCGGCATTGCCGTCTCCCAGACGGCGGACGAATTCCTTCTCCGCATCGGGAGGAGGTTGGCGGATCAGGTCGGCGGCTTCGAGCAGGCGGCTGATCGGAAACGTGGCGGTATCCTGGGCCATGTCGAAGGGTGCACCGCCACCACTGAGCCGCAGCATTTCGCCTTCCGGCAAGAGCCCCAGATCCCCGGTTTGGACGATGTGGTCGATCAAGGCCTTGCGGAGGCGTTCAAGCTGCGGGCGGTATTGTTCATCGGTCGCCAAGTTGTGCAGTTCCCACGGGTCGCTTTGCAGGTCGTAGAGTTCTTCGGACGGACGGGCGAGGTTGTACGCGGTTTTCAATATGCCCGCAGGCAGTTTGTCCGCATGGCCGAGCTTCTCCGTTTCGACGCAGAATTCGGGTGCGCTCATTTCGGTGAAAAGCCGTGCCGACAGGTTCCGATGCGGCAGGAAATTCCGGACATACGCATAGCGTTCGTCGCGCACGGAACGCAGCATCGTCACTTGGGAGTCGATGCGGTCGCGGAATCCGAAGGACAGCTTCCGCGGAGCCGCCGGTTCCAGTCCGAGGAACGGCTTGCCCTGCATCATCGGAGGAACGGGTTCGCCGATGAGCGACAGGACGGTCGGAGCGAAATCCTCGAAGCTGACCAGTCGTTTTTCGACTCCGCCATGTTGGGGTGCTGCCGGAGAGCGCAACGTTTGCGGAACGCGGACCATGAGGGGAACGTGCAGTCCTTGGTCGGTAAGATATCCCTTGGTGCCGAACACGCCCGCCCCGTTGTCGCCAAAGAAAAACACGATGGTGTTTTCGTCAAGCCCGTCGGACTTCAGCAGATCCAGCACCTCCCCCACGAGATGATCCATGTCGGTGATGGCCTCCTGGTACTGCGCCCAGTATTCGCGGGAGGCGGTCGTGTCGGACATGTACGGGGGAAGATGGATCGCCGCACGGTTCTGGAATTGCTCCGGGGTCAATTGCCGGCAATACGACCGGTGGTAGTCATTCGGATCCTGGAGGAAGCCATAGCGGGACTCATGCGTACGGGCTAGCGTCGCCATCAAAAAAAACGGCTGGCCGGACTTCCGTTTCCGCCAAGTGGACGCGATATCTTCCGGAAAGCTCTTATCGGCAAAGAACATCTCTCCGGGAATGCCGGAATCCCAGCCATCGGGAAAGCCTCCAGTCTTGTTTTTATCGTATCCTGCATCAAGGTTGTAGTCGGTTTTGTTGACGGCGCAGAAATAGCCCTTCTCCTGCAGGATCCACGGCAGCAACCGCAACGCCTGCGGTGACGTGACGGCACTGCGCATCTGGTTCGCGCCCAGCGTGGTGGGCGACATGCCGGTCACCAGCGTGGTGCGCGCAGGCGCGCAGGCGGGTGACAGGGAGAATGCGTTTCCGTAGCGGATGGCTTCCGTTGCAAAATGGTTAAGCTGGGGAGTCAGCGCGTCCAGATCGCCGTAGCAACCCAGTTGCGTCGACATGTCTTCCGCGATCAACCACAGGATGTTCGGCTGCTCCGTGGCGCCGTTCGCCACGCCCAGCAGGCCCAACACCGCCATGAATACGAACCTGGATTTAAAGCTCTTCATTGAAAGAATTTTCCCTTGTTTCCCATCATTCCCCGTGCACGCCCCGGACCAGCTCTTCACGGCTTAGTCCAACAATCCGAATCCAAAACTCCTTCGGTACGACGATAGGGTTAATGCCCGGATGAAGCAGGACTTCCTCGCCGGCGGGCGCGGCATAGAGCCGTGCCTCGCGTCCGGCGGGAACCTCGATCGCAATCCGGGCATCCCATGGATGCGTTGGCCAGAGATACGCCATCGACGTTCCGTCGCGGTCGAAGACCTTGCCATGGACTCCATCCAACACAACATCCTGGATTTCCAGATTGCGTGGCGGCGTGGCCATGCGGAGGTGGTAGATGTTTTCGCCGGGTTGCGCATCGACCGCAAGAATGCCGTTCAAGTTGCCGGTGAAGGGCGCGCGCACGGGCGTAAACTTCGCATCCCCATCGACCGTCCACCATCCGCCACCCGGCTTCCACTCGTGAGGGATGTCCCACAAGGCCAGCGGAAAGTTTTTCAATGCGACAGGCGTTGTCAATCGGATGGCGATACCGTTTCCATCGTCTTCGCGCTTCACTTCGATGGCGCGCGTGTCGGTGATTTGCGGAGTCACCGCAAACTTGTCATGCTCGCCGGGCACCAGGAATCCCATGACGCTGCGCGGCAGCTGCTTGTTGCCAAAATCCGGATACGACCACGGCTTGCTATAATCCCAATGGTAGGCAGGAAGCAGGCCGGGCCGCTTGAAATAGGCATTGAACGCCGCGTTCTCGATCTGCATCAGGTCGGGATAGTCCACCGGCTTCCACGACGAAACGATGCTGTCCTGCGCTTTCGTTCCGCACCAGAAATCGGGATCGTAGACCACCGTCTGGGGAATTTCCTTGTAGTGGTTGCGGCAGTATTCCGCCGCCATGCGCTGGTCGCAGAAGACGATTGGATCCTTGGCCGCACGCTGCGCCATGTATTCGAGCATCAATGCGTTCGACCGGGTTGAGATATGGCTGGGATCGTTGTTGCTGAACTCGATGCCGACATCCAGGAAGAGTGGCACATCCTGGTTCAGCCGGTTCTGCACCGCCGACTCGAACAGGTCGAAGTCGCGCGACATGAAAACGCGGTCGTAAGTTTTCCGGCCTCCCGCACCACCGCCAACCCACGCCTGCTCCAGCCAGCAAGGTTCGAACACGCCCAAACCATATTCGGTCCACAGCAGCGACTTGCAATGCTGGCTCACCATGACTGCGGCATCCGGCCCACCCGCACCCGGTTTCCGGAAATCATTCAGTGCATGGAAGTACGGGCGCAAGGGACGGGCCGTGTGGTTGATTTCCCATGACGAGTCCTGCCAGTTCTGGTGAATGCACAACGAACCAAACAAACGAAACCCGGCTTCCACTGCACGATTGATCGAATCCGTACCCAGTTCGTAGCACTGGAGGCTTCCAGACTGCGGGTCGAAACCACACATTTCCGCCAGTTCGAGTACGCTCCGATAGACTGCAGACTGGAGCGCCGCCGGCTCTGCGCGGAACTGCACCGGCCAAGGCGCCGGCCATCCGCTCCGCCCGGCGTAGTTCCCCTGGATGATCATGAAATTCGGCTCCGCCCCGCGCCGGCGGTGTTCGCGGGAAAGTTTGGTAAAGGAAGCGGCGGAGCGAATCGGTGCCCTCTCGCCCATGGGGCCCGAAATGAAGTCCGCCACGATGTCCTGGCACCAGTAGTCGTACGGCAGGAAATATTTCTCGAACTCATCGTTCGGCCGCCCTCCGGTAAAGTGCAGGCCGACCACCAACGTGTCGTTATCGGCCACCGCGAAGGAGCGCCAGTACTCGCCAACATCGCCGCCGACATCGCAAATCCAGTGGACGCGATGCTGCCCCCGGGGGAGACCACGCAGTTTTTCGACTGCGACATAGCGGGCTTCGCCCTCTTTCTTCCAGATTAGGTTAAGCGTCTTGGGCGGAGCATTTGAATTCGCGAGGTAATCGGTGTAGAGGCGGAGTTCGCGTGCCGGTTCGTGGTCCGCGAGCACCGAAAACTCGACGGAGACCTCTTCGCCAACCTGCGACAAGCCGGGCACGACCCGCATTTGAACGGGAGCCTGCTTGCGGATTTCCGGTTCGAACTTTGCGAAGCTGCCTCGAACCTTCTCCATCTCTTTTTCGTACCGCTCCGCCGTCATGCCCGATGTGCCGCCCGGCACCGGAGGTACGAAGCGGTGGTTGATGATCGGTTCGATTTTAACCAAAACGTTCCGGCCCGGTTCTTCGCGGTACACAAGGTTTTTGCAATCCGTTCCGATTGCCAACCCGCCTATTTCAACCTCTACGGGCCGCATGAGTTCCGGCCGATGCTTCTTCTCCAGAAGTTTCCACGACTTGCCTCCCGCCTCCAGCCAATACGCTTTCCGCCCGTCCCGCATGCGCAGTTGGCGGTTGCGCAGTTCTTCCGAATCAACCGGCTTGCGCACCAAGCGCGCCTCGTATATTTGCTTGGGTTCGGGATCGACATCGTTGTTCGGCTCGCGGGAAAGAGGACGCAGATGATCCGAAGCCTCGATTTCCAACTTTCCGGAATCTATTTCACCCGACCAGCATTGCACCCCGCCCTCTTCCACATCGTCGAAATCGTACTGCAAGGTGGCCTTGATTTCACTCGCCTCGTCCCAAAACACTTCTGCGGTGAACCCCGTCGGCTTGTGGCGAACCGTTATGGAATGTCGAACGGGATCGATCGAATCGATCACCGCCTGGAACGAGCGCACTTCCCCCGGATAAAAATTGACTGCATCCGTCGCGAAGATTTCCCTTCCACAGCAGAGGAGAAATACCAATAGACACAAAAGCGGTCGCTTCTGCATTCCTTGGGAAGGGAAAGGAAATTTAGTTGTCATCGGAAATACCCCTGTCGTTCTGCCTCATGAATATCTTTCCAACTCGGACCTTCCGTTGAAGGCCCATTCGCCGACAGGGATCACCTTGATGACATAAAACAGTCTTTCCCCGCGAAACAACCAGTCTATCCAATTAAAGCAGAAAGTCTCCGCGCTTCTGGGGTTTTTACTATGGGGTGATTTGGATTTGAAGCCGAATGAAGCGCTGATCCACGCCATCGCTTGAAATGCGGTTTGTGACCGTTTCGAATTCCGAATCGACCACGGCGGTTCCGGGAACCGTGTACCCTCCGTTGGTCCAACTGCCGGAGGTCAAGTCGTCGGCCAGCTCAAGATAGTAGTCCAGATTGCGAGCGGCGGCATCGAGACGGCGGCGATAGACATATTCCACGCCATTGAATCCTCCATCCACGACTATGGCGGAGACCGGGAGAACGGATTGGTCACCCGTGCCGTTTGTTGGATTTCCACCCAAGGCATACTCCACCAGGTTGTTGACGCCATCGCTGTCCGAATCAACCAGCACATTGGTATCGGTTAAATTGTATCCACCAATCCATTGCTCGTACGGAGACGGCCCCGCCACTGTAGTAACCTCCAGAACAGGACGATAAGCCGCAGTAGCTGCCTCCATCGCGGAAATCTGGAAATTCCCCGTGCCTACGCTATTCGCATCCCACAGGCCAATCGTTATTGCACCGGAACTTGTACGGCTCGCTTCAATGGTTGCGGCATCGAGCACGATGGCGCTGTAGGTTCCACTCGCCCAACCTGTACCCGTCTCCTGCCCGATTTCCGCTCCCCAGAGCGCCGGAGCGCTGGCATTGGATACCACCGTTCCGGAACCGTCCTCCCATGCCAAATCCGTCGTGCTGTTGAAACGGTACCGATAGGAAGCCGCCCCGGATGCATCCGCAGGGGCGTTGGCATCGCTTCCGGAGGTGATGGTGCCGACCCCTTGGATCCACGAATAGTTGTTCGAGGTGTAGACCATGGGAAACACTTGCACGTTATAGGCACCGGAAATATTGCTGGCCTGGCGTATCTTAAGCACGGCATTGGTAACCGTCTGCCCGAGGCCGCTCAGATCAAACTCCATGATCACGCGCGCTCCCGTCTTTGAAAAATACGCCGTGGTTGCCCCGCCTAAATCCGCCTCGTCTACCGTGGTTGCCGAACGCAACATGGTATCTTTCGCAACATTCAGCACACTGACATCTGCATGCACGCAAATCGACAACGCAATCGTTCCGATACTTATTATCCGTATTTTCATTGTTGTTCTCCCGAGAGGGATGCCCTGCCCATCAAGACATCCTTCCACCCCCAG
>JAIPJC010000090.1 GCA_021734345.1 Kiritimatiellales bacterium | reverse complement strand
GTAAGGGCAAAGGGCTTGGAGCGACCCACCTTATTCAATCAAAAGCCAGGTGAAAACAGGGGAGAGAGCCTAAATGGACGCAACTCCCATCACAGAAGTAAGTTAGAGGGAATACAGAAGAAAAATATTTACAGAACGGTTAACAACATAAGGAGAAAGTTAATGAAGAAGTCGAAAATCCATAGTCATTCAACGTACCTGCTGCTTGGAACATTTACATTTGTTTTGAGCGGGCAGCTGTCCGTATTGGCGCAATCCGCCAAGGAAGGCCAAGGGGCCCAATACATCGAACCTGCGGAAAATGTGCAGGCTTCCGATACGGTAACCATCAACGTAAAGGATGCGAACATCTCGGAAGTGCTGAAGGCCTATTCGCTCCAGACCGGCCAAAGTATCGTGGTTGGTCCGGATGTGGTGTCCGACAACGTGAACGTCCGTTTGAACAACATTCCGTGGAAGGAAGCTTTGGATGTCATTCTCAAGCCGTATGGCTTCGGCTACCGGGTCGTGGGTGGAACCATTGTCATCAGCAAACTCGAAAACATCGTTGAAGTCGAAGGCATTGAGCCGCTCGGTTCCAAGGTGTTCAACCTCCGGTACCTCGATGCCTACGACATCAAGGAAGTCTGCGAAGCACAGCTGAGCGGACGTGGCAAGTTTACCATTCTGTCCAACACAGGTCTGCCAGGCTGGGCTTTTGGCGGGTCGGGTGCCGGATCGTCTTCGAGTGGTGCGGCCACTGAAGGAGGAATCCGCAGCAGCCGTACGGAGAAGGATCAGATCCGGAAAAGCAAAACGTTTGTCATCACCGACGTGCCCGCCTCTTTGACGGCGGTCAGCGAAATCATCGAAAAGATGGACCAACTACCTGAGCAGGTGCTTATTGAAGCCAAATTCCTTGAAATCAATACCGACGGACTGTCTGACATTGGCCTGGACTACATTACGGCCATGCAAAATGTCACACCATTGACGTTGGGAACCGGCGGTGCTGGTACCTTGCAGCCCTCCGCTCTTCCTGGCCAGTTCAACAATTTGCTGAACGCGACCACCGGCTATCCCGATCCTTTGCAGATGGGTGCGGCGGGATCCCTTTCCCAGGACAACGGGCTACGGCTATCGTTTGCTGATTTGGGTGATTCCGGGTACGACATGCTCTATAAACTCATTGCGACGGATGGCGATGCCAATGTCCTTTCGGCACCGCGGGTACTCACGCTCAACAACCAGAAGGCCTCTATCCTGGTTGGCGAAAAATACCCGATCGTGAATACGGATGTCAGTAGCGCCGGTGGATCGCAGACCCAGTCCGAAAGTCTGGACTATTACGAAAATATCGGGATCCAGCTCAATGTCATTCCGCAGGTGTGCGACGAACGCTTTATCAACATGATCGTCCACCCGGCGGTGAGTGAGAAGAAAGTGGGTGCTACCATTGGCAACAACCAGTATCCGATCCTGAAAATCCGCGAAGCAGAAACCCAGGTCATGATCAAGAGCGGCAATACCGCGGTCATTGGTGGTTTGCAGAGCGACCGCGAGTCCCAGGTCATTCAGAAGATCCCGTTCCTCGGCGATATCCCCTTCATTGGACGCCTGTTCCGTCGCGAAACCACGACCAAGGAAAAAATCGACCTGCTGATCTTCATCAAAGCTTCAATCATTGACGAAATGAGCTATGCAAAGGCATCCTTGGCGAGTCAGGAAGCCATGAACAAGGCCATGGACAAGACACAAAAGGCAGAAGCAGCGGTTGTTCCCGTGGCTGAATCCGCCGCATTTGAACCCGCGGCTATGGTAGTGGAGGCAGCACCTGCTTCCGCCACCCCAGAGGTTGAAGCCACCCCCGAGGAAAAGGACGAACTCGTGGCTTATATAAGTGGGAAGTCCGCCACGAATGATGTTCCAGAGACGGCCAATACCTCGAATATGTAGGTTTAATGCAATCGCCCCCCGGTAGCGGGGGGCATGCCATGCACCGAGAGCAATGAAGGCGATTAAGGTATGATTACCGATCAATTAAGCGAAATGATGATCCGCAGCGGGCGTGTCGGCTCCAGGGAGCTGGAAAAGGCCTTGGCGATCCAGGAAGAGACCGGGCGGGTGCTGACGGACATCCTGATCGATGAAAAGCTGGCGTCTTCGCACGATATCGCCCACACCTTTGCCGATTTGCTGAATATTCCTTTTCTCGAGCTCGATGAGGATTTCCATCTTCAACGCGACGAATACGACATGATCCCCGAATCGGTTGCGCGCCGGTTTTGCCTGATTCCGCTCAAGAAAGAGGACGGGGTTTCCATTACGATCGTAATGAAAAACCCGCTCGACATGGACGCGGTCGATACGGTTCGCTCGCTGACCAGTTTCGAAATCCACAAGGCCGTCAGCACCGAAGAACGGATCCGGGCGGTCATCGACAAATGCTACAAGGAAGAAGCCTACGTAGAGTCCAGCCTGCAGGACATCGTCGACATCGAAGCCGACGAACGCGGATCCGCGTTCGATGCCGACATGGGCGATGTCGACCAGTTGCTGATCCATGCCAACGATGCGCCGGTCGTGCGCTATGTAAACCTTTTGCTGATGGAGGCCGTGCGCGACGGCGCGTCGGACATCCACTTTGAACCGGGCGAAAACAGCTGCTCGGTACGCTTGCGCGTGGACGGTGCGCTGCATCCGGTGACGCCGCCGCCGAAGAGCCTGTTTCCGGCCATCGTAACGCGCATCAAGATCTTGTCGGAAATGGATATTGCCGAACGCCGCCTCCCGCTGGACGGACGTTTCAAGTTCAAGTTTTCCGGTCGGGTGGTGGATGTACGCGTGTCCTCCATGCCGCAGGTATTCGGCGAAAAGGTCGTAATGCGCATCCTCGACAAGGAAAGCCTCGTGCTGGATCTGGCGGATATCGGTTTCGAAGGCCAAAGCCTGAAGCGGTTCAAGGAAATCCTCGCCATGCCGAACGGCATCATCCTGCTGACCGGCCCGACCGGCAGCGGCAAGACGACCACGCTCTACAGCGCGTTGAATTTGCTCAAGAGTCCCGCAAAAAACGTACAGACCGTGGAAGATCCGGTGGAATACCTGATCGACGGCGTCAACCAGATGCCGATCCGTCCCAAGATTGGACTCAACTTTGCCGAGTGCCTGCGCCACATCCTGCGCCAGGATCCGGATGCCGTGATGATCGGGGAAATCCGCGACGCGGAAACCGCCGAAATCGCCATGCGCGCTTCGCTCACCGGCCATCTGGTGCTGAGCACGTTGCACACGAACGACTCCACATCGTCGTTCAGCCGCCTGCGCGACATCGGCATCAAACCCTATCTGACCGCCGCCACGATGCGGCTGATCATTGCCCAGCGCCTGGTCCGGAAGATTTGCCCCAACTGCAAAACCGAGTACACGCCGGACGACGCCGAGCTGGCCTGGGTCAAACCCCTGTTTCCAGAGGCCGGAAGCTGGACCTACTACCACGGAACGGGTTGCAACCAATGCCGCAACCGCGGCGCAAAGGGACGCCGCGCCATATTTGAATTTCTGGAAGTCACGCCAACCATCCGCGAGCTGGTGCACAACGAAGCGGATGACATGACCATGCGCAGGAAGGCGATCGAAGGCGGTATGGAAACGCTGGCCGAAAATGCATTCAATCGCGTACGTCGGGGAGAAACCACCATCAGCGAGGCGATCAGCGTCTGCCAGATGGATTAAGGCGAAGGAACACGAAATGGGCGTATACAGCTATATTGCGAAAAACAAGGAAGGCAAAGAGATCCGGTCCAACATCGAGGCGTCGACCCGGCTGGAGGCTTTGGAATCCTTGCGGAAGAAGGGATTGACCGTGGTCGACCTATTTGGCATCGAACATCCGGCGGCAGGCACCGCTCCCAGAAAGGTTGCCGCCAAGCCGGCGACTTCAAACCAACCCAAGGTCAAATCCTCCTTTTTTTCCGCCAAGGTGAAAATGGGCGATCTCGCTATTTTCTGCAGGCAGTTGGCCATCTCGGTGAATGCCGGCGTGCCGTTGCGGGATGCGCTCGACACGATTGGCGAGGAACTGGAGCAGCCCGCCTTGCGGCTTGCGGTCAAGGATGTCGTGGCCAAGTTGAACGATGGTAAAAACTTTTCCGACGCCGTCGCTTGCCACCCGAAAATTTTCAATGTCATGTTTTGCGGCCTGATCAGGGTGGCGGAGGAGTCTGGCAAGTTGCCGGGCACGCTGAGGCAGTTGGCCGAATATCTGGAACGCACCGACAAGCTGCAGCGGCGCATCAAGGCCATGGCGGCCTATCCGATGTTTATCGGCATCTTTTTCGTTGTCGTCTGCATGATCATGACGCTGTTCATCCTGCCGCAGTTTACCGATATATTCGGGGGGTTTGGAGCGAAGTTGCCGATCTTTACCACCGTGGTTTTTGGCATCAACAACTTCTTTGTGGACCACATCATCGAAATCTTTGCAGGGGTGATTATCCTGACCACCGTACTGGTGGTCTATGGACGCACCCAAAGTGGAGGCTACCGAAAGGACAAGCTCAAGTTGCAAACACCCTATGCCGGCGATCTCATCATGAAATATGTATTGGCCCGCTTCTGTCGTAGTCTGGCCATCATGGTCCACAGCGGTGTACCCATTTCCACCGCGATGGAAATCTGTTCGCAGGCTACCGGCAACCGGGTGCTGGAGCGCACCGTGCTGGCGGTGCGCGATCGAATCCTGACCGGGCACGGCATTGCCGACAGCTTGGCGCAGAGCGGCATCTTCCCGGGGTTGGTGGTGCAGATGGTGGGCGTTGGCGAAGATTCCGGGCAATTGCCGGAAGTCTTGGAGAAAGTAGCGGATCTGTACGAAGACCAGGTGGAAGTGTCGATCATGACCACCATGGCGTTGTTCGAGCCGGTGATTATTTGTGTCTTTGGTGCCTTCGTTCTCATCATCGTGCTGGCGATCTATATGCCGATCTTTACGGTTTCGTCGAGTGTTAGGTAGCAAACGGGGAAAGGAGGTCGATGACCATAGAAAATAGGAAAAGTATTGGAAACTTCCTCCTGGGAGGTTGAGCAGGGGCAATAGTGCCTGTGTATGAAAAGTAAGCAGAAAGTAAACTAGTAAACAAAAGGAGCAATACCATGAATACAAAGAAGAATAAAAAAGCCGGTTTCACGCTGGTGGAACTGATGGTTGTGGCCATTATCGTCGCCATTTTGGCGGCGGTTGCCATCCCGCTGATGTCGGGCAACAAGAATCGCGCCATGGCTACGGAAGCTCAGGCAGGTTGCAGCACGGTTGCAACCGCATTACGTGTGGCCCGGGCGGAAAGTGTGGCAACTCCCTCGGTATATCCGACCTATGCCTCTGGAACGTTAGCCAGTACGCTTAGCGGGATCAGTGTTGGTGATCTCAAAGGTAAATACTTTGCGGATACCGCATACACGTTCTCAAGTGGAGGAGCTAATTTTCTTATTACCGTTACCGGAAGTGGAGAGGCGGCTGCTCTCACGGTTACACTCGATCAGGACGGTACCTGGGGTGGAACTGGTTGGCAGTAAAATTGTTTGTTAAATGGGTATTTGGAAGCCGTAGGTTTAATCTACTCTGCGGCTTCCAATACTAAAAGTTCGGCTAATTATTTGAGGTCTAAATGCCAGCGGAATCCATAGAAAAGAATGAAAACGTAGCCGGGATCAATATCGCGGACGGGATCGTGAGCGTCTCGCGGATGGTTCGGCGCGGCCGCAAGAAGATTCTGCTGACCCATGCGGGCTGGATGGAATATGCCCCGGACGCCACGGACGACGAAGTGGTCCAGGTGATCCGCAAACTGTGGAAAAAATGCCGCATGCCGACGAGGACGGTCAGCGTGGGGTTGCAGTCGCGGTCGCTATGCCTCAAATATTTCAAGTTTCCCGATCTTTCCCAGGGGGAGCTGGCTTCCGCATTGAAACTGGAAGCCGAAGAGACCCTTCAGCTGCCGCCGGAGCAAATCATGCTCGACTGGCATCTGAACCGGCCGGACAACGACCCCTATACCCAGCAGGGCGAGCAACTCCAGGGCGTGCTGGTGGCGGTGGCGAAGCATCAGGTGGAGCGCCAGCTTAATCTCGTGAAGAAAGCCGGATTGTACCCCGTGGTCATGGATGTGGGCTGTACGGCGCTCTGCAATCTTTATCTGGCCTTGCGCGGCGAAAGCGTGAATACCGAAAACGCCGTCTGCGTGGTCAATCTTTCGCGCTACAACGCCGACATCTCGATCCTGTACAACCACCACTACATCTATCCGCGCACCATCATTTCGCGCTCGGCGGAATGGTCGACCAAAGTACAGTATCTCGTTGAAAACATCTCGGACGCCTTGCTGTAC
This sequence comes from Kiritimatiellales bacterium, assembly GCA_021734345.1. Taxonomy (GTDB): domain Bacteria; phylum Verrucomicrobiota; class Kiritimatiellia; order Kiritimatiellales; family Pontiellaceae; genus Pontiella. Next base: position 7,238 of record JAIPJC010000090.1, on the reverse strand, counting down.
TACCATGTCAAGGTCGACAAGACGCCGGTCACCCGGCTCATCCTGACCGGCTTTGTGCCCGACGATCCGCATTTTGTTGGCCATATCCACGATACGATCGGCCTGCCGACCGAAGTATGGAATCCGCTGCGGGATGAAAGTTTCATGGTGGCCCAGTCGGTGAAGTCCGATTGCTCCACGCCGCTCATGACCACCAGCCTGGGGCTGGGACTGCGAAATACGTAGCATGGAGTGCTACGTACTTCGAATAACGAATATTGAACAAGGAACAGTGGAATGACGAAGGAACAGGTGGTGAATACCGAAGCCCGGAACAAGGAAGGTCGGACAGCGAAGGGAATGCCCTTCATCATTCGATATTCCATGTTCAATATTCTACGGTTCGAACGGAGTGAATAATGGTAGACTATCGAATCAATTTGGCAAGAACGGCAACCAGCACGCCGGAACAGCGCCGCAAGTTCTACAACGGCATGATCCTCTATCTGGCGGCATGCGCCGCCGGTCTCGTCTATGTGGCTTATTCGGCATCCCTCAATGTGCTCGAGGCCTATCGGGAAAACCGCCAGCGCCGGTTTCTGGAGAAATCCGTCACCGATGTTTCCGAATTCAGCAAAACCTTTTACCGGAATCCGGACAAGGCCTATCAGGAACTCCAGCAATATTCCGCGGATATGGCCTTGCTGAAGGCGGCCTTGGCCGAGCGTACCCATTTCCTGCCCGTGATGAAGCAACTGTTCACCAATTTCCCCAAGGATGTGGCGATAGAAAATCTCGATGCGTCGTCCGCCCAGCATAGCATCGTCTTCGGGTTGGTCGGGCCGAGCAAATCGGTCAAGGACTTGCAGACCACCTGGAAGCAGAATGCGGAGTTGAACGGGCTCGTCGAGAGCATTAGGCAGGTTACCGGCGAGGTGCGTGTGGTGGCGGGTGAACCGGTCTATTTTGTAAAGTTTGAATGTGTTTTGAAAAAGTAGGTATACGATGGATGTAGGAATTTTCATGGCCAGCGGAGGGCGGCTCAAGGCGTGGTTGATCATACCGCCCTTGCTCATCGTGGGTCTTGGGCTGAGTTCGAATGCCTGGCGGCAGCGGTCGCATTGGGAGTTGCAGAAAGCCCGGGCGCTGTCCGAGGTGCTTCCTGCGTTCATCACGGCCCGAAAAGACGTCATGGGCCTTATCGATGGATTCAAGCAGTCTTCGGCCGGTGAGATTGGTTCAGAAGACCAGTTGATTTCGTTCCTGCAGGATATGGCGCAGCAAAACGAGTTTCTGGTGGATACCGTCAACGTGATCACCCAGAAAAACCAACGCCAACCGCAGCAAAAAGCCATCCCGGTACTCAACGCCGTGGTTCGGGGTTCCGGCGATCTGGCGGCCATCCAGTTGTATATTAATCAGGTCAAGACCCAACAGCGGTTGCTCTCGGTCAGCTCCCTGCGCATGTCGCCACCCAAGGATGCCGGTTCAACGTTGTACGATGCCGAGATCATCTTTGAGCTGATCTTGCTCGACGAACTCCAAACGGCCAAAGGGGGTGCCCAATGATCGGAGCCCTCAAAACCAAGGCGGGGAGCGCCGATGCCTATCGGGAAGAACGGGTCAAGCCCGCCGTCTTCATTATGCTGGCGGTTGTTGCGCTTGTGGCCATACCGCTTGCCTGGTGGAACCTCAAGATCGGAGCGGAAGGCTCGAAAATTGCCGATACCACGCAATATCAGAGTCTGGTCGAACTCGTAGGCCGGGATGTGAAAACCGTCCAACGCATGCTCGACAACGAACACGTCGATGCAAGCGAGCTCAGGAGAATCAAAGCGGCTCCGGCCAGCACGCTCATCACGCCCGATGTCATGCCAACCAACATGTCGGAAGCCGTGGGGCAGGCCACTAAAAAGTTTAAACCGGAACTCAGTGGCATCTATTGGAGTGCGCACGATCCGATGGCCACCATCAATGGGGAAACCTATCGTACCGGTGAAATGGTTCAAGGACACCGCATTGTCGAGATCCGGGAAACCGAAGTGGTCTTCGAAGACCCCATGGGCGAGATGCCCATGCCACGGTTCGTAGAACGGGCGTCCCGCCCGTTTCGGTGGAGCGGACGGCACATGGGGAAGATGCCGATTCGAAGAAAAGTCGAAGAACGGCTTGATTCCTGCTAATTTTTAGGCTGGTTTTTGTGTTCATAACAGGAGGGGGAAGCGATGAAGTATACGGTGTTGTGTTTGTCCTTTTTCGCGGTGGCGTGTGCCGAGGCGGTTGTGATCGAGTCGTATGGTTCGTTCGACGTCTACTACCACGATGTTGGCGAGGTCTGGAACGGCATGACCAACGCCCAGGCTTGGAGCGCGACGCAGCAGGAGGATATCCGCTCGGCCATCGACGAGTGGGATCGCGTCATCCTCAACACTTCGGCGCGCCAAATCCGCATGCATGTGCTGTGGGATTCGTTCAGCGGGAACACGCTTGGCGGGTCGTCGAGCTATCTGCTGGCCGGTACCGATGGCGGCGGACAGTCCACCATCTGGACGGGGAGCGAGTTGGTTTGGCGCGAGGCCTACGATGCCGGGAACGCCTGGGATACCTATATCCGCTACGACGTCGACGCTGCCGGGTTGGCCTGGAACTTTGGCGCGGCCGCACCAACCGGAAACGAGATCGACTTCCGCAGCGTGATCACCCACGAGATCGGCCATTCGCTCGGATGGCTCGGCAGTTATGACCCGTCGCTCGACGACTTTGGCTACGGTGGCTACGGCCTGACGACCTATGAGAGTTTCCTGGTCGACAGCAACGGAAACAAGCCGCTGAACGGTGGAACCGGAACACCGGGGAACTTCAATGAACTGGACAATCCTTTTTATTTCGACGGCTTCAACGCCACCAACCTGTATGGCGGACTGGTGCCGATCTACGCGCCGTCGACCTACGAACCGGGATCCAGCCTGTCGCACCTCGATACCGGTACGTTTCCGGATTATACGATGAGCCACGCCATCTCCATCGGCGACACCCGACGGTCGCTGTCCGATCTTGAGATCGCGATGATGGCCGACATGGGCTGGGACGTGATTCCCGAGCCTTCCACCATTGTGATCCTGATCCTCGGTTCCGCGGGTTTCTACGGCATCCGCCGCTTTTTCCCGGCCTAGGGAAAGTTCCGTTTTCTGTTTTCTCCCGCAAGGCAATCGGCGTAGATTGCGCGCCCTATGAATACCGAGGAAACAGAAGCGCGTCCGTTTGGCGGGTGGCGGGAACTGATGCAGATCGCGTGGCCGCTGATCATCAATTCGGGCACCTTCGCCCTTCTGAACTTCTTTGACCGCCTGTTTCTTTCGTGGTATGGAGAGGACTCGTTCCGCGCCGCGCTGCCGGCCGGAATCCTTTTCTTCACGCTCGTTTGCGGCTTCATGGCGCTGGCGGGATTCACCAGCACCTTCGTGGCGCAGTTCTGGGGAGCGGGCGACAAGCCGGGTTGCGCCCGTGCGACGGCCCAGGGGATTTTGTTCGCCCTGATCTCCATCCCGCTCATCATGGCGCTTACGCCGGTCGGGCTGTGGCTGCTGCGGCTCAGCGGGCATGGCCCGGATGTCCTTCCGCTCGAAGAGGAATATTTCAAGATCCTGATGTGGTGCGGCGGCGGGATGACGTTGAGCTCCGCGCTGAGCAGCTTCTTTGCCGGGCGGGGGAAAACCTTTGTCATCATGACCTGCAATATCGTCGCGAACGGACTCAATATTCTGCTCAACTATCTCTTTATTTTCGGCAAGTGGGGCTGTCCTGAAATGGGCATCGCCGGGGCGGGCTGGGCGACCGTGATCGGCTCGTGGACTAGTCCGCTGATTTTCGCGATCCTCTATTTCTCCAAGCCTGTGAATGCGGTGTTCGACACCCTCCGGAACCTGCGTTTCGATCGCTGGCTCTTCATGCGCATGATCCGCTTCGGGCTGCCGTCCGGTATCCATTGGTTCCTCGATGTGGCGTCGTTCACCGTTTTCGTGCTGCTGGTCGGCCGCATGGGGGCGGTGGCGCACATCGCCAGCAACATTGCGTTGAGCGTCAACCTGATTGCGTTCATGCCGATGATCGGCATGGGGATGGCCGCCTCGATTCTGGTGGGCCAATACCTGGGCCGCAACCAACCGGATTATGCCGAGCGCATGGGTTGGCTGACGTTGAAGATCGGGGTGTGCTACATCGCCGCCATCGGCGCAACCTTCCTGTTGTTTCCCGATTTCTACACCCAGGTCTTCGAGGGCGGCGCCGATGGGTCGGTTCCGGCCGGGGAGCTGCACAGGACCGTGCGCATCCTGCTGGCGATGCTGGCGGTGTGGGGCGTGGCGGATGCCACGTCGCTCATTATTGCCGGCGCGCTGAAGGGGGCGGGCGACACCCATTTCGTGATGTATTTCCAGTCGTCCGTCGCCTGGGGCTTCCTGGTGCTGGGCCAGTTGCTGATCGTGTTCGTGTTCAAGGGTGGCGTGTATGCCAGCTGGGTCTGGACGCTGCTCTACATCGTTCTCTTGGGGATCGGCTTCATCCTGCGCTTCCGCTCAAGCCGATGGAAAAGCATCGACCTGCTGGATCGCCGCGCCACCATCCTGCTCGATTCCAGTCCAGTCGATCACGGCGTGGGCGGGGTCGGCGGTTCGGTGTAGAAGCGCTGGGTCGGGTAGGCGAGGTTGATGTCCGGATGCTTGGCGAACTCGGCGAGGATTTCCTCCCAAATGGCGCTCGACGAGCTGCGCCGCCGGCGCGGTTCGCACAGGTAGCGGATGGTCAGCATTACGCCGCTGGCTTTCACGTCGGTCCAGACGATCGGCGTGAGGTGGGTGAAATAGATCAGGTATTTGTTGGCGGTGCGCCGTAGTTGCTGGGCCGCGCTTTCGCTCTGGATCGACGAGTGCTTTTTCCCGATCTCCGACAGAAGGTCCTTGGCTTTCCGCCAGTCGCTCTCGAATGTGATGAGGATCGGTATTTCATTCCAGATGAAGTTGAAGCCCTGGGTGTAGTTGGCGACGGCGTGGATGAAAACCCACCCGTTCGGAATATGGATGATGCGTCCGGTGCTCTGGTCGGCATCCACCCAGTTTCCAATCTCGATCACCGAAAAGGCAAAGGGCCGCTGGTCGATCACATCGCCGGCCACTTGGTTGATCTGGATGCGGTCTCCCATGCCGAACGGCTTGCGGACGGAGATGAAGAGCCAGCCCGCCAGATTGGTCAGTGGATCTTTCAAGGCGATGGCCAGACCGGCGGAGACGATCCCGATATAGGCCACGAGGCCGCCGCCCAGCCAGATCCGCCATGCAGCCAGCGTAAAGAAAAATCCAAACAGGTATCCAGCCGTCTTGTTGGCAATATAGCGCCGTTGGGTGTTGTGGACCCGCCAGCCGATCATACGGCGGACCAGAAACAGCAGTAGGTAGAGCACGGTGCCGGCCATGACGGTCTTGAAGAGCTTGAACTGAGTTGCTTCGGCCAGTCCGGTGTATTTCGCGATGAAGGCTAGGAGGTCGTTTAATTCAAAGTTCATGGGGAAAGGCTAATGTGCGATTGCGGTTTTGTAAACCACTCCGCGCGGGGAATACCATTCCTTGCGGACGCCCGTTCGTAGATGCGATGCCCTCATCGCATTTCCGGCAGCAGTGCTTTCCGTGCGCAAAGCGGTGGGGCACCGCTTCTACGATCTGGTGGGACAACCAAAAAAAAGGCTCCCGACCGGGAGCCTTTTGCGGTGCTGGGCTTGATCGGCTACAGGCCGTAGGCGCTCAAGTCCACGCCGAAGGTTTTGAGCTTGTCGAGGTAGATGCCGTAGCGATCCTTCAGGCCGCCAAGCTGGTCGGTATATTGCGATAGCTGCCCCTTGAGCGCCTTGCCTTTGTCGCCCAGCATTTCGGTCATGGACAAGCCCTTGAGCGTGTCGGTCAGACCGGCCAGCTGGTCCTTCTTCTCGATGATCACATCCTTATAGGTATCCGCATAGGCCAGCAGCTGGGTCTTGTCGAAACCGGCCACCTTCTCCTTGATCTGCTCGACCGATTGGTTCAGGTCGCCCATCACATCCTCGGCCTTGACCGTCAGCGAACTGACCGCCTCCTGGGTTTTCTGGGTCGCTTGCTTGGTGGCTTCCGCGGCTTTCGCTGTCATTTCGGAAGCCTTCGCGGTGGCCTTCACGGCGGTCTCCTGGGTCTTCACGGCCACCTCTTTTGCACTCATCGTTTCCGAGGTGCCGTCCTCGTTCTTCTTGGTGCAGCCTCCGCCCAGGACCAGTCCCGCCGCCAATGCATAGAATACTACTTGTTTCATGTTTTCTCCCTTTATTGAGGTTTCTCTTCCAATTCGGGGAAGATTAGCGCAACGCGCCGGACTGTACAGTCCCGATTCCGCCAATTGTTTTTGGCTCAAAACGACAGGTTCCAGATGGAAGGGTTTTTGTTGAAACGCCTTCATGGTGGCAAGTATTTTGGCTCCTACAAAACACTGGCAAGATGTGTTTCATGCAATTATAGTATCCCGCAAGCGTGAGCTGGAGGTAGTTCCGCCGGAGCGGTTCATTGCGATACCGGTCTGAAGAAGGAGTGGCATATGTCTGGGGAAAGTGGTTTTGCGGAAACACGGATGAATCAGGAGCGGATTCATTTCGAGATTTTGCTGGCGGACTTGTCGGCACGGTTCATCAACCTCCCGGCAGACCAGGTGGATGCCGAGATCGAGGATGCCCAGCTGCGCGTTTGCCAATGTCTTGGATTTGACTTGAGCGCGCTTTGGCAGTGGGAGCCCGGCGATCCGGGAACATTGTTGCTGACCCATTACTACCGTCCCTTGGGTGGGCCGCCCGTTCCCGACCGGATGGATGCGCAGCAATACTTCCCTTGGTCGCAGCAGCAGGTGTTGGCAGGCAGGACCGTCGCCATTCCTTCCACGGAAAATGTTCAGGAAGAAGCCTTCAACGACCGTGAAACCTGGCGCCATTACGGAATCAAGACCACGCTGACCATTCCGTTGGCCGTGGGCGGTGGAGCGCCCTTTGGCGCGGTCTCCTTCAACGACATGCAAAACGAACGTACGTGGTCGGCTGCACAGATCAAGCGGCTGGAACTGGTGGCCGGAGTCTTTGCCAACGCCCTTGAACGGAAGAGGGTGGAGCAAGCGTTGCGCCTGAGCGAGACCCGGCTGTCGCTGGCCGCCGCTTCCGCCGGTGCCGGACTATGGAGCCTTAATCTCGAGACCAGGCA
>JAIPJC010000089.1 GCA_021734345.1 Kiritimatiellales bacterium | reverse complement strand
CCAGCAGATCCCCCAGATCACACCCCGCGCCTGGTCCAAGGAGCGGCGCATGAAACTCGCATCGTAGACGTCGTAGCCATAGACCTACGACCTTTCCAAAATCTACGACTGTCAAGTGATGCTACGCGGATCGCTTACATTTGATCTACAAGGCCAAAACATCAAACCGCAAACCTCGAGGAAACAAAAGCGTTGCTTTTATTTCCCCACATCTGGCGCACCTTCCGCGATTTCGAGCCGAGGACGGTATTGCTGGTGGTGGCCAACATGAAATACGATGAAGTCGACTATATCCGCGATCGCGCGGAATTTGAGCGGCTCGCCGCAATCTGGACCGATCTGGGCGGAAGTGCGGGCGCATAGCGCCGAGAATGGAGGGTGGTAACCCAGTCCCCAACATCGCGGAATGAGTACCAAATATTATTACATGTGCAACCTCCTGTGCCATATTTGGTCTAAATATGGCGGGTTGCATTGCATTTTTCCGTTGACGACCTCCGGCTCCACTCGTTAGCTTCCCGGTCATGAGGAACAAGAATCGCTATATCAAGGAACCGGCCGGAAGCTTTTTTCTGTTGGGTCCGCGCGGTACGGGAAAATCCACTTGGCTGGAATCACGTTTCAAGGAGGCCCTGTGGATAAACCTTCTCGAGCCGGATGTGCATCGGCGATTTGCCGCGCATCCCGAGAGGTTGGCTGATGTGCTGGAAGGCTCCCCGGAGCAAAAGACAATTGTCATCGATGAAGTACAGAAGGTTCCCGAACTGCTCACCGTAGTTCATCAGTCCATTGAGAAGAAAAAGGGGTATCGCTTCATCCTGACGGGTTCCAGCGCCCGGAAGCTGAAGCGCAGCGGAATGGATTTGCTGGCTGGGCGGGCGGCGGTGTCGTTTACCCATCCGTTCATGGCCGCCGAGCTGGGAGCCGCTTTTTCGCTGGACGAGGCGCTTCGCTTGGGAACTGTACCTCTGGTTCTGGCGGCGGAAGATCCGGACGCAACGCTGGCGGCCTACGTCATGCTGTATGTAAGGGAAGAAGTGATGGCCGAAGGGCTGGTGCGCGATATAGGGGGCTTTTCGCGCTTTCTCGAAGCCATCAGTTTTTCACATGCGGCGGTGCTGAATGTAGCGGAAGTTTCCCGGGAGTGCGAAGTCAGCCGCAAAACGGTTGAAGGGTATGTGTCGGTTTTGGAGGACATGTTGCTGGGCAATCGGATTCCTGTATTTTCCCGCAGGGCAAAACGGACCCTGATCAAGCAGTCTAAATTTTATTTTTCGGACTGTGGCGTGTTTCGATCCGTTCGCCCTAAAGGGCCGCTGGATCGCCCGGAGGAGATGGATGGCGCGGCTTTGGAGGGGCTGGTTTATCAGCACCTGAAAGCATGGATTGATTACTCGGAGGGCTCCAATGAACTGTTTTTCTGGCGAACCCAATCCGGGGCAGAGGTGGACTTCGTGGTCTACGGCGAGTCGCAGTTCTGCGCACTGGAGGTGAAAAACAGCCGGAAGGTCAATCGAAAAGACCTGCGGGCTTTAAAGACGTTCCGAAACGATTATCCCGAAAGCATGGTCGCGCTTCTGTATCGGGGAACGGAGCGGCTTCTTATGGATGGTGTTTGGTGTATCCCGTGTGATGGTTTTTTAAGGCAGTTGAAACCATTTGTGGATATTTTGCGACCAACGGATTCGAATGCTTCAACGATTTAACGGCTTCAAACGGTATTAACAACTATGATATTCATCCATCCAAAAGCCTTGGTCGAAACCGATGCCGTCGGCGAGGGAACCCGCATCTGGGCGTTTGCCCACGTGATGGCCGATGTGGTGATCGGTGAAGAATGCAATATTGGCGATCATGCCTTCATCGAATCCGGCGTGCACATTGGAGATGGGGTGACCATCAAGAACAATGCGCTGATCTGGAAGGGCGTACATATTGCGGACTACGCTTTTATTGGACCCAATGTGGTTTTCACAAATGATCTGCGCCCCCGTAGTCCCCGTATGCCGCTCATGAAAGAACAGGCGTTGGCAGAGTCAGATTGGCTGGTCGAAACCTATATTGAAGAGGGAGCGTCGGTCGGTGCCAACGCGACCATCGTGGCAGGTGTTAAATTGGGGAAATACTGCATGGTGGGTGCCGGCAGCGTGGTCACCAAGGATGTCGAAGCTTTTTCTTTGGTGGTGGGTAATCCTGCCAGAGTTGTCGGACGGGTGAACGAACGAGGGGAGAGGGTGGCGTAGCCACCAGAGGTCAGACGAGTTTCAGCAGTCAGAGATCCGGCGTCAGAGTCCGGAGATCAGAGATCAATAAATGACAGAGGGGTAAGAGCAGTGCAGATTAATTCGGCGAAGGATTTGACGGTGTATCAGAAGGCCTACGACCTCTCGATGGAGATATTCGAGTTATCCAAGAACTGGCCTAAGGATGAGCGCTACTCACTGACAGATCAAATTCGTCGCAGTTCCCGATCCGTTTGCGCTAACCTTCGAGAGGCGTGGTCAAAGAGGCGATATGAAGCCCACTTCATATCCAAATTATCAGACTGTGATGGTGAAAACTCCGAAACGGATACATGGCTGGATTATGCACGGGATTGCAGCTATTTAACTAAAAATAAGCACACCGAGCTGACAAAGGAAGTTGTCGAGGTGGGTAGGATGCTCGGAAGTATGTTGAGTAATCCAACGCCGTTTGTTCTAAAGTCTGATCGCTGACGTCTGACATCCGATCTCCGGCGCAGCGGCTTTCAGCCGCTAACCGTCCGCCTTGCCGGTAAAGATAATCAACACGGTTCCGAAGATCACCATGAAATCCAAGGCTGGGTTCATGTTCCGGGCATAGAAGATATCGTAGAGCACGGTGTCGTTGAAGGTGACGCCAGCCTTGGTGGCGTAGATTTTCCACAGGCCGGTGCAGCCGGGACTGATGTGGAATCGCCGACGATGCCATTCGTCCTCATGTTCATACTCGCTTTGTGGTACAGGTCGCGGTCCCACCAGGGCCATGTCGCCCTTCAATACATTGAATAGTTGGGGAAGTTCATCAATAGCCCACTTCCGGATGAATTTCCCGACCGGGGTGACGTAGGCAGTATTTACCACTTTACAGAGGGTTTCGCCCTCTTTTTGATCCTGAATGAACGATTTTATCGCGTCGTTGCGGGTTTGGTCCTGGTCGGCTCCGACGGCCATGGATCGGAATTTGTAGAAAGGGAAGGGTCTTCCATTGCGTCCAATCCGGTCGCGAGTGTAGAAGACCGGGCCGGGCGAGGTCTTCTTGATGGCGATGGCTGTCCCGATGAGAATAGGGGAGAGCACAACGATGCCGAGAAACGAGGCGGTAAAGTCGAAGATCCGCTTCCAGGTTTTGTACAACAGGCTGTCTGGAATGCCGTGCATGCGGATGAAGGGAATATCAAAATAGGCGTCGGCGCTGCCGGAGTGTTGCAAGGCAGAGGATTTGTCGGAATGCACGTCGACCCACCCAAATAGACGGATGCACTGTTCAACCAGATCCATCAGTTTTTGGTGGGAAAGATCGGGATTGCAGATGACGGCGCCTTCAAGGTTGTAAAGATCGATTACCTCAGGAAGGGTGCTGGGGCTTCCAAGGAATGGGACCGAATCCACCACATGGGCTTTCGTTGTGTCGTCCATCACCCCCACGATCCGCATGCCGCACTCTTTTTTAAGTCCGCAATCCGCCACAAACTGTTTTGCCATTGCCGTGTCGCCAACGATTACCACTCGACGGCGCATGTCCGTTTTGGATAGCAGCGCATAAAGCAGGCGAACCACCAGCAACCGGTGGATAACCAGGGCACAGAGCAAGAGAACGCCCCATTGCAGCAGAACCAACCGGGAGGGGATGAATAGGCCGGATTTTGCAAGGCTTTTCGCCAGCACATAGATCAGGACCGTGATAAGCGCCGCCTTGAGGATTGCGAGAAAATGCTGAACAGGGGCCAGCTGCATTTTGCGCTTGTACAGTCCGAGCGAGCTGAAAACCCCCAACATGACGAAGGCATAGAGAAACATCATGCTCATTTGCGGTATGACGTGGTAGCGGGACACGATATTCATCCCGGGATTGTAGCGGCGGAAATACAAGGTCACCCCAAACGACCCGACCAAAATAAGCCAGTCCGTCAATAAAAGATACAAAACCGTACGGCTACGTCTCATCCTGTCTCCCTTTTACACAAACGACCGCATGATGTAGTAAAAAATGCTAATTGTAAATAATGGGTGGGTGGTAAAGTTTCCTGCCTTCCGACTCCTAAAGATCGGATATTTGTTTAACAGGAATGGGTTTGAATTTTAATGAGTCTCTATTAGTGTTCATCAGCAGTTCTACACCCTTAGTTGATGAATGGAACGTTCTGGAGTTTTATGAAGATACCTTTTTTGGATTTACCCGCATTGTCGGCCGAGGTGGCGGACGAGGTTTTTAGTCGCTGGAAAACGATAGTCAATCAGGCCGACTTTATTCTTGGGAAGGAGGTTTCCCAATTCGAGGCGGATTTTGCGCGGTATTGCGAGTGCAGCCACGCCATCGGAGTCGCATCGGGGCTGGACGCCTTGAAGCTGATTCTCCGCGCCATGGGGATTGGACCAGGCGATGAAGTGATCACGGCAGCCAATTCATTCATTGCCACCGCGCTGGCGATTTCATCGGTGGGGGCGACGCCGGTGTTGATTGATATGGATGAACGCGATTTTCTGATCGATGTCCAGGCGCTGGAAAGTACCATCAATCCGCGCACAAAGGCGATCATCCCTGTGCATCTGTACGGACAAGCCGCGGATATGGATCCGATCATGGAACTTGCCCGTCAACATGGGATCAAGGTGATCGAGGATGCCTGCCAGGCGCATGGTGCTCTTTACAAAGGGCGCAAGTGCGGCTCGCTGGGCGATGCCGCCGCCTTTAGTTTTTATCCCGGAAAAAACCTCGGGGCTTTTGGCGATGGCGGGGCGGCTACAACCAATGATCCTGCGTTGGCCGGGCAAATCCGGATGTTGCGCAATTATGGATCGCCTGTGCGCTACCACCACGATGAGTTGGGTGAAAACAGCCGGCTGGATACCATTCAGGCGGCGGTGCTTTCCGTGAAGCTCCAATATCTGGACCAGGGGAATGTCCTCCGTCGCCAGCTGGCAGCGCGCTATGCGGCTGGGTTGGAAGATGTGAAGGAAGTACGCGTTCCGGTTGCAAACGACTATGCCGAGCATGTGTACCACCTTTATGTAATTCGGACCGGGCAACGCGATGCTTTGATGCAGCACCTCTTGGAGCGGGACATTGGGTGCATCATCCACTATCCGATCCCGATCCATCTTCAAAAAGCCTATGCGTCCATGGGTTGGAAACCGGGGGATTTCCCTGTTTCCGAGGCAGAGGCCGGCAAAATCCTTTCGCTACCGATATTCCCTTCAATGACCCATGGGCAGGTCGATGGCGTTGTTGCGGCCATTCGGGAGTTTTTAAGAAAGTAGACGCGTGCTTTCACGTGACCACGTTGGCACGTGGAACGTGACTCACGTGGCCAGCCGCGTTGCGAATGAAGGGCATGTCCGTTGGTGCCAGTGGATGGAAATGAAATGACCGTGAACAAGGGAAAATCAAAATCGCTGCTCTACCACCAGTTTTGGAATGCGGTTTCGCTATTGCTGGTCGATAGCCTGATTCTGACTCTGGCGCTCTTGTTGGGTAACGTTGTTCTTTATCTAATACAGGGCATACCCCCTTCTATCCAATATTCCGCCCTCATTGTGCCTATATGGTGTATCGGGGCATTGGTTTCCGGACAAGCCCCCGGCTGGGGGCTGGGTGCGATCGAGGAGCTCCGCCGACTACAACTTTTACTCGCCACGGTTTTCATGCTGGCCGGCGTGGCCTACCTGTTAGGGCAGGATCGGATGCTCCCCAGTCGTATCGTCTATCTCACGTCCTACGGTTGTGCCGCAGTCCTTTTGCCGTTTGGTCGCATGGGGTGTCGCAAGATACTCGGCCGTTGCAAACGGTGGGGGTGCGGCGTGGCGTTGTACGGTGATCGCGAAACCATTGAACGGATGACGCAGGTATTTGAGAGCGAATCGAATATTGGATATCGGCCTATAGGGATCTTCTCTGACGAGTTGAAGGGACAGGAGACGTTCCGAGGCATACCTATCCTTGGCGGACTGCAAGAGGTCCATGCCAGTGCATCCGTGGCTGTCGCCTCCATTGCCCATTTGCGGGAAAAAAACCTGGTCGAATTTGTCGACCATACCTTGGCGGACTACCGCAAGGTGGTGTTGCTCCCTGACCTCAACGAAAGGGTGTTTGCCTGGGTGGTTCCGCGCGATTTTAACGGGATGGTCGGCCTCGAACTTTCCCGCAACCTACTCAACCCGGCTGCGGCCTGCTTTAAACGGATCTACGAGACCGTTCTGGTTCTTTTATTTTTGCCGCTATGGTTGCCGCTCATTCTCCTGCTGGCGTTGCTGGTCTTTGCCGCGGATCGGAAAAACCCCTTCTACCAACAAACGCGCGTCGGGAAGAAGGATCGGACGTTCAAGGCCCTCAAGCTCCGGACCATGGTCCCGAATGCGGACGAAATCCTACATCAGGTTCTTGCAACAGACGAGACGCTGAAGAGGGAGTGGGAGACATTTTTCAAGCTCAAGAACGACCCACGCATTACACCGCTCGGTCGAGTCCTTCGTCGATTTTCGCTTGATGAGCTACCCCAACTCATCAGCGTCCTTTGCGGCGATATGGCCTTGGTTGGACCACGCCCGTTACCCATCTATCACCAGAACGGTCTATCCGAAAAATCGCGTCGCCTGCGTAGCAAGGTGCTCCCCGGCATGACGGGACAATGGCAGGTTTCGGGCCGCAGCAATTGCGGCCTTGAGGAAATGGAGCAGTGGGATGGTTTCTACGTCCGCAACTGGTCGGTCTGGATGGACATCTATATCTTGGCGCGCACCTTTCGGGTGGTACTCTTTTCCCATGGCGCATATTAGGCCTGGAGAGCGGTAGGGGCGCAGTCGGTTCAGGGTCTTTGTGGATTCTTGTGTTTTTAGTGGCGATCAATCTGAATGCGGATAGCCACGATAAGCACGAAAATGCACAAAAAATAACGGTCTGAGCAATGAGTACGTTTGGTCGGGTAAGAGTTTTTTGTGAATTCTTGTGTTTTTAGTGCTGAACATTTTGGAAAGGGAGAAGAGATGACGATCAATGAACTATGTGACGTAGTCCGAGAAACCAGCTATTCTGTTCACCAATATCACCGAAATGGCCATTTGGAAAAAATCTATGAGAATGCCTTGGTACATCGCCTGCGGAAGCAGGGGTTGATAGTGGAGCAACAGCATCCTCTAACCGTCTTTGACGAGGATGGAACGGTACTTGGTGATTATTATGCAGACCTGTTCATTGAAGATCGTTTGATTGTTGAACTCAAGGCCTGCAGAAACACGGCAGAGGAACATGTAGCGCAACTTTTGGGATATCTTACATCGGCACGGATTCATGATGGCCTTCTAATCAATTTCGGTAGCCCGAAGTTATATGTAAAAAAATATGTTATGGGCTAGTTTTTGGACTTTTTGTGTTTTTTGTGGCAGAAATAATCGGGCAAAAGGTAACGATGATTAAAGGAGCAGCCAAATGGTGTCGTTGACTCCCATACGCCAACTCCCATACGCCATGACTCCCATACGCCATGACTCCCATACGCCATGACTCCCATACCCAAACATATTCTCATCTTCGAACCACTCTCCGGAGGACACCGGGCGGAATTCATCGGCCATTTGATCGACTATATCGTGCGCGAGAATCCCGCAGACCAGCGCTATACCTTTGTGGTCGCAAACGGATTCGGCAACACATATGGCGAAATACTGGAACTCGCCGCCTCTCCCGGAATTATTCTGAGGGAAGTCTCTCCATCGCAAGCGAGAATGTTGGATGGTTCCCGCGGGCCGTTGGGCGGTTTTGCTTTTTGGCGCATCCTCGACGCATGCATAGGGGAACTGATGCCAGACCATGTGATCGTTATGGATCTTACCTGGATGGAACTTCCGCTTTGCTTTCACCGTCCGCCATGTCCGTTTTCCGGAATTCTTTTTGTTCAATATCCTGAACTCCGGTCGCTATCCCGTAGGAGCTTTCGTCGTCAGGGTAAGTTTGTTGCCAAAGAGATTAAAACCCGTCTATTGCTGCGCAATCCAATGTTGCGCAGGATTTTCCTGCTGAACGGTTCAGTCGCCTGCGACTACTTGAACTGCCGCTTCGGTGTCACATGTTTTTCTCCCATACCTGATCCGGTTCCTGTAGTGGTGGCCGAACCAAATTTTTCTTTGCGCCGGCAATATGGAATCGAAGCGGGCCGTCGAGTCTACCTTTTTTTTTGCAGCATGTCGGTTCGTAAGGGGGTGGGTGTGCTGGTGGAAGCAATGGCTTTGCTTTCGCGGGAAGCTGCACAAAATTCCGCTTTTATTTTTTGCGGCATGCCGGAACCCGGTTATGCGAAGCGCTTTCATGCGATGTGCCGCAAGCTGGTGAACAAGCGCCCCGACGTGTTGCTGCATCTTGAAGAGCAGTTTGTGTCTAGCGTTCGGATGCGTGCCATGTTCGAGCAGGCGGACTGGATTCTAATGCCCTACATCCGCCCAGAATATTCAAGTGGCATCCTTGCGCATGCAGCATCCGCCGCAACGCCGGTGATCGGTCCGGTGGACGGACTGATTGGTCGGCAAATTCGCGAGCATCGGCTTGGCCGGTCCGTGGACATAACTTCCAAAGCCCTCTTGGGTGCAATTGAAGCGGCGATTAAAGAAGACTATGCGTTTAATGAAACGGCTCGGCAGGCTTTTGTAGAGGCCAGTAGCCCGGAACAGTTTGCCGCAACGCTTTTGGGGATATGACCATGGTTTCATTGCACACGGAATCCTACAGCCTGTCAGCGAAACTGCGGATGAAGCGCATGCGGTTTCTTGATGAGTTGATTCTCTCAGGGGATAGGATGGATCTTTCGCTGGTCGATATGGGTGGCACCCGGTCTTTTTGGGAGATGAACCTGAAACATCTAAAGGGCGCTGCACGGCTGCGGAGGATCGATATCTATAATTTGGAAGTGGAATCCGAGACGACCAGTCGGATCGGATCGGTCGAGATCCGGGAAATGCAAGGCAACGTGACGCAACTGGACGATGTCACCGATAACCAATATGACGTAGCCTTTTCCAACAGTGTGGTCGAGCACGTTGGGAACCTCTGCCAACAATACCTCTTTGCTCAGGAAATCCAACGGGTTGCCCCATATTATGTGTTGCAGACGCCCAACCGCTACTTCCCGCTGGAACCCCATTTCTATGTACCGTTCTTTCCCTTTATTCCGCTCGGAATCCGCACGGCGTTGCATCGCCGGTTTCGGCTGGGATGGTATGCGCCGGAGCCTGACGAACTCAAGGCGCGGATCGATTGCGATGAGATTCGGCTCCTGACCCGCAAGGAACTTGCATTGCTTTTCCCAAAGGCTGGAATCCGCGCCGAACGATTGGGCGGCTTGGTCAAGTCGTTCATTATCGTCGGAAAGGCTGGGAAATGAAACACGGGGGCATTGACTACCACGGGGCATTGGCACCGCTGAAGGAGGCCTGCTCCCTGGCGCATGCCGATATCCTCTATGTCGCGGATTTGATGAGGGTAGGCACGACGAAAGACTCGGTCGTTCGCAAGAGCGGTATTGCTTTGCGGCATCTTCAATTTGTATTGACCGTGTTCAGCAATCGGCGACGCCAAGGTATTCTTGTCCGCGATTTTTCAAATATCCCGCTGGCTTTCGTTTTCCCGTTTATCCGATGGATGCGGAGTCGTATGTTTTTTGTGGTGAACCATAACCTGCAGTGGACAATCGGGAATCGAGCCGAACGCGCCGCTTTCCGGTGCTTGGGGAGGTGGGGTTGCCGCTTTGTTTTCTTGGAACAGGTTCCGGTTGGCTTGTTGGAAAAATATGAGATTAATCCCACCCGCAGTCTGGCGCTGCCTCATCCGGTTCCTGAATCCGGATTCAAGCGTGATCGTGGTGGCGGGGTGAAGACGGTAGGTGTGATCGGTCAGTTCCGTATGGAAAAAGGCATGGATGAACTGTTAGGTGCGCTTGCCCCATTGGCTGCCCACTATCGTATTGTTCTGGCTTTTCCCAATCTCGAAACCTTCTTCGCCCAATCCCGCTTGGCCTCTGCCGAGTGGTTCGAACTGGTGGACACATCCAACCACAAAAACTACATTAAGGCGATTGCGGAGTGCGATGTGGTGGTGCTGAACCATCCGAGCGAAGGCTATGAATATCGTGCATCGGGGTTGATCGCTGATGCGGCCGCCGCACACGTTCCCGTCGTGGTGCGGAATTTACCTGTACTGAATCATCAAATATTGCAACCTGTATGTATTGGTGAATGTTTTGATGATCCGGCGGATATTCATAACTGCATTAAGCGGGTCTCCGTCAAATTGGCCGCCGGAGGATATGATTTTTCCACCTATGGCAAAGAACGCTCGGCACAGGGATTGGCAGACCAGTTGGATCGGATATGCAACGAGAAATAGACAGTCTGGGCTTTCCGGCGAAGCAGATTCTTGGAATCAGGATTTCCGTCGTCGACCTGTCGCAGCTCCTGCAAGCTATTGATGGATTGGTGCAGAGAGGCCGTCCGGCATTGGTCAACAATGTGAACGTCCATGCGTGCAATCTTGCTTATGAACAACCCGCTTTTCGGGAAGTGCTGAACCATTCGGAAGTCGTGTTCTGCGATGGATTTGGCGTGAAGTTGGCAGGTTGCATCACAGGTAATCGGTTGGGCCAACGGATGACGCCGCCCGACTGGATTGACGCTCTTTTTGCCTTATGTGTCCGTAAGAACTACAGCGTCTATTTTTTGGGTGACACCGATGAAGTGGTCGGTCTTTTCGCGGAGAAGGTGCTGGTTAACCATCCCGCTTTAAGGATTGCGGGGCAGCACCACGGATTCTTTGATTTGCAAGGCGCGGAGAATGATCGCGTGATTCAAGCAATCGTCGCCTCCGGAGCGGATATCGTGATTACCGGCATGGGCATGCCCCGGCAGGAGCTATGGGCCTGGGATGCGAAAGGTCGTTTGGACAAAGGGGTTGTCATCGCGGCTGGCGCATTGTTCCGATGGTATACCGGATATGAGCAGCGCGCCCCTAAATGGATCACCGGTTGCGGACTGGAATGGCTGGCCCGGCTGATCTCTCGTCCTCGCCGGAATTTTAAGCGCTATGTGGTTGGGTTGCCATTATTCTACTGGCGGGTGCTGCGGAGTCCGTGGGCCATGGGTGGAGACTCGAATCATGGCTAGAATCCTATTGCTTTTATTTATCGGGAGCTTGCTTCTGTTTCTGGCGGCGATGCCGGGAAACCATACCGAGGCGGAGGACGCCTTCGAGTATTCGCGCCTGATCGAGGAGGGGCACGGCGCGGAGTTGTTCCACCCGCATCACTTGTTGTACCTCCCAGTGCAAAAAGCCGTGTTCCAATCCGCCCGGTTGCTGGGGTATGGCGGACGCTCCTATTATGTTGCGCGTGCTGTCAGCATGTTCAGTGGCTCGGTTGCACTCTGCCTGTTCTTCCTTATTGGATGTCGTCTTTCCGATGGACAGCGGATGATTCCAATGGTTGGAACGTTGGGGCTGCTGTTTTCCTATGGGTTTCTTCGCTATGCCTGCGAAGTTGAAATCTATGTCCCCGCCATGGCGCTGATTCTTGCCGCGATCTATTCCGCCTTGCGCGCCGAGGGCTCGCGGGCATGGTTCGTTGCGGGGATCGCCCTTGCTGCAATGGCGGTGCTGATGCACACCATCAATGCGGCGGCGGCTCTGGTCGTCATTCCCTCCATCTACCTTCTGGTTCCCAAGGATTGGAAGCGCGCCATGCTGCATGCGGTGGCGACGCTTGCGGTTGTTGGGCTGGTGTATCTGGTGGTTCAAAATACGTGTGGCACATTCCACCCTCCGGTCGACACCGCCTCCGAGGGTTGGTTGCGGCCGGGCACGATCGGGAAGGCAATGGCCGGGTCTGGCCAATGCCTGCTTTCGGCCAATTTTCTTTTTGCCTATGGATGGGTGGCTGAAAAGCTCCAGACCATGTTTCCGTACCGCGTGTTTGCCGAGGAATTGTTTGCAGCAGCGCATTTGCCGGTTTGGCTCAAGACCGTCGCTCCGCTCACGTTCGTGCTGGCGCTGGCAGGCATGGTGGGTGCTGCCACGACCGTGCTTCGTCCGCGGCTATTCAATCGATCGCTGGTGTGGCCACTGTTGTGGTTGGGTGGCGCGATCCTTCCAACCCTAATGCTGGAACCTTCCAATCCAGAACTATGGGTGTTGGCGTTGGCCCCTCTTTGGGCGGTATTCCTCTGGTTGGCGTCGTCTCGACCTGCTTCCCTGCGGCATACGGCAGGACTGGCGGTGGTGGTCGGACTACTAGGCGTGCATAACATTGCAGCTGGCATGGGGAGCGTCAAAAATAGCGACGGCGACTATAATGTTAAAAAGGCAGCATGGGTACTCGAACACGCCACAGCTCAGGATGTGGTACAAACCGCCGATTCCTTTGTTTTTTCCTTTTATCTCGATTATTGGAGTAAGGCCGAAATCCGGAATCTCAACTCCCAGGATTGGAAACTTGGGCAAACCACCTATGTGTTCGACGATGTCTTCCATCCGCCTGCTGCCGTGGGATGCCGCTATCCCGCGTTTGCGAAAAAGATCGCAATGACGGCATCGGTACTTCAACCGCGATGTCGGAAGATCCACAATGATCAATTTGGTGGCGTTTGGGTGGTTGATACGGAAGGTTCCGATTAATATCCTTCGTGTGGATCAACCCTAGGGAGTGCATGACTATGAATACAAAAACAGACATCCGCGAACCTTCGGATACGAATGGCCTTCGCGTCTCTTTAGCCGGGATCCTGGTGGCGATCGCCCTCGTTGCCGCCTCGTTCTACGGAGTCGTGGGGGAGGATAAAATCCTGCTGATCGCCCCGCTGGCGATCATGGGGTATGGATGCCTTGCAGTATGGATGGCTGTGGCGGCATTCTCCAAGCGGTCGGCTTCCCTTGCACCTCCTTCCTTCTATCTGTTGCTGACCTTCATTGCCTATGGTGCTGTTCTTGGATTGGTCGCAGCCATCCCCTATGAAGCAAAAATACGCATGCTTCTGCTCGGTTTGTTTGTTGGGGCCTACTATGTGTGGGGCAATTCGCTGACGCTGTTTCGCCGAAGCCGTTTGGTGTTGGGCTGGGTACTGCTGTTTGTGCTGCTCGCTTGCTTCTATGGGTTGGTCAACCATTTCAAGAACCCTGGGCAAGTGCTGTGGGCGACGCGCTATTATGCATACGAAGGGCGTCTGGCTTCGACCTACATCTGCCCCAACCATTTCGCCCATTTATTGCAGATGCTATTGCCCTTCTGCCTCGTGCTTATCCTGATTCCCCAGTCGGGGCTATTTCTCCGAATCCTCTCCGGCTACTGTATTGCCATCTATGTGCCCACCCTCTATTTTACCGAATCCCGGGCCGGTATGCTTGGATCGATCCTGGCTTTGGGTATTACGGTTTTATTGCTCGCATTGCGAAAGAGCAAAAAACTGTTTTTGCTCCTGCTGATCGTTGTTCCGCTCTTCTCAACCATTCTGCTGGTCGGCGCGTGGAACTACTCCGAAATGTTCAAACGCCGGATGACCCCGATGGTGGAGTTTTTGTCCGAGGTCAAGACGGAAGGATTCGCCAACACACAGACTGGGGATTTCCGGCCGCTGACGTGGCTCGACTCCTTGGATATGATCAAGGCCAAGCCTATCACCGGTTTTGGGCCGGGGAGCTATCGATACGCCTTCCCGGAATTTCGAAAACGGTGCAAGGCCGTTCGGATGGTGAGTGGGCAACCGCATAATGAATATCTTGAAGTG
>JAIPJC010000088.1 GCA_021734345.1 Kiritimatiellales bacterium | reverse complement strand
CTCTTCGTTCGTTTTCCAACCCTTGCCAAATTACCTGCCGCCGGATAATCCAATTATCCGCGACGCCACGCAGAGCCGCTGGGGCTGCCTGATGGATACGAACACCCCCGGTCGCCTGAAAGTCAACGTGCCCAACTGGTTTGATATCCAGCCGCAGGTCGATGCGCTTGGCGGAAACCAGTACCGCCTGTATCTGCCTAGCCTGGATACCCGCATCGCCTATTTCAAGCCGGGCGACACGTTCGTCAAAAGCGCCACTTGGGGCGAGTTTGTAATGTATTCAACCATTTCGACCAACATCACCTACGAGCAGATCACCAGCTATGCCGGCGGAGCCAACCATTTCATCGGGCACTGGAACGACAGCGTGAACTTCCTCCGCTGCGCCAGCCGGATCAAGCCGGGCCGTCTGGTTTCCAACGGATGCGGCGGTTATGTAGGTGCCGGATACCGCACCGGATTCTGGATCGAGGAGTGCCTGACCGAAGGCATGTTCGACGATGCGGTCAACATCAGCAACGAGCCGGCCAAGATCCAGACAAAAACGGCACCCAACCAGTTTGTGGCGACAGGAGCCGCCGCGCAATACATCTTGGCGGGGGATCACGTCACCATTTATACGCCGACCCTTGGTTCGGTAAACGGCACCTTTGCGGTGTTGTCCAATACCGTCGCAGGCGGCCTGCGGTATATCACTGTGGATGGAGACATCGGCGAGGTCTTCCCCGGAATCGAAAACTGGAGTACGGGGGTTTACGATGATGACATGGCACATCCCTATGCCTATGTCCGCAACAGCACATTCCGCAACAGCCGCCGGTTCGGCTGTCTGTTCAAGTCGCATGGTGGAGTCATTGAAGGCAACACCTTTGAAGGGCTGAGCGAAGCCGCGGTTCAAGGCGAAAACGAGTGCAGCTCCTTCGATGGAGGCTTCGACTGCCGCGACGTCCGCGTGCTGAACAACACGGTTAAAGATTGTGGATACAGCTCAACCTTTCTGTCCCAGAGCCACGGCTCCATAGAATTTTCCATTGTGGCCTACGGAACGGTCTGTACACAGATGGTGCATCGGAACGTCGAAATCCGTGGCAATGAAGTCTACGACTGGGATCGGAAGGGGCTTTCTGTTGAAAACGCCCAGAATGCTCTGATTCACTCCAATATCATCACGTCCTTGGACGCGACAACCTTTGTCCCGGGTCGCAGTAACTATGGCATCTATCTGGATTACACGGATGGTGCAATAGTCACCGATAACGATTTGCGCGACCCTCGTCCGATGACCGCCGCTGTCCAGATTGAAAACAGCACCAATTTCACAACGAACCAGAACTGGATTCCCTGAACATTCCCGAATGAAAAGGCCACCCGATATGAATCGAATACTTGAGTTAATTACAATCACTTGTGCGCTGTCTGATCACATTCTCCTCAAGGCTGCATCCGGTCGGCGTGGAAGCAAACCCGCGGAGACATCGACTGGAGTATTGCCGTTCCCGACAGATCGGTCGCGGAAGTACCTTTCTCGGGATGTGAGGTTTCCGGCTGGACAGTGGGGATGCCACCCTTAATAACTGCCGATCCGCTGGAGCTGGCAGAAGGAATCTACAAACTTCAAAAAAACAAAACTAAACAGGAATGAGAAACATGAAATCAAAATCAATCACACCGATGCGGGAAATTGCGTTACTTCTGTTGTTGGCATCGTTGGCACACGGCCAAGACGCGGGTGGCCGGGAACGCTTGTTGATGAATGCCGATTGGCGGTTTTACAAAGGGGATGTAACCGGGGCGGAAAAAGCGGGGTTTAACGATGCAGGTTGGCGATCATTGGATTTACCACATGACTGGTGCATTGAAGGGCCTTTCAAATTCGAATATCCCGGAGAAACCGGCAAGCTGAAGTATTGGGGCAGCGTGTGGTATCGGAAGCATTTTACCGTTCCTGCAGCCGACCAAGGCCGGCAAATCTACCTCGACGTGGACGGCGCGATGTCGCACGCCGAGGTCTGGTTGAACGGCCATTCCGTCGGCGGCTGGCCCTACGGCTACGCCTCATGGCGCGTTGATCTCACGCCCTTCATCAAGCCCGGCGCGGACAACGTCCTCGCCATCCAGTTGAACAGCCCGGAAGAGATGTCTCGCTGGTATCCCGGCGGCGGCATCTACCGCAACGTCTGGCTCGTCAAGACCGCGCCGATCCACGTCGGCCAATGGGGCACTTTTGTCACCACACCGAAAATCACGAAGGAATCCGCCACCGTGAATCTGCAAGTGACCGTGGACAACTCTTCTTCCACCGTCGCCGCAGTGAAAATCAGCACGAAAATTTTCACGGTGGATACCACCGGGCGGGAAACCGGCGAGGCTCTCGCCACCGTCGCGCCTGTCGGCCTCAATATTGCGGCGAAAACCAACGCCACAACGACGCTGACAACTGCCGTGGCGAATCCGAAACTGTGGAATCTGAAAAGTCCGAACCGCTACGTCGCCGTCACCACGGTCGCGCAGGCGGACAAAGTCGTGGACACCGTCAAGACGCCGTTTGGCATCCGCACGATTGAGTTCGCGGCGGATAACGGATTTCTCCTCAACGGCGAGCGGGTGAAGATCAACGGCGTTTGCAACCACCACGACCTCGGAGCGCTCGGCGCGGCCATCAATGTCCGGGCGATGCGGCGGCAGATTGAGCTGTTGCAGGAGATGGGCTGCAATGCTATCCGCACCAGCCATAACCCGCCTGCGCCGGAGCTGCTCGACCTCTGCGATCGTATGGGCATGCTCGTGATGGATGAGGCGTTCGATGCGTGGGCCACGCCCAAGAGGACTAACGATTACAGCACGCTCTTTCCCGAATGGCATGAGAAGGATTTGCGCGCCATGGTGCAGCGCGACCGCAATCATCCCTGCGTCATTCTCTGGAGCATCGGCAACGAAATTAGAGAGCAAAAGATGGCGGCAGGCCCTGAAATTGCCGGCAAGCTGAGGGCCATCGTTCATTCCGAGGATACGACCCGCCTGGTCACCGCCGGTTGCAGTAAGGCTGAGGCCGCGACCAACGGGTTTCAAAAGCAACTCGACGTGCTCGGCTGCAACTACAAGACGAAGTATTATGAGGAGTTTCATAACGCCAATCCCGGCCTGCCCATCATTGCCAGCGAAACCGTCGCTGCTTGCAGTTCCCGTGGTGAATACTTTTTCCCCGTAAGCGACAAGCCGGAAGATTCCATGGCCAATTTTCAGGTGAGTTCCTATGCCCCGATTTGGGGAGAGCGGGTCGAGGAGGAATTTGAGGCGCAGGAAAAGAGGCCGTTTATCGCCGGCCAATTCGTCTGGACCGGCTTCGACTATCTTGGCGAACCGACCCCATACGATGTGTTCCTGGGCATTCTGCTGAAGAAAGCCAAGAGCGATAAGGGGAAGGCGCTTTTGCAGGAACTCAGTCAAGCCGACAATCCGTCGCGCAGTTCCTATTTTGGCATTTTTGACCTCGCAGGTTTTAAGAAGGACCGGTTCTACCTCTACCAATCGCACTGGCGTCCGGATTTTCCGATGGCGCATATCTTCCCACATTGGAATTGGCCGGAGCGCGTCGGGCAGGTCACGCCGGTTCATGTTTACACATCCGGCGACGAAGCAGAACTTTTCCTCAATGGGAAATCGCTCGGCCGAAAAAAGAAAGCCCAATACGAATACAGCCTGCGCTGGGACGACGTGAACTATCAGCCCGGCGAACTGAAAGTCGTCGCCTACAAGAACGGCAAGGAATGGGCGCAGGATAGTGTCAAAACCACCGGCCCGGTCGCCAAAGTTATGCTCCAGCCTGACCGTTCCAGCATTCGCGCCGACGGGTTGGATTTATCCTACGTCACCGTGACCATCGCCGACAAGGCCGGACTGCTCGTGCCGCGCTCCAAGAACCATGTGAAATTTGAAATCTCCGGCCCGGGCAAAATCATTGCCGTGGACAATGGCGACGCCACCAGCTTCGAGCCGTTCCAGGCGAGCGAGCGCAGTGCCTTCAATGGACTTGCCCTCGTCATCGTTCAGTCCACGGGAAAACCCGGGCGGGTTGTGTTGAAAGCCGTCTCGCCGAGTCTGGATACTGGCGAAATCGTGATTCAAACCAGAGAACCATAACTGTTTATTTATATGGTGTGTTGGGGTAAGAAATAACCAGCCACGGAAGAACCCATAATCGAATTATCAGGAGATATCATTCATGTTTAAAAATGCCCGGCCGGTTTGGCCCCAAGGTTTGGAACAAGCGAAGAACATCCACGCGGGATTCCGTGCCGTAGTTCCAATGGTTGGAAGCGGGGAGGTGGTGTTGCGCCTCGCCGGAGCCACGATCTATCGCGTTTTCCTGAACGGGGAATTCGTCCAGCACGGTCCAGCCCGAGGCCCGCATGGTTTCTGCCGCGTGGACGAGTTGGATCTGTCCGGTCGCATGAAGTTCGGCGACAACCTGCTCTCGATTGAAGTCGCCGGATACAACACCAACAGTTTTGCCTACCTGTTCCAGCCGTCTTTTCTGCAGGCGGAAGTTTCGGTTGATGGCGTGGTGGTTGCGGCCACCGGTGCGGACGGGTTTGCCGCGATTGCTCTGAAGGACCGTATCCAGAAGGTGGAGCGGTACAGCTTTCAGCGTCCGTTCTTCGAGGGCTACCGCTTGTCGCCAGGCTTTGATGCGTGGCTGCGGGATGTCGATGCGGCTTTTGACGAAACACGTTGTGAAGCGGTGGAGCCCAAGCAGCTGATTCCTCGCCGGGTGGCGCTTTCCGATTTCAAGACAAAGCCGGTGTTGCGCTGTGTCGGTTCCGGTGCGGTGGCCTATGCAGAAAAACCGGAGGTGGATCGTTCGCGCTTCTGGTGGATGAATGAAGCCAAGCGGGCAAAGCTGGAGGCCTTTAGCCCCGCCGAGTTCGAGTTTGATATCCTTAAAACCTATCAGGCCTGCACCTATTCCGCCGAAGTCCATCAGGATCTGCCGCTCGAAATGCCGCTTGGCTTTGCGCCGAACAGCTACCGCATGATGGACTTCGGGATCAACTGCTCCGGATTTGTCGGGACGGAAGTCGAATGTGGGGCACCCGTGCGCCTGATGCTGGTTTTCGACGAAGTGCTGATCGACGGCGAGATTGGCATCGAACGCAACGACACCATCAATCTGGTTTACTACGAGCTGGAGGCGGGACGCTATATCCTGGAATCCATCGAGCCCTACACCTTCCGCTACATGAAGGTCGTTGTGCTGGATGGCGCGGCAACGGTGTCCGGTCTGCATGTGCGTGAATACGTGAATCCCGAGGCGGAGCGGGGGACCTTTTCTTCCAGCGACCCGGCGCTGAACCAGCTGTTCGAGGCCGGCCGCGAGACGTTCCGCCAGAATGCCGTGGACATCTACATGGATTGCCCCGGCCGCGAGCGGGCGGGGTGGCTGTGCGACAGTTTCTTCACCGGTCGCGTCGAGCCGCTGCTCTGCGGCGGATCGAAGGTCGAACGGAATTTCCTTGAAAACTTCATGCTGCCAGAGCGGTTCAAGAACATCCCGGCGGGCATGCTGCCGATGTGCTATCCCTCCGAACATCCTGACGGCCAGCACATTCCGCAGTGGGCCATGTGGCTGGTGCTCGAGTTGGAGGAATATCTGCCGCGCACCGGGGATCATGTTCTGGTTGAACGGATGCAGTCGAAGGTGTTTGCCCTGCTGGACTACTTCAAGGGATTTGAAAACAGCGACGGCCTGCTGGAAAAACTGCCCGGCTGGAATTTCATCGAGTGGTCGCAGGCCAACAAGTTAACCACCGATGTCAACTATCCCACCAACATGCTCTACGCCCGGATGCTCGAAAGCGCCGCGCGCCTTTACGCGAAAAGCGAACTGCTTGAAAAGGCGAAACAGATTCACCAGACGGTGCGGGAACAGTCGTTCAGCGGAACGTTCTTTGTCGATAATTCCGTACGCGATGCCGCCGGTGTTTTGCAGCCCTCCGGCGAATCGACGGAAGTCTGCCAATACTATGCCTTCTTTTGCGGCACGGCCACGCCGGAAACGTGTTCCAACCTTTGGAAAATCCTAATGGAAGAGTTTGGCCCGTCGCGCCAGCCGGGCGGCCTGTACGATGCGGTTTGGCCGGCCAACGCCTTCATCGGCTACTACCTGCGCATGGAATTGCTGTCCCGCCACGGAGAGGCCGCGCGCCTGATGGACGAGATTAAAGGCTACTTCATCGGTATGGCGCAGACCACCGGCACGCTCTGGGAGCACAACGACACGCGCGCCAGCTGCAACCACGGCTTCGCATCGCATATCTGCGTGCATCTGTATCGCGATGTGTTGGGTCTTGCCTCGATTGACGCCGTGAATAAAACCGTCGGAATCAAGGTGCCCGAAAATCTTCCGCTGGATGGATGCGCAGGAAAAGTTCCGGTAGCGGACGGATGGATTGAATTGGAATGGAAGCGAGGAACAGACGGGTCGGTTCAAAAAACGGTACACGTTCCGGCAGGCTGGCACGTGATGGAGCAAAAATGATGAACTTTAGGAAAACAATAGTTGTGGCGTGTGTGTCTGGATTGAGCGGGTTGCTCGTAACCGGATGCGTGTCGAAAAGTCCGGAGCAGACCGTTTTTACCATCGAGGAGTTCGGAGCCGTCGGCGACGGTGTGCATGACGATGTATTGGCGCTGAAGGATGCCTTTCGCGCCATGAAAGCCGTCGACGGCAAGGCGACTCTGGTTTTTAGCAAAAAAACCTATCGCCTCGGGAAGCAGACCGAAAGCGACGCCCAGTTTGATTTTTCCGGGATGGGAAATGTCGTGGTGGATGGGCAGGGGGCAACGTTGATTGTGAATCCGGTTCACGGACTGGCGCGAATGTTCAACAGTCGCAACATCATCTTCAGGAATTTTACGATTCAGCACGATCCGCTGCCGTTCATGCAGGGCGAGATCCTTTCGGTTTCGCCTGATGAAGGATTTTTCCTGTGGAAGGTTCAGACTGGATTCCCGCTGCCGCCATCGGAGCAGTGGATGCAGCAAGACGGAAACTTTTTCGACGATCCGGCGAAAGGGCTTCCCGACCGGGCCGAATGGGATCTGCGCCACGTGCGAAGTTCTTGGTGCTGGGGCATTGTGATGGAGGCCGGGGAGAAGACGCTGAAGAAGGATTTTGTGGACCACCTGTTTGTCGAAACCGTTGTGCCGGCCGGGACGGGGGATGAGCGGGTCTATCGGGTGTCTGTGATCGATTCCTATAAAGTACACCTGTCGGCCATTGTGGCGGGTGAGCGCTTTGTTCTTCCTCGGTTCCGGCGCACTGCCGAGGAATATTTCGCGCTGAAGGACAAGGGCTGGATGTTTGAGCAGAATGTCCAGATCAGGAAGTCGGCGGATATTCTCGTTGAAAACCTTACCTTCTACTCGGTTCGACCGGGGATGGTCTTCGGCGTGCGGCATAACGAAGGGCAGATCACGATTCGCGGTTGCACGGTCACTTGGTTGCCCGGAACGGATCGGTTGATTGCGTCGTGGCGCGACGGGGTTCACTGCAAGAACAACCGCATCGGGCCGACCATCGAAAACTGTCATTTTGAAGGACTGTTCGATGACAGCATCAACATGAGTGCAGATGCCTTCATGTCGGAAAAAGTGCTGGCTCCGGACCGGGTAGTATTGACGGGGGCGGCCTTTGAAGCCGGTGATCAAGTCGGCGTGTTGTACCCAACCACCGGCGTGTGGGAAACCGGAATCTCGGTCGTCGAAGCAGACGAACGGACCGTTGTGTTCAGCCGGCCGGTGGAGCAGGTGGTTGCGGGAACCATGACGCCTCGAAAGGATATTGCCGCCACGCAGTTCTATAACCTAAGCCGGGCCAATGACGGGTTTGTGGTGCGGAACAATTTCTTCGGCATCCAGCGTCGGCATGCCGTGCTGGCCCGGTGCAGCAACGGGGTGATTGAAAACAATGTTATCCAGGGGGTCTGCGGTTGTGCCGTGGAATTGAGCAACGAGACCGGGAGCTTCTATGAAGGACCGTTCCCGCGCGGCTTGATCATCCGCAACAACCGGATTTCCGGAACACCCCGGACGCCGATTGTCATGCGGACGATGAGTGCTCCGGGCGCTCCCTCTGCAGCGCCGGTAACTGGAAATATTCTTTTTGAAAACAATGCGATCGTCTTCGATGGCGGTGCGCCGGTTCAGTTGACGTGTGTCGAGGATGTCGTGTTCAAGGGCAATGTTTTTTCCAGAACGGATGGCTCCCTTATTCCGGAAGACGAAGCGGTCAAGGTCGATCCCGCCTCCCGCAACATTCAATTCAGATAACCGGCTAGGTGCCGCGAAGATAAATGATGGAAGCAAAAAAAACAGGAATGGTTTTGCTGGCAATCGCCGTGGTGTCCACCGCAGCGCAGGCGGGGGTGGTCTATCAGGACGACTTCAGTGGAACCGCTGGCGTGTCGACAACCACGATTCCGGAGGTTTCCCCGCCGGGGTTCGATCAAAAACAGTTTGCGACCGGGCTGGATGGCAGCGGTCGGTTGGAGTCGACGCTCGCGACCCAGCCGACGGCGGGCTACCGGGTTAAGCTGGGCACGAATCCCGTGACGGATGATCCTTCCATTACAGAGATTTCATACACGGTGACGATGCGCACACCAACGAACGAATGGATCATGATTGGTTTCCAGGAGCAGGATGCGAATGGAATGCTGGTAACAAGCAACAATGTCGGCCCCTTTGTACAGTTTAATCCAACTTCGGTGGTTCTTCGTGGAGGAACCTATAGCGGTACTACCAACGGGAATATTTCCGCCATTTTCCAAGGGGCCTATTCCCTCGGTTCGGTGATCACGGCAAAGATGACCTACCATGTCGATGCCGGAACGATGGATCTCTCCATCAATGGAACAACCGTCACAAACGGGTTTTCTTTGAACCATAAGTTTCCCGTTGGCACGCCTTCGAACCCGGTCGTGTATTGGGCGCAGGTCCAGCTGCGGCTTCAACCTTCGGCGGCGAATGGCGGCGGCTATATTGATAGTTTGCAGGTCGTGGCCATCCCGCCCGGCTATGCCGGATGGGCGAGTATCTGGGGCGTCGACATCGGCTCCGAAACCGATGACTACGACGGCGACGGGCTATCCAACATCCATGAATATGGGCTGGGTGGCGACCCGACCAATGAATTCGACCAAGGAGCGTCGCCGAGCTTTCAAATCGAGACCGTCGATGGAACCAACTGGTTCGCCTATGTCCATCCACAATTATCCGATACGAACAGCGGCTTGAGCTATTTTGTCGAACTCAACGCAAACCTCGTTTCCGGATTCTGGACTCCCTTTGGATGCGAGGTTGCGGGAACCAACATAACCGGCGGCGCGCTGGATCTTGTCACCAATGTCACCGACATGGCGGATGATAAAAAGTTCATGCGCCTGAACATCGTCAAGACCGGTTCCGCAGCCGAGTTGCGGGCGTTGATTCTGAAAAACCGCCCGCTGCCACTCACCCATCTGAATGTCGTGGCCCATGTGGCCGTTGTGGATTTTGGAGCCATTGCGGATGACGGCTTGGATGATCGCGCCGCAGTCGAGGCGGCGATTGCGTATGCTAAATCCATCGCCGGGCCGGTACAGATTAATTTTGATCCGGGAACCTACGACTTCATGCCGGTCACCACGAATTTTTACTTGAACCCAGTCAACACGGCCATGCTGCTGCAAAACTGCGCGAACATGGTTGTGGATGGCCACGATGCATCCGTCATTGTTCATCGGCAGGATGTCTCCGCCTTCTGGGCCATTAGTTCCACCAACCTGATTGTCCGCAACTTTTCCGTTGATTACGACCCGTTACCGTTTTCGCAGGGAACCGTTCAATCGGTTACGTCCGCCGATGGCAGCTTTACGTTTGAGACGCATGCGGGATTTCCCCCGCCGGACGATCCATTTTTTAAAAACTGCGACTCTTGGGGCATGCTGAAAGATGTCGCCCATCCCGGACGGCTGAAAACCAACTGCCCCTCGTTTTTCCGATATAGCGACGTATCGCTGGTCGGGAGCAACCTGTACCGCATCGCGCTGGCAACGCCCTCGCAGATTTCCAATTTCACGCCGGGCGAGGTCTTTGTGATCAATGGACGGTCGGGCGGTGTCGGGCGGCACCAATGGTCGGATAACCTCACCTTCGACAACATCACCATCTATGCCTGCCCGAGTTCCCTGTTTGTCGGCGGGCAGACGTCGCAGTTGAATGTCCTCAACTGTACGGCGCAGCTGAAAGGCAACCGCCTGATTGTCAGCGGTGCGGACGGAGTGCATTGCCAGTCGGCGCGCATTGGGCCATGGGTTGAAAACTGCGATTTCGAAGGGCTGTCGGACGACTGCCTGAATATCTACGGGTTGCCGATCTTTGTTCTGGAGCAGATTTCCCCCACGCAAATGAAAGTCTATGCGCGTGCATCAATCCGGCCCGGCGATCGGCTGGCGTTTTTCAACCCGAACGAAGGCCGGGTGATCCTGGAAACAACGGTAGCGTCCTTTTCCGGCAACACCCTGACGCTGAACGATCCGTTGAACGAAACGTTGAACATTGCTCCACCTGGAACGACGATAGACGTGAGCGGCTGGAAAATCTACGACCATGCCTACAATCTGGACACCATCGGCAATCACTTTGTCTATCGCAACAACCATATGCACGATGGACGCCGTTATGGTGCTTTCATCAAAGCGAGTGACGGGTTGGTGGAAAACAATGTTTTCGAAGGTCTTTCCCTAACCGGAATGGTGCTGGAAAACAATATCGGCTGGCCGGAAGGGTTTTGGGCTCAAAATATCGTTATTCAAAACAACCTGGTTTCGGAGTGCGGCTACGGGAGCGTCGCCCCGTGCGTGAGTATTGCCTCGAAAAAGCTCAATGGCACCACCGAGGTTTTGAATGCCATTCCGTTCCAGAAAAACATTTTTATTTTGAGCAATGTTTTCAATGCGGTTTCGGGGCCTGCGCTAAAACTGAGTGGAGTGGACGGACTGGTTGCAGAAGATAATGTGTTCACGAGCGGCTCGGGCACTGGTCCGCTGATCACCATCCAGTATTCGCAAAACATCACGCTAACCAATAATGTAGATCAAGGTCGGATTGACTACCTGTAGATGAATCGAAAAGGAGATAAATGAAAGTAAGCATTTCACGGAAGGTATGGCGGGCAGGTTTCGCTTGGGGTTTTATGTTTATAGGTGGAGCCGTGGTTCCTGGTTGCGGGGGTTCGATCCATCCGGAGCAGAGCCCTGCCGAGGCGTTGCGGGCCCAGATCCTTCAAACGCGTCCGGCGCCACTAACCCAGTTGGACATTAAAGTCCGGTTGAACATCAGTGACTTCGGGGCGGTTCCGAACGACAGGAAGGATGATCGCGCCGCCGTTGTCGCCGCCATTGAAAAAGCCAGCTCGCTGGATGGCCCGGTGCAGATTGATTTTGATCCGGGGGTCTACGATTTCATGCCGGTAACGCCGGATTTTTCAGTGGATATATCCAATGCTGCGATTCCGGTGGTGAAGCGAGGCAATCTGATCGTCGATGGACATGGCGCGGAGATCCTGATTCACCGGCAGGATGTTGTGTTTGCTTGGATGCAGGTCTCAACCAACATAATTATCCGCAACTTCTCGGTCGATTACGACCCGCTTCCATTTTCCCAGGGATCGGTCGTTGCGGTAGATCCAGCCGATTCAAGTTTTGTGTTCGAACTGCATCCGGGGTTCCCGACGCCAGACGATCCGTTTTTTAAAAGCACGAGTTCCTGGGGGATGCTGAAGGATACAAAGCATCCGGGGCGCTTGAAGACGGACTGCCCATCCTTCTTCATGTACAGTGATATTCTTTCCTTGGGGGACAACCGTTTCCGCATCGCGCTGGCTAATAAAAAGGAGATTTCAAATTTTGAGATCGGAGATGTGTTTGTGGTGAACGGACGGTCGGCCAGTGTCGGGCAGTACTTTAATTCGGAAAACATCACCTTCGACGGCCTCACGATTTACGCCAGTCCGAGCTGTCTGTTTCTTGGATCCGGGACTTCGCTCTTGAACGTATTGAACTGCAAGGGACTGTTGAAGGGCAACCGCCTTATCACGACCGGCGCGGACGGGGTGCATTGCCAAGCCGCCCCGATTGGCCCTTGGATTGAAAATTGCGAATTCGAAGGGCTGTCGGATGACTGCCTGAACATCTACGGACTTCCGATCTTTATTTTCAGCCAGAGTTCCCCGACAGAGATGAAGGTTTATGCACGGGCCCCGATCAAACCCGGCGACAACTTGGTCTTTTTCAATCCGAAGAGCGGAGGGATCATGCTGGAAACAACCGTCGTCTCGTTTTCCGGCAATACTCTTGTGCTGAAGGACCCGGTAGGCACGCTGAACATCGCCCCGTTAGGGACGCCGATGAAGGAGCGCGACTGGAAGATTTATGATCACGCCTATAATTTGAACACCATTGGCAACGGGTTTGTTTACCGGAACAACTATATGCACGATGGACGGCGCTACGGGGTCTTCATCAAGGCGAGCAACGGGTTGATAGAAAACAACCGGTTCGAAGGGCTCTCCTGCAATGCATTTGAAATCTCAAACGAGCCCGATTGGCCGGAGGGATTCTGGGCCCGGAACCTGGTCATTCAAAACAACCGGATTTCGGAATGCGGATACGGGGCCAAATATCCCCCCGCAGTTATTGCCGGGAAAAAACTGAGAGGCATTACGGAGACACCGATTCAAAAAAACATTTTCCTTTTGAACAACACCTTCAACGCGATTTCCGGCCCTGCACTTACGCTCAGCGGCGTGGCCGGTCTGGTCGCGGAAGGGAATGTGTTCGCAAGCGGTTCGGAATCCGGCCCGCTGGTCACGATCCAGTATTCGGAAAATATAAAATTGAAGGATAATGAAGGGCAAGACCGCATAGGGCTGCAGCACATGAACGCAACAGGAGTTGAATTGAATGAAAAATAAAACACCAAAGGAAAAAGTCTCGCTGGCCCGTATTTTCGGCTACGCGCTGGGCGAAGGCGCAACCTCCATCACCATGAACGGCATTTCCAATTTCGCGATGCTCTTCTACACCCAGGTCCTGGGTTTGGGCGCCGCCTATGCGGGGATTGCGCTGAGCGTCACGATGCTTTGGGACGCCGTGACCGATCCGGTCATGGGGCACATCTCCGACAATACGCGCAGCCGGTTCGGGCGTCGCCTTCCCTATGTCCTATGGGGTGGCCTGGCCTTGGCTATTTCCTTCTTTGCACTGTGGGTTGCGCCCGGGCGGTTTTCCTCTCCCACGGCTATCTTCTGGTGCGTGCTGGTGGTCAACCTGATCGTGCGCACCGCCGTGACCATATTCGTGGTGCCCTATACCGCACTCGGATTTGAAATATGCCCGGACTATGTCGACCGTTCGCGGCTCCAGGGCGTGCGGTATTTCCTGAACCAGGTGACGAACCTGGTTTTCGGGGCGTTTGCCTGGACTCTGTTTTTCAAGGATGGCGTCGCCGCCGACGGAAGCCGGGTTGATGGTACGGTGATTCAAGGAAACTATTTGACCATGGGTGCGGTGCTGGCTTGCGCGTCTTTTATAATGATTATTTTCTGCATTCTCTCGACCCGCCGCTATGCGACGGACAGCCGGGATCTCCCGATGGAGGGAAACAACCTCCGGGCCTTCTTCCACGATATCGGCGCGATATTCAAGGACCGGGTCGCATGGTACGTTTTCGGGTTTTTCGGAATTGCGCAGCTCGCCATGCTGCTGACTTCGCAAATCCAAATGTTCACCTATGTAAACTACATGCAGTTTACCGAACACGAAAAAACCTTTGTGCATGGAACGGGGATGGTTGCCTTTGCGCTGGGCGCGCTCTTCTTGTCCCGGCTGGTTCGGCGGTTCGATAAAAAAGCCGCCGGATATATTGGGATTGCGATCAGCATGGCTGGCAGCCTGTCTTTGTTTGCCCTCTTCAGCTGTGGAATCATAGAGCCCCGGCAAACGCTGGTGGTCGCCGGAAGCACCATTCCGCTGGCCACCATCCTTTTTGCAACTGGCCAAGGCATGTGGTGGGGCGGGTGCGGCGTTCTGGTTCCGCTCGCGACGTCGATGATTGCGGACATTTCCGCCATCAACCAGCACCGTAGCGGCTTGTTGAAGGACGGCAGCTATTCCGCGGTCTTCAGCTTTTTCCTGAAAGCCGCCTGCTCCTTCGGGCTGCTGATCACCGGCTGGCTGGTAAGCGGGGCGGGCATCGTCTCCGGTGCGGAGGTGCAGACGGCGG
>JAIPJC010000087.1 GCA_021734345.1 Kiritimatiellales bacterium | reverse complement strand
ATGTAACCACGTTTCCCATCGAGCACGTCGAAGGTCAGCGCGGTACCGAAGTCGCACACGACCGACGGTGTTCCAAACAGCTTCGCGGCCGCGGCCGCGTTGGCCAAACGGTCGGCCCCAATGGTTTCAGGGTTTGGGTAATTGACCGGGACGCCGAGTCCCAGCTCGTGGGAAACGAAGAGTGGAGTTGGAAGTCCAGCACGTTTCAGCAACCGCTTCCACATGGCGTTGACCGGCGGCACAACGGAGGCGACCACCACGGAATCGACGGGCTTCACGGTCAGCAAGGTAAGCACTTCTTCCGCCAATTTGAAACGCGATGGACAGCGCCCCACGCAAGTTACTTTTCCCTTGCCGTGGTAGCCGATGGAAGTACTGGTGTTGCCAATATCGATGACCAATATGTTTTTCATTTTTATGTGGGGCTGGCTTTCCAGCCTGCCCGGGCAGACAAGAATGTCCGCCCCACTTTCCTAGATAAAGTCCAGTGCAAGATCGATGGAGGGGACGGAGTGGGTCAACGCCCCGACGGAAAGGGCATCGACGCCGGTTTGGGCGATGTCGTGGACCGTGTTCAAATTGATTCCACCGGAGGCTTCGGTTTTGCAGATGCCTTTGCAGAGCGCGACACATTCGCGCAGGACGGGCGGCGGCATGTTGTCTAGCAGCACCCAATCAGGCTTTGTTTCCAGAGCCTCCTTGAGTTGATCGATGGTGTCGACCTCGACCTCGATCTTTAGGCGGGGATATTTTGCGCGCGCGGCGGCAACGGCTTCCCCCACCCCGATCCCATGTGTTTTTTCCCATGAAGCCAGGTGGTTGTCCTTGATCAGGACGGCGTCGAACAATCCGTAGCGATGGTTCACTCCGCCGCCGCAGCGGACGGAATATTTCTCGAAGGGGCGGAGTAGCGGAGTCGTCTTGCGGGTGCACAGAATATCGACGTCCGGATTCCCGGCGGCCTTCACATACCGGGCCGTGATCGTCGCGACACCGCACATGCGCTGCATGAAGTTGAGGGCGGTACGTTCGCCGGTCAGGATGCTTTTTGCCGAACCGCGGATGATAAGAACCGTGGTTCCTTTTACAACAGAAGTTCCGTCCGCCACGCACGTTTCGATGGCCAGCGAGGAATTGACTTGGAGAAAAACCTCTTTGGCAACCGCCACGCCTGCAATGACGCAGTCTTCGCGGGCAACCAAATGCGCTTCGGCCTGCGCTTCCGGCGATACCAGCGATTCGGAGGTGACATCCACTCCGACATCGCCGAGATCCTCCACCAATGCGAGCCGGATCGACTCCCTGACTTCCTTGCGTTCAAAAATATCCGGTAGTTCCATGACTCCCCTAGCTTGATTGCATTTCCTTCATACAGATTTTCCCTGAGCCCATCAGCACGCTGATCGGCTTCAACCCTTCGATGTTTTCGCAGACAATCTTGATCGCCGCCGCAATCGGCACGGACATCAGAGCCCCGACTATGCCCCACAACCATCCGAAAAAGACCAACGAAAGCAGGATCACCACCGGGCTCAGGTTGAGGCTGTCACCGACCAGCTTCGGCTCGATTACGTTGCCCATCACCATCTGAATGGATAACAGGATGATCGCGGTGAAAACCGGCATCCAGACCGACGGATAGAACTGCACGACCGCCAGTAGAATCGGAGGGACGGACGCCAGGATGGATCCGATGCTTGGAATAAAATTAAGGAAGAATGCCAGCGCGCCCCACGTGAGGGCAAACTCGACGCCGAGCAAGGTCAGCCCCAGCCAGACCAGTACGCCGGTAGTTCCGCTGATGGCGACCTTCACCACTAGATATTGTCCGATCTGCTTGGAAATGGAGGCCATGACACCCGACAATACGGTGGCCCGTTCGGGACGGAATGCCTTGGCCACCTTGTATTTGAAATAGGGTTTCCCCAGCAGCATGAAGACCAGGAAAATCAACACCAGGATCAGCTTGCTGAGGAAGCTGCCCATGAAGACCGCCAGCGATCCCGATAATGCGGCAGCCTTCGGACCCAGCTTCTGGGCCCAGTTGATTTCGGCCAGATAGTCTTCGGGTATTTTGAGGTTTGAGGTCGCATCCGTATAGATGGCATTGAGCTGCGCAAGGTATTTCGGCGACTCAGCCAGCACCGCGCGCACCCGCCCGCTCAGGAATGTCCCGCCCAGGTAGCAGACGCCCAGCACTAGGATAAGAACGGCAAAAACAGACAGGCCCAGCGGAACCTTCTTGTGGACAAGAAAAGTGACCACCGGCCCGCAGATATAGGAGAGCAGCCACGCGATCATCAGCGGAATCAACACCGACTGTGCCGCCTTGAACGCCGTGGCTACGGCAAACACCACCAGCACGCTCAGCAGGCCAACCATCAAATTCGATCTTTTCATTTTCGGTCCCTCGGTAAAAAGCGGCCTATTGATAAACCACATTCTCCATTATTGGAAGTGGAATTGATGCGTGATGAGTGAGGCGCGAGACTTAAAAGGTTCCCATGCCGGTGGTCTCCATCCACCAGGCGGCGGCCTGCCGAAAAATGGAACGATCCACATAGGTTTCATAAGAAGTCGTGTAGATGCGGCCATCGGTATTGGACCACCAGCGGTCGAACGATGCGCGGGCTTTGCCCATGCATGGATCGCCTTGCGATGTAGTCAGCGCCATGTCGCACTCGGCGTTGAAATTATCCAGGTTGCGGCGGGTATAGTTGCCGGAACCCAGCAGCAGCGTGGCGGTTTTATCCGCGTGTTCGACATAGAGCATTTTTGCGTGGCACTGCTCGCCATGCGTATCCGCCCAGCGCAGCTGTATGCCCGCCTTCACCAGTTTGGCCGCGGTTTGCCGATTGGGAATGCCGTTTTTCGTCCGTCCAAAAGCATCCTTATTTGGATCGAGGATCACACGGATATCGCAACCGCGTTGCCGGGCGGCGATGAAGGCCCGGACAAGATCCTGATCGGAAAAGTAGAACATGGAAAGGTCGATCCGAGCGCCCGGCTCCGCGTCCGCAAGCATCGCCAAGGCCTTGTCCTTGATTTTGCGTTCGGTCAGCAGCTCCAGCTTCCGGTCGGATGTTGCCGGTTCGATGCGGACTTCCGGAATCTTGAAGTCTGCGGCACCGGAGAGCCTGAGGATGGCCGACTCCGCCTGCAGGGCCAACAGCATGCCGGCACCATCGACGCGCAGGGCCACGTTCCAATGCGCACTACTGCCGCTATGTGGGTTGGCGCTGGTGACGAGCAGCGATTTTTCCGTGACGACCACCTTGCGATGGTTGGCCTTGAAGTTCATTAGCTTCAGCATGCTTCGCATCGAAACCCGCCCCTCGCCCATCGGATTCCGGCACCACGTTCCCGGACCGGTTCCCCACGGCTTGCCTAGGACTCGCCATGGCTTGGAAAAAAGCGCGTTGCTGTCGCGCAGTTGATCCAAGTCCGTCCAGACGACGCGAACACCGGCTTGTTCCATGGCGGTGAAGTACGATGAAGGGAGGGAACCGTAGACCGTATTGATCGGATCGGTGATAAAGGTGATTTCAACTTCGGGATGCGATTTGCGTTTGGCCACCAGCTTTTCGGCCAGTTCCGCGCTGAGCATCCGCATGCCCGGAGCCGGTGAATAGAGAAAGTCGTTCATCAGGAAAAAGTCGATAAGGATGAAATCCTCGGCTTCATCGATCATGGAAAATGCCGAATCGAAGATTTCCTGATCCACATGGCGCTGGCCTGCGGCATCGACCCACGTCTCGTCGACCAGCAACTGCACATGGTCGACCGTTGTTTCACCGGAAAAGGCCAGA
Organism: Kiritimatiellales bacterium; assembly: GCA_021734345.1. Lineage (GTDB taxonomy): Bacteria > Verrucomicrobiota > Kiritimatiellia > Kiritimatiellales > Pontiellaceae > Pontiella. The sequence goes on along the minus strand of JAIPJC010000087.1, from coordinate 10,681 downwards.
CCAGGCTGCGCCGGTTTTGAACAACCGGTTGCCATCAGCCACGCTAGGGACAGGGTCGTCATCGCAACACCACACCGCATTCGATTTCTCCATGAGTTGGCGTGCACACTAACGGGTTTCCACGGTCTGGGAAACACTATTTCGTAGACGCGATGCCCTCATCGCGTTTCCGTTTGTTCGGACATTTCCAAGGAGGCTCTGCACCGCAAAGCGACGAGGGCGTCGCTTCTACAAAAACCTATCGATCCCACGTTGATCCGGTAAAACAAAAAGGAGGGTGCCCCGCTTGGGGGCACCCTCCTGGGGTGGGGAGTTAACTAACCAGGGGAAGTTAGATCTTTCCTACGAGATCAAGTCCAGGAGTCAGGGTGTCGGCACCCGGAGCCCAGTTGGCCGGGCAAACCTGGTCGCCATGCTCATGGACAAATTGTGCGGCGTTCAGCTTGCGGAGGGTTTCCGCAGCGCTGCGGCCAATACCCAGATCGTGCACTTCGGCGGTTTTCAGCACACCGTTGGGATCGATGATAAAGGTGCCACGCAAAGCCAAACCTTCGTCGTCGATGTAGACATCGAACAGGCGGCTGACTTCGCCCGTCGGGTCTGCACCCATCAGGTAATCAACTTTGCCGATGGCGTCGGAGGTGTCATGCCACGCCTTGTGGACAAACGCAGTATCCGTACTTACGCTGATCACTTCCGCACCGGCGGCCTTAAATTTGGGGTAGAGCGCCGCAACGTCTTCGAGTTCAGTCGGGCATACGAAGGTAAAGTCGGCCGGGTAGAACACGAGGACAACCCACTTTCCCTTGTAATCAGACAGTTTGATGTCCTTGATCTCGTCGTTCTGAAAGGCCTTCATGCCGAAGTTCGGCACGGGCTGACCGACTTTTACTACTTCGAAATCAAAAAAATCCTGATCGATGCTTTCCATTTTTTCTCCTTAGTTGGCTCTATTGGTCTCAAGCGATGCCGATACAGTACCAATTATGTACGAGTTGTAAACAGGAATATTGAATCTTTTTTACATATTGATGAAACACCCGTTTTTATTGACCTAAATGGTCTGGCACGAGGGGCAAAAGTGGGTTCCGCGCTGGGCTACGACAATTTTTTTAATTGGGTTTCCGCACCGCTCGCACGGTTTTCCACCCCGTCCGTAGGCCTTTACCTTTTCGCGATGTCCGCCAGACTCCCCTTCCACATCGCGGTAGTTGGTTTTCCCGTCGCCAAGCGAAGTACCCCGGTTGCGAACGCCGATGGTCAGGACGTGCTTGATGGCCTTGAACAGGTTGCCGAGCTCGGCGTCGCCGAGCGAATCAGACAATCGCTCCGGATGGATTTTTGCTTCCCATAGCGCCTCGTCGGCGTAGATGTTCCCCAGCCCTGCCACGATCGATTGGTCTAGAATCAGTGGCTTGATCATCCGGTGGCGCTCCCGCATGGCCTCGCAGAAATAGTTTTGCGTGAATCGGCGCGTCAACGCATCGGGCCCGAGCTTCGCAAGGATCACCTGCGGATCATCCACCAGTTTCCAGCGGCGAAACTTGCGCGTATGCCGGTAATACAGCGAAAGGCCGCCGGACAACTGCAACACCAACCGGTCGTGCGGTCCGGATTCCATCGAGAAACTGCCCGCCATGCGCAGATGGATCATGACGGTCTTGCCGGAGCTCAGCGAAAACATCATCCACTTCCCTTCCCGGGAAATCCGGTCGATGGTCGTTCCGCGCAGTTCCTTGCAAAAGACCGCTACCGAAAGCGGCTCCACCGTCCGCGGCCATTCTACCCGTACTGAAAGGATTTGCCGTCCTTCGACGCCGCGCGCACGCAGCTGCCGCGCAATGGTTTCAACCTCTGGAAGTTCCGGCATTTAATTTCCCTCGTAGCGTTTCGAATTCATCAATGCCGCTCCCACGTCGTCATGCCCCATTCGTCCATTTTCTGTTGGGTCCATTCCAGCGATTTGTCATGGCATGCGTTGCAGGCGTTCGGAATGCCGTAGTCGATGCTTTCCTGCGGATAGATGAAGCGGAAGACATGGGTACGAACGGTATAGGGCGACTTGCCTGTATGCTGGCCGACCTTGGGCATGTGGCAGTCGATGCAATCCGGACTGCGCGGCCCCGGTTCATGGCGTGAATGGGCAACGGCCGAGTATTGATGAGGCCCGATCGGCGAACCGAATTTGTGGCAAACCATGCACTGCTGTGCGCCGCGGGGATTTACCGCCGTGTTGTCCACCGCATGCGGATCGTGGCAGTTCATGCAGGTGATGCCGTGCTTGTACATCGTCGACTGCACATAATCGTTTCCCTGCATCCGGTTTTTCTTCCCAACGCCGTTGCCGTAGAACTTCGAATCGGATTCGCCCGGCTTGAACGGCTCCTGAAGCTTGTATTTCGACAGAGGCATACCCGGTTCATAGCCATACGGGCCATCGCGCGCATCGCCATACAGATCCTTCACCGTTACCTTCGGGTTCTCCAGCCGCTTGTCCACATTCCTCATATGGCACTGCAGGCAAACCTCCATCGCGCGCTGGGGATCCTGCTGCGTCGCGACATAGATCGAACCTTCCTTTGGGTCAGCGGCATGCGCACTGCCCGGCCCGTGGCAGTTTTCGCAATTCACGCCCGGCTCGACGCGCGTGTACCGCGAATTAAATCCGGTAAAGTGGCAACCGTCGCACGTGTGCGAGGTGGGAATCTGTGCGTTGTCCTCCGGCCAGGCGTCGTGGTACCAGTCCTTGTAGGCCTTGTACGGCTGCCAGACCTGCGTTTCCGTATTCCATTCATAATTTCCGATAACATAGTTTTCGACTGCGGATCCATCGGCGGCCTTGGTATCCTTGCGCAGCATGTATCGCTGTTTGAATTTGCTGCCGATGGTGTAGACCACCTCGTCCTTCGCGAACGACGCGTCGGCCGGCAGGCTGGCGAAATCCGCGACCATGACCGCAGGATCCGCCTTCGCATCCTGGATCATTTTCGGATGCATGGAATGGTGCTGAACCTCATAGATGTCCGCATGGCATGACGCGCAAACCTTCGATCCCACATACACCGCATTGGTTTGCGACGACGGCTGCACATCCACCGCGCTGCGAATTCGCTCCATGGTCACCTGCCGATAGAACTTCACCGCGCTTTTCAGCGGGAAAGCCGCGACCAGCGCACCGAGCGCCATGACCACAACAAACCCTATCACAAGGATTGGAACCGTCTTGTTTTTCATTCACAGCCCTCCGTCAAACCAAACCACCCGGCGACCCGATATCCGCCAAGCAATTCGAGAACTTAGGAGGGATGCCAGTGGGGTTCGACTGTAGGGATCTTCCACGGCAACGTCAAACCGCGCCTGCCACGCAAAGTTGCCGGCGCGGGCCTGTTTCTAGCGCATCCGCACCTTGAGCTGGAAGAATTCCTGCCCGGGATTGCCTAGGGGTTGGTTGGTATAGGCGGATTGCGGCCATTCAATGCCCGTCTGCAACGGCGCAAACGAATACAGCAGGTTGGTCGTCCCGTAGACGTCGTAGACACGCCCCGGCAACACGGACCAGTTCAGCATGTCATGGCCAACGCCTTCGATGAAAAACTGCGATTGCGCGTCAAGCGGGTCGGTTCCGGCGATGTATTCCTCCTCATTGCTGAGTCCATCGCCATCGGGATCGGCCAATGCGCCGCTGATCGAAGAATCCAGCACGACCAGTGGATCGCCAGCCTTGAAGCTCGAAACGACGCCGGGGTTGGCGGACGGCGTAGCGGTTTGGTCGGGGATGCTGGCCCAGCCGAAGCCTACATGATCCATGTTGGCCAGGCCGGGAACGGTGATCGTCTTTGATGAAACCGTATAACCGCCCGTAAGGTTGTAGGCCATGCCAACGATCTCACCAGTGCCGCTGTCGTAGGAGAGCGACAGCCGGATCGTGTCGTTGGAAGCAGGCACAGCTCCCGTGAGTACCGAATAGGACGTATTCGAAGCAACCCCTTCGTTGTAGACGGAAAACTGGAATTTTCCAGCGTTGGCTCCAGCGTGGATGTAGCGGATTTTCAACGCATCATCCGAGTTGTTGTTCTGGAAATATCCCGCGTTAACGGTTTGTAGGAAACCAAGGCAAAAGCTACCCCCGGTGGCAAAATCGTTCAGGGTCGTCTCGACCTCCAGCACGAGCATCCCGGCAGGCTGGACCAGAGGGACATAGACGCCGCCACCGGTTCCGGCCGTTTCCGTGACGCCCCCACCAGCGAGGAATTTCGTGTTGCCGCCCAAGTTTCCAGATCCATCGGTCCGGTTGTTCGTCCATGTGCCTGATCCGATCTGGATTGGAAACCCAACAAGGGAGTCCCCAGCATTTCGCCCATCGAAACCTGTCGAAAAATCATCGAATACCGCCATGCCGAAATGATCTGCTTGCCAGGTGGCGAAGGTTCCGGTGCGTAGGAAGACGGCGTCCCACGACGGCACGGTGAGTGTGCCGTTGACGACCTGCCCATCGTTGATATCCGGGTTCTGCGTACCCAGCAACCGTTGAGCCGCCGCTGCGCCGATATCCACAGCCCAGGGAGTTCTGGTCATGTTCAGATAGATCCGGCCGTTTTCAAAGTCACGCGCCCAACGCTCGGCACCCCCTTGATAGAGCCGTATGTTGCGGATCGCCGCACTGCCGATCTGCTCGGAAACACCGAACGCAATCGAATGGGGAGCGACAGCATCCGACATAATACTCAACCGGTAAGAGGTCCAGTCCGGGCCGAGCAGCAGGGCGAGCGGGGTTGCGCTCGCATAGTTCGCAATGCCGTCGATAAGGAGGGCCCGCGGAACCTTCTCGAATACCTGGCCGCCATAATCCCATGAGTCGTTGCCGCGTGCCTCGAATTCGAGGGTATATTCCTGGCCTGGCAAAATGACCGGGGCTCCGCTTGCGATTTCGAGCCGGGTTCCAAACGCAAGGTTTTTTGGGGCGGTGCTACCCGGATAATCCTCGGTTAAATTGATCGGCAGAATATTGGTCACCGAGGCCAATCCGCTGATCTCGGCCGAGTATTCGCCATTCGATATGGCGCAGGCCGAAGTAAAGTCCGGTTCAACAATCCAGTTCCAAGTGGACTGGCTGAGCAAATTCGATACGCCCATGTCATCCAATACTTGTGTGGCCGGGCCAAGCGGTTTCCCCAACCACTGCCAATCGTCCAGCGATCCACCCACATACTCGTCCCACTTGTAGAATGCGGTATCGCTTCCGCCGACCGTGTTGGTTGCATTGGGATCGAATTCGCCGGGATCGAAGTTCGCATCGGCGATGCTGGTGAAAGGGCTCGGCATGCCGGTCAGCAACGCCGCCGCAAAGCCGGTCCGGAAATGCCAGTCGATGCTGTTCCCGTTGTCATACAGGTTTTCAAAGGTCGTGGTGGGTGTTTTAACATAGGTATAGCTGAAGTTCGGCAACGATTCTATGTTGTCCCGGTACTGGCGCAGGTGCAGGAACGCCTCGGAAAACATATCGAAATGGTTGGCGTCCGGGAAGCTCTCCATCTGGCAGCCGTTGACATATTTCCAGCCCCGCTGCTGGCCGAACGCGCCGTTGCTGTCCATCTGGATAATCTTGCCGGGGCCCAGCAGCTTGCGCAGTTCCCGGACGAAGACCTGTCCGCCGAGACCGAAGCTCTGCACGCCATCGATATAACCATAATCCACCACCAAATCATTGTCGCAATCCATCGTATTGCCGCCGAGATTTCCCCACTGCCAGCGGGCTACGTCGAACTCGACACCGTCTGCTCCCGAAGTATCGATCAGCTTCTTGATCTCCCGGGCAAACCATTCCGCCGCCGTCAAGTTGAGCGGACCGCCGCGCGGGCATTGCAGGCTGAAGTTGAGCTGCCATTGGCCGCCGGGGTCGTTATACCAGAAGAGCATGTGCCGCGCGATCACCGCCTGGCCACTCGTGAAGGCCAGCGGCAGGGAGCCCTGCTGGGCGCGTTCAACCGTGATTGAACCGTTGGCGGTGTTCACCGCCGTGATTTTAATGTGCTCGGCGCGGGACCAGTCCGGCTTGCCGCTACCATCCAATGCATACATCAACAAATAGGCGTTGTTGTTATTCAAGTCTCGGGTCACAGGCGTCTGGCTCGTTGCCAGACGGCTGTAGTTGTCCACATACAGCACGGTATCGGTTTCAGAACAGTCGGCTGAAAGCTTCGTGCCGGTCTTCAGCAACCAATGCCCCGGGAAGGCGGATTGCATGCCCACGCTCACGGTACCGCCCCATGCGTCCTGCTTCAGGACCATCTTGTTGGGAAAAGTCGCCCGCACTTCATCCCATACGCCATCAGCCACCGCGCCAATGATTTCAACATTGGTATATTTCAACAATTCATCGGCGACGGTATTGGTTCCCGGTTTGGGGCCGTGATAGGTCATGGAGATCGGAAAGTGGGACGGCAGGACGATCGGATCCACCAGCACCGGAACAATGGTGATGATCCCGTCGATCCCCACCGTAGAGAGATCCGCCGTCAAGCTGCCCGGCAGGCCGATTGTTTCAAAGGAAATAGTGGAACCTTGCGTTATGGAATTCCAGTTCTCGAACAGCTGGGACACATTGAACGCATCGCCTGCTTCAATCGAGACGTCGCTGGTGAAATCAAGGCGTATCGTGCCGTTCAAAACAAGATCGTTGGTTCCGGCACCCATCAGAACGTCATAGGAGTTGGTACTGAATACCTTCATGATGTTGGTGGATTCAGCGGCCAGCGTCAGGTTGCCCATGAAGGTCATGGTGCCGGGGGTATCCGTGCCCAGCGACAGCAGCGAACCGGCATTCATCAACACGCCCTGCACCGTCCCCGTTCCGCCCAACGTCGTGCCGGAGGCCGCCGTAATCAGAGGGCTCTGCAAGCTGCCGTTTACAATCAATCCGCCTTTCGCGATGTCGGTAACGCCACTGTAGGTATTCGCCCCGCTCAGCGTCACCGTCACAAGCGGGTGGTTGGCGATCAGGCCGCCGATTCCGCTAATGATCCCCTTCAATTCAAACGCGCCCGTGCTGCTGGTTGCGCCGAGTTGGGCGGTGTTCAACAGAACGATATTATTTGGGAGGGCATGGAATCCGAGCAAAGCCGTATTGGCGGCCAACGAACTATGAAGTCCAGCTTCGTCCTTCATATACAGCGTGCCGGAGCCCAGGGCATTCCGATGCTTCACACTGAGCGTTGACGTGTTGGTAATTATGCCGGAAAAACCGCTGTTATCGGCTCCCAGCAGCAGTTTGAATGCCCCGCTGCTGACATGGGTCAGGCTACCGCTCCCGCTGATCGGGCCGTTAAGGGTGGCGTTGGCGTTAAGGGTTGCGTTTTGACCCGCCGGAATGACCACCGCATTTGTAATTGTTTTCCCGCCCAGTGCCAGCAAAGCACCATCATTCAGGGTCAGTGCACCGGAGCCGAACGGATTATTGATGCCAGCGGCCAGCGTGCCGCCATTGACAACCGTACCGCCGCTGTATGAATTAGCGGAATTGTTGAGCGTCAGCGTACCTGCTCCATTCTTGATCAGGGCACTCCCCGCTCCGCCGGAAACCACACCGCCAACCGTGATGGACCGAGAACTGGCAACATTCCACGTTTGCGCAACGCCAAGGTTTACCGCCGAGTTCACTACGAGGTTGGCTCCGGCGTTTGACATATCAACCCCGCCTACCCCTAGTGCGAGGGTGTTGCCTGCGCTGATCGTCCATGACGCGGTATTGTTGGTTAGCACGATCCCGTTCCACGACAAGTCTCCGCCCAACGCCGTGGTGCGGGCGGGTGTTTGGGAATACACCGCACGGTCACCCGACCCGGGAACAACTGCACCCACCCAACTCCCGGTTTGATTCAGGTCGGTTGTATTGCTTGCCTTGACTATATCCGTCGCCTGCACCGGCAGGCACACGCCAACCACAAGGAAAATACACGCCGCCACCAAACGTCTTGTCCGCACCGAATAATCATGTCTTTTCATTATCGTTTCCCTTGCCATATTCCGTGTCCGCCACGACCACCTTCTAATGTTGGACTCTTCTGCCCGCCAAAGCGTTTATAAAAATGTACCTTTAGAGTTGTCGATGGGGCGTCAACCCCGTTCTTTCGCAGCAAACAAGCTCGTCGTAGGATCCGGGGTCACCGACCCCGGCTACAACAACGCTAAGGTCTCTCAAGAAAAAAAACAGGCCGTCAGTATAAAACCTCCGGCCTGTTTGCATTAACTTTGAAGCGCTAGCCCTATTCAATAATCAGGCGGATGAACTTCGCGCTTTCCACCGTGGTGGTCACGTTGGTGACGTAGTTGAAATCACCACTCGGAGCAATATAGGTTCCGTATACGATGTAGCCCGAATTGGTCGTCCAACCGATGTTTACCAGATCGGTCGTGAGTGCCAGCTTGTAGGTAATGCTACTGTTTGGATCTTTCAACTTCGGATAGATGTAGCCGAAGTAGTTGGTGCCCCCGAGGGTCTGCGCACCGAATACCGGCGAGTTCCCTTGGCTGGATCCATTGGTCGGGTTGCCACCCAATCCGTACTCGTAGATATTGAGCAGGCCATCGTTGTCGTAGTCGTCGGTTGCGGCTCCGAGGGCAACGCCCCAACCTGCCGCCCAAATGTCGTAGTTGTTGCCGCCCGTGCTCACCGTGAGCGTGCCGGAACCCGTATACGTTCCGGTGCCATGGAAACCGAGGGAGGCTGCGTCGTATACGCCGGCGGCGACCAGGTTGCTGCCTCCATCCAGCGACAGGCTGTTGATGGTGTCCGTGCCGCTGAAGTTGAGGTTTAGGTTGGCGTTGGTTCCCAGCACCAGATCGGCCGAGTCGCCGATATAGTCGTTCAACGAGCCGCCCTGGAGAACCAGCGTGGCTCCATCGGCAACCGTCACATCGTTGGTTCCGAACGCACCGTCCACATTTCCAACCAGCGTGCCTGCGTTGGCGAGCGTGCCCAGCGTATATCCGCTCGCGCCGGTGAGGGTCAACGTACCTGCACCATTCTTGACCAGCTTTCCATCCACCCAAACCGCTCCGGTGGCGTCCGAGCCACCACTGGCAAGAATACCGGCGATGGTGACCGAGTTGGTTACAATGTTGAGGAAACGAGTGGTCCCTGCCGTCTGCACAAAACCAACCGGTATGGCGCTCAAATCCAAGTCGTTGTCGCCAATGAACTGGAAGCCGGTCGTCAAGGAAACGCTCAGCAACCCGTTCGGTGCCATGGCGGCACCCGAAGAGTTGGCCAGCTGGTCGCCGCCATTGTACTTCAATGCACAGCCGTTAAGCGCATTGGAGTTCCCCAGGCTCAATCCGCCATTGCTTATGAGGAAATACTTGGTCGACTGCCAGGTATTGTTGCCGGAATTGAGCACCAGCATCCCCAGTCCTTTTTTGGTGGCCTGGGTCAATGCTCCACTGTGAAGTATCCTTCCGTTAAGGGTGAGTACGGTGCCGTCGGCCACGTCTATCGCCGCGCTGCCGGCACCTGGCAGCGGGGAGATATCCTTGCTGGTGGCGAAGCTGTCCAACGTGGAGAACACCGAGTTCTGCAAAATCAAGATGTTCGTGGCAGCCCCAAGGTTTTCATCGCTGTAGACCGCAAGTTGCGATGCTCCGGGACCAACGGTAATCGTGCCGTCAAAGGTGTTGGTGGCGGTGAGGATCAATGGACCCTTGCCCAATGCGGTCAACTGGCCGTTGGTAATGGTGCCGGAGATCGTGTTGGTGGACGTCGCTGCGGTGCCGGAAGCAAAAGAACGCGAGCCTCCGCCGAGATCCATCGTGCCGCCCCACGTGGTGTTGCCGCTGCCGTTGAACGAAACATTGCCGTTCACGGCAAAATTATTGGTGATGGTCAGCGCGGTTCCATTGGCATGGTTGAAGACAACGTCGGCATTGATGTTGACGGTTCCGGTTCCAAACCCCCGGTTTCCACCAGCGAAATACCGCACGGTTCCCGCATTGATGTCGAAACCGCCGCTGAAGGTGGTGGTTTGTATACCGACGGTCCAAAGTCCGGTTCCATTCTTGACGAGCTTGACCTTGCCTCCGGCGGTTCCGTCGCCAATCTTGGTCAACGAGTTGTTCTTGGCACCCGTACTATTGGCCGTGCTCACGCCATCGAGGGTGATCGTGGTGGTGTTCCCCGCCGTGGAGTTTCCGGTAATCTCGCCGGCGATGACCAGCCCGGCATTGTTGCCGGCATTGTCATTGCGGATGGTGGCTGTGCCATTTTCGCCATCGATCAGGATACCCGTTTCGATCCGGTCGGTGCGCAAGCCCACCGTTGCAGTCCGCTGGATCGTCCCGCCATTGCTCAATACGAAAGTGCCGCCGGAGAGCTCATAGGGGAAAACGCTGGCTCCGCCAAACGAAATTCCGCCGACATTGCGGTTGGTATCGACCGCGACCACGCGGTTTGTCGTGAGCACATAGTCAAAGGTCGCCACATCCGCGCTGTTGCTGATCACGGTCGACCCTGGAATATTCCCGCCAAGCCAGTTCACGCTATTCGTCCAGTCGCCATTCGCGTCCACATTCCAGCTATCGCTGGCTGCCTGAGCCGCGACGCAGAGTCCGATACCCATCAATATGCCTATGATTCTCTTTTTCATCCTTCCATCTCCTCTTTGGTTTTTCTTCCTGCCACACACGACCC